>CAYNHK010000459.1:0-1542 GCA_964396875.1 uncultured Acidobacteriota bacterium | reverse complement strand
GGTTCCCGCGATCGAGCTTTCGGGACCCGCGTTCGTGTTCGGCCGCGCCATCGTGGTGCGTTCGTCGATGGGCAGTTCGGCGGGCTCAGGCTCAGGGGCCGGGACCGGGGGCGCCTCGGGGCTCGCGGGTCGCTTCGGCGCGGGCCCGAAGCGCGCGAGACCGAAGTCGACAACCTTCACATCGAACCCGCTCGTCGCGCGCGGACGCAGCCAGACGTTCTCGGGTTTGAGATCGCCATGCACCACACCCACTCGGTGGGCCTCGGCCATGGCCTGACAGATCTGATCGAGGATCGAGGCCACCCACGACCAGGGAAGCCCCGAACCCTGGCGTAGCGGCTGCGAGAGCGGATAGCCCTCGAGAAGTTCCAGAACCAGATACGGGAAGCGATCGTCGCCCGAACCCGAATAGCCGAAATCGGTGACATCCACGATGTTTTGATGGCGAAGGGCGCCGATGGCGCGCGCTTCCGATTCGAATCGGCTCTGGAAGTCCGGACTTGCGGCCAGACTCGGCCGAATGGTCTTGAGGGCCACTTCCCGTCCGGTGTGCTGATGGACCGCCTTGAAGACCAGGCCCATCCCGCCTTCTCCAAGAACGGAGGTGATCCGGTACTTCTCCCCTACCAGATCGCCCACCTGGGGCGCACGTCCGCGTTCGGCTTCAGATGGCTTCATGGATGCCCTTGCAGTATGAGACGTTGGGACGAGGTGGCTGGTTCCGAGAAGACTCAGCCGATCTCGATCGTAGCGGGGGTGGCCGGACCTCGCTCGTCGGTCAGGTCGCGATGGAGCACGCGTTTTCGACCGGCGGCCTTCGCCTCGTAGAGCAGCTGGTCGGCGAGATTGAGGGCCTCGGCGGGGTTTCCGTCCACCGCGGGAACGAGGGTCAAAGCGCCGCCGCTGAGCGAGACCCGCGCCGGAGACTCGCTGTCCGAACCGGCGAACTGGAGCCGCCCGATTCCTTTCAAGAGGCTCCGCAGGACATCGCGCGCGCCCGCGGCTGTGGTCTCGGGAAGGACCAGCGCGAACTCTTCTCCGCCGTACCGGGCCACGAGGTCCGGAGCACGCTGGCACTCGGCGGCCAGAACCGCCGCCACTGCGCGGAGACACTCGTCCCCCTGGACGTGACCCCAGGCGTCGTTGAACTGTTTGAAGTGGTCGACATCCAGAAGGATGAGGGTGAGGGCGTTGCCGCTGCGCGCGGCCCGGCGCCATTCGCTCGGCAGAACACTGTCGAAACGCCGGCGGTTCGGGATACCGGTGAGACCGTCGACCAGGGCCATCCGCTCGAGTGAGTCGCGTGCGATCTTGAGGTCGAGGTGGGTCCGGACGCGCGCGCACACCAGCGGCCCGCTCACGGGCTTGATGATGTAGTCAACGCCGCCCGCCTCGAACCCGCGGGTTTCGTCCTGCACTTCACCTCGCCCGGAGACGAAGATCACGGGGACGTCACGCGTCCTTGGGTCGGCACGGAGCCGAGCGCAGACCTCGATGCCGTCCATCTCCGGCATCATGACGTCGAGCAGGATGAGGTCGACA
>CAYNHK010000458.1:0-1559 GCA_964396875.1 uncultured Acidobacteriota bacterium | reverse complement strand
GAGGTGCCGTTGTGAGCAGCAAGGAATGGAAGCGGATCGCCCTGGTGCCGGGGTCCTTCGACCCGGTGACCCTCGGGCACCTGGATCTCGTCATCCGCGCGTCGAGTCTTTTCGATGAGGTGGTGGTCGCGGTGCTTGAGAACTCATCGAAGCAGCCGTGGTTCTCGGCCGAGGGCCGGGTGCTCATGGTCCAGCGCGAGATGGCGGCCCTCAAGAACGTCCGCGTCGTGCGTTTCGCGGGGCTTCTGGTGGAACTGGCCGAGAAGGAAGGCGCGGAGGTCGTGGTGCGGGGGGTTCGCGGCGGCTCTGACCTCGAGTACGAGACGGTCATGGCCCGCATGAATGCTCACCTTCGTCCGGGTCTCGACACCGTGTTCCTGCCCTCGTCGCCCCACCTGACTCATATCGCCTCGCGCCTCGTCCGCGAAATCGCGTATCTCGGCGGCTCGGTCAAGGGCCTCGTTTCCGAGAAGGTGGCTCTTGCCGTTGAAACACGCGCGGAAGAGAAGCGAGCCGAGAACGCCTTCTCGAACCGGGGGAATGTCGAATGAAGCGGAAACTCCACGCGTTGCACCTCTCCGCCCGCGTCGATGCGGTCGAAGTTTCCCCCACCGTGGCGACCGCGGCCCGCGCAACTCTGCTGCGAACCATGGGGCGCGACATTCTCGACTTTTCCGTGGGCGAACCCGACCAGGGCACGCCCGACCGGATCAAACAGGCCGCCACCGCCGCGATGTCCCGGGGAGAGACGCGATACGTGCCGTCCCTCGGCATTCCCTCCCTGAGACAAGCGGTGGCCGATCGGTATCGGATTGACGACGGCGTGTCGTTCGACGCCATGGAAGTGGCGGTGACGCTCGGCGGGAAGCAGGCGTATGCCCTGGCCTGCGAGGCCGTGCTCGATCCGGGCGACGAGGTGGTGATTCCGACGCCGTTTTGGCCGACGTTTTCCGAAGCGCCCCGGCTTTGCGGCGGCGTTCCGGTTTTCGCTCCTCTCGATGGCGCCTCGGGCTTCGCCTTCGACCCCGAGCGAATCCTCAAGAAGGTCCGCCGGAAGACGCGGATCCTCGTCATCAACTCACCGTCCAACCCGACCGGCGCCGTGGTGAGCGAGAAGGCTCTCATCGAGATCGCGCGCGGCCTCAAGTCGAAGGCCCCCGATGCGTTCCTTCTCTACGACGACACGTACGCGCGGATGCGCTACGTCGGCAGTGATCCACAGATGTTGGCCCGGGTCCGGAAAATCCTGGGCGATCAGATGATGATCGCGGGCACCGCATCGAAGACGTACTGCATGACCGGGTGGCGGATCGGCTGGCTCCTCGCCCCCAAGCCCGTGATTCACGGTATCTCCGCCCTCATCTCCCATCAGACCCAGTGCGCGGCCTCGTTCGCGCAGTTCGGGGCGGTGGAAGCACTCACTGGGCCGCAGGAGTTCGTGGGCGAACTGGTGGCCGAGTATCGCGCGCGGCGCGATCTGGTCGTCGACGCTTTGAACGCGATTCCGGGAATTTCGTGCCGGGCGCCCGCGGGGGCGTTCTACGCCTTCCCTGACATCA
>CAYNHK010000457.1:0-1642 GCA_964396875.1 uncultured Acidobacteriota bacterium | reverse complement strand
ATCGTTGGTGCGTTGTGACGGGTTGCTGAAGTTCGCCGAGCCGGTGACGACCAGCGGATCGTCGCTCAACGGGTCCACCAGCATGAACTTCGAGTGGATGTAGTCGTTGCTGTTGAGCGGGTTGTCCCGTTCCCCCAGGAAGTTCGTGAGCCAGCCTTCGCCCAGGTAGCCTCCGGCGGCGAAGATCACGTCGCGGTCGTGACCGATGACCTCGTCCGGCCCGAGCGCGTCGTCCTTCACGATGTAGCGCAGGACGTCGTTCTCGCGGGCGATGACCTCCTGGAACACCTTGTCGATGTTGAAGGCGACGGTGAAGCAGACGATGCGGGTGGCGTCGGCCATCCGGTCCGCATACCAGCTCAACGTCTCGGTGCTGTCCTTGGCGTCGCGGGCGCTGAACACCGGAACCACCGAGTTCGGGGGCGTCTTGCCGGCGGGCAGGGGCGAGGCCGTCTGGTTCAGCGGCCGCAACTTGGTGGGCGTGAGGTTGTCCGCCAGGCGCTGCCAGTAGTCGAGGTAGGCGCTGGCCACGACCGCGTTCCACACCACGTGCCCCACGTTCGAGTGTCCGAAGATGCCGCCGGCGGAGACGTTCGTCGAGCCCGTCCAGACCGCGAGCGGTTGATCGTCCTTCACCAGGACGATGAACTTGTTGTGCCGGATGCCCTCGGTCACCGTCCGGGGCTTCGCGGCACCCGCAGCGGTCAAGCCGGCCGCGGCGAGCGTCGCCCGATTCTCGATCTTGTAGTCGCTCTCGTCGTCGTAGACGATCTTCACGTCCGCTCCGGCCTCGATCTGGCGTGCGAAGGCATTGGCCACCGGCTGGTAGTGGAACTCGTAGAAGGCGGCCCGGAGCTGGTAGTGCGAGTCTTTGGCCAGGCTGATGAAGTTGATCAGCCCCTCGAAGAGCCCGCGCGACAGCCACTTCATCTCCGGCGAGGTCGGATCGCGCGGATCGGGCGTGGCGTTCTCGAATTCACGCGCGTACGCCTGGGAGCCGATCACGCCCCGGTTCGTGTAGACCTCGTGGCGGATGTCGGCGGGAACTCCGGTCTCGGGTTCCGTCAGCACTTCGACCGTGGCGGCCCTCTTCTCGTGTGGCGTCAGCAGCTTCGGCTCGCCGTACATCGGCACGACCTGATACACGTATTTCGTCCCCGGCTTGGCCGTGTAGTCCCCCCACTGGAACGTCTGCAGCGGGTGTTCCTCGGTGGACACCGGCGTGCCGGGCGCGAGGCCTTTGTCCTTGTCGCGAAAGCGCTTGATCCCCTTGAGGACGTACGACTCCACCTCGGTGGTCGTCAAGCCCAGGAACTCCGTGCGTCGAATCGCGAAGCCGAGCAGCCGGGTCAGGGTGGCCTTCTGGTTGGGTTTGAGGTCCCACGCGATGATGACGACGTGCGTGCCGGCAATGGCTTTGACCCGAAGCATCGAGCTCTCGCCCATCGCGCGCATACCGATCTCCTTCGGCGGCCAGGCGCCGGGGTGTGGGAGGGCTGTCCTCCTGAAGGCTTAGACGGCCTGCCCTGATCGATTTCGTCGGTGAGCAGCGACCGCGACCATCAGGCGATGGGCCGGATGGCGGCGAGCCACAGCACCGGCTGCTGCCGATCGCGCGACGCCTCGACGTCCACGTCGACCT
>CAYNHK010000456.1:0-1652 GCA_964396875.1 uncultured Acidobacteriota bacterium | reverse complement strand
AGGCCCACAGTTCCTCGCACGACATGAAGAAGGCGCGCCAATAGTGCCAGAAGCGTCCGGACAGCGGGCCGTAGGTGTCCTTGAAGAGCGGCTCGATCTCGGCCCGGTTCGCGTCCATGTTCTTGAGCCAGGCGGCTGCGGTGCGGGCGTAGTGTGTTCCCGGGACCCACCGATGCTCGCAGACCTCGAGCGCGTCTGAAACCCGCAGAGCCAGGCCGTCGGCCGGCATCATGCCTCCGGTGAAGAAATGACGCGCCATGAAGTCCGAATCCGCATCGTCGGTGAACGGGTAGGAGCGCTCACGATGCGTGAAAACATGCAGGAAGAACCGCCCGTCCGCATTGAGCCATGAGGCCACGCGGCCGAACATCTCCGGCCAGTTCCTCAAGTGTTCGAACATCTCCACGGAGACGATGCGGTCGAAAGAGCGCGGAGGCGACCAGGACGCGACATCCGCGGTCTCCACCTCGATGTTCATGAGCTTCCTGGCCCGGGCCCGATTCATGATGAATTCGCGCTGTGGCCGGGAGTTTGAAACCGCGAGGATCCGCGAGTCGGGAAAGCGCTCGGCCATGAACAGGGTGAGCGAGCCCCACCCGCATCCCAGTTCGAGAATGTCCTGACCCGGCGCGAGCCGGGCCCGCTCGCAGGTGAGATCCAACATCCTCTCGTCCGCCTCGTCCAGGGTGGTGACGCCGTCTTCCCATAGCCCGCTGCTGTACTTGAGCCTTTGGCCGAGCGCGAGTTCGAAGAAACGGGGGGGGACCTCGTAGTGCTGCGCGTTGGCCGCGTCCTGGTGAACCGCGATGGGGGATGACTTCAAGAACTCGACGAATTCGGCCTCGCGTTTTCGCCGGGACTCGTCGGATCCCCGGCTCAATTCGTTCCGACGCTGCCTCAGCAGCCGCCTTATCCCGAAGCGAATGAGGGGGTCGGGCAGAAGGCCGGACCCGATGACCGCGTCGGTGGTCACGCCGCACGCTCCCGCGCCGCCGGCACCAGGCTGAGGGACAGGTTCTGGGGGCGCGTGAGGACGAGCTGCACCGTGGAGAGGGTTCGGGTTCCGAAGGCCGCGGCGCAGACCGAGAGGTAGTAGTCCCACATGCGGATGAAACGCTCATTGAAGCCGAGCCCCCGAACCGTCGCGAGGTTCTGGAGGAACCGGTCGCGCCACAGGAGCAGCGTCCTCTCATAGTGGACGCCCATGTCCTCGAGGTGATGGACGAGAAGCGGCGTGCGCTCGATCATGGCCCCCGTCATATGGTGGATCGAGCCGAGCAGGCTGCCCGGGAAGATGTATCGCTGGAGCCAGTCGCAGTGCTTTCGGTACTGGGCGAAGCGGTGATCGGGAATGGTGATGACCTGAAGGCCGATCGTCCCTTCGGGGGCGAGGAGTTCATGGCACTTCGAGAAGAACACCTGCCAGTTCTCGTAGCCGAGGGCCTCGAACATCTCGACCGAGACGATCCGGTCGAACTTTCCGGTGGTCTCGCGGAAATCTTCGAGAGCGATGTCGATCCGGTCCATGAGCCCGGCCTGGGCGACTCTCTCCCGGGCCAGTTCGTGCTGGCGCTTCGACAGCGTGAGGCCCTTGACCCGGCAGCCGTACTCGCGGGCGAGAAGGAGGGCGAAGCTGCCCCAGCCGCAACCGA
>CAYNHK010000455.1:0-1670 GCA_964396875.1 uncultured Acidobacteriota bacterium | reverse complement strand
TACAACACCTACCGCTTCGCCGGCCTGCCGCCCGGCCCGATCGGTTCGCCGGGGCGTTCGGCACTGCAGGCGGTTTTGAGTCCTGAGCCGACCGAGGACTTGTACTTCGTCAGCCGCAACGACGGAACCCACGTCTTCTCGAAGTCCCTGCGCGATCACGAACGGGCGGTTGACGAGTTCCAGCGGCGGCGGCGTACCCGCACCCCCGCCGAATCCGCCCAGGCTTCGCCCGCGCCTTCCCCGGTCAAGTGACATCACCCGCACCGGCCGGCCGGCTGGCGCTTCTGGTCTTCGTCATTTCGTTCGCGGTCCTGATCGCGAACGGCCGGGCGATCGGGTCGGGCGACACGAATGCGGTCGAGAACACCGCGGCCGCACTCGCCACACGCGGGACCTTCGTGTTGCCTTCTACCGATGCCGCCGATCCCTTCACCCGCGAAGTCGCAGGCGGTCGGATTTCCATCTACCCCGCCCTTCCCGCCCTGATCGCGGCTCCGATCTTCTTCGTGTTCGGCCTCTTCTTCGATCTCAACCTGACCGGGATCCAGGTCGCGGGGAAGTTGACCGCCGGTCTGCTGAGCGCTTTCGCCATCGCCGTCCTGGCCTGGACGTTCTCGAAGCGGGCCTCGCCTGCGGTGGCCGTCACGTCAGCGCTCCTGTTCGGCCTCGGGACGAGTGTGTTCTCGACATCGCAGGCCTTGTGGCAGCACCCCGCGGCGGTTCTGTTCCTGGTGATTGCAGTGAGCGCCTTCGAAAGGCTGGAAGCGTCCCCAACCTCCTCCGACCAGCGTGTTCTTGCGTCGATCGCGGCTCTGGGCCTCGCCCTCGCCGCAGCCTCGCGGCCGGCGACCATCCCGATGTGCGGCGTGCTCCTGCTCTTTCTCATCTCCCGCGCCCGGCCCCACGCAACGCGGATTCTCCTGGCGGTGCTCGTGCCCGTCACCCTCGTGGCGATCTACAACGCGACTTTCTTCGGCGCGCCCTGGCGCTTCGGCCCCGGCCTCAGCGGACGTTTCGGAGCCGCGTTCCCGGAGTCGGTCGCGGGCCTCCTGCTCTCGCCCGCCCGCGGATTGTTCGTGTTCACGCCGATTGCTCTGGTGGCGCTTTGGGGCCTTGTGACAATCGCTCGTCGTTTGGCTTTCGCGCGAGCGCTGCTCGCCGCCGCAGCCACGCACTTCGCGTTTATCTCGATGTGGAACGAGTGGCACGGCGGCGAATCGTTCGGTCCGAGGCTCTTGACCGATCTGCTGCCTCTGCTTTTCTTCTTCCTGCCCGAGGGCCTCGCCGCCTGGCCGAAGCTCGGCGCCTTGCTGGGCGCCGCCTCGGTGGCGGTTCAACTTCTCGGCGGGGGGACGTACGACTATCGATGGGAACGCCTTTACCAGCGAGGTGGCGACTTCGACGCGGCGTTGTGGTCCTGGCGCGACTCCCCCATCGCCTTCGCCGCGCGCGAGGGCGTTTTGATCCAGGGCGATCTCGAGATTGAAGGACGACGCGTTCGGCTGCGGACGAGTCGTTCGGTCCCCTTCGGTCCCAAGGGCTCGACCTTCGAAGGGACGCCGGAAGGCTTGCGCATCAGCGGTGAGCCCCTGATGCGCGACATCCGATTAGAAAGAGGAGCCCGCCTGACCGGTAGCTGGATCACACTCTCCCATCCGGCCGATGCGGTC
>CAYNHK010000454.1:0-1671 GCA_964396875.1 uncultured Acidobacteriota bacterium | reverse complement strand
GATCCGGCGATGCTCAGCTTCACTTCCCGCGCCGCGAGGTCGTCGGCGAGCCGGTGCGCATCACGGACCGAACGCGCCAGCCGATCGAGCTTGGTGACCACGAATGTATCGCCGTCCCGACACGCTGCCAGCGCCTGCCGCAGGCCCTCACGGTCGGCGTTGCGGCCCGTGAGCCCGTGATCGACGTAGATGCGCTTGGGATCGACGCCGAACGCCGCGAGTCCGTCACGCTGCGCGGTCAGGTCCTGCTCGTCGGTGGAGACTCGGGCATAGCCGACCTTCAAGGGGGACATGCTCCCCAGTGTGTCATATAGCCTCCCTTCACCGGACAGTTCACCGGACGGGTCTTACGGGACAGCCCGCCAGGCGTGCCGTCGTTCCTCTCGATAAGTAGCGGTGGTGTCCGGTGAGGGTTCCCCTTACGGGCATGCGATCTGGGCTGACGCCTGTGACCGAGTGTTCAGTGCGCGCTGTATAGTTCAGTCCATGCTGACTATTGCTTCGCGTCTCGACGTGATGAACCGCCTGGGTCGTGCACTGGCCGACCCCACTCGATCCCGGATCATCTTGACCCTGCTCGACCATCCCGCTTACCCGGCGGAACTGGCCCGAGATCTGGACCTGACACGCCCGAACGTGTCCAACCACCTGGCATGCCTGCGCGATTGCGGGATCGTCGTCTCCGAGCCCGAGGGTCGTCGGACACGATATGAGATCGCCGATTCGCACCTGGCGCAGGCGCTGACGGCACTGGTCGATGCCACCCTGGCAGTGGACGAAGACGCCCCGTGCATCGATCCCGCCTGCTCGCTTCCCGGATGCGACGCAGCTGGGGAGGGCGCATGATCCTCACCTCGGTCTTGCAGGCGATGGGCCTGTTCGCAGCGACCAACATCGACGACATCATCGTGCTCTCCCTCTTCTTCGCGCGAGGGGCAGGCCAGCGCGGCACTACCGCCCGCATTCTGGCCGGCCAGTACCTCGGATTCGCCGGCATCCTCGGTGCCGCGGTCCTGGTGACCATCGGTGCCGGAGCATTCCTGCCCTCGGCAGCCATCCCGTACTTCGGTCTCATCCCTCTGGGCCTCGGCCTCTGGGCCGCATGGCAGGCCTGGCGCGGAGACGATGACGACGATGACGACGAGGCCAAGGTTGCCGGCAAGAAGGTCGGCGTGTGGACAGTCGCAGGCGTCACCCTTGCCAACGGCGGCGACAACATCGGCGTCTACACCCCTGTCTTCCTCAGCGTGGAACCTCTCGCAGTAGTCGCCTACTGCATCGTCTTCCTCGCGCTCGTCGCGGTCCTGGTGGCCCTGGCAAAGTTCGTCGCCACCCGCCCCCCGATCGCCGAAGTGCTCGAACGCTGGGAGCACATCCTCTTCCCCATCGTTCTCATCGGCCTCGGCATCGTGATCCTCGTCAGCGGTGGAGCCTTCGGACTCTGACGTAGCGGCAGCGATCCAAACGGCCCCGACCGGGCGCACCCCTCTCGGTTCAGACCCCAACAACTACCCGCAGCCAGTCCTGCGTGATCGCAGCAACAAGACCGCCATGGAGCGCTGCAAAACCCCGCCATCGAGCGAACGAAGCCACAGCCTCTGAGTGCAAGCGCCTCTACTGTTCATCTACTACAACAAGACGCACAACGAACTCACCCACCCTCGGGAAACC
>CAYNHK010000453.1:0-1673 GCA_964396875.1 uncultured Acidobacteriota bacterium | reverse complement strand
ACCACCGACTCCTTCTGCTGCTTGAAGTCGGCGAAATGGTGCTGGAGCGAGGCGGCAAGGTTAGCCATGGTGCGCTCCTTCCTTTTCGGGAGTTTCAGAAAGGGGCAGGGACTGGTAGTCGTAAGCCTCGGTGGTCACGATCGGCGTCTCGTGGAAGTTGTGCGGCGGTGGCGGCGAGGCGGTCTTCCACTCGAGGCCGGTGGCGCCCCACGGATTGGCGGACGCCTTCTTGCCGAGGAAGAGGCTGTAGGTGAGGTAGATCGCGGGAAGGACGTAGCCGATGGCGAGGATCGACGCGCCGAGGGTCGACATCACGTTCAGGACCTGCCACTCCTCGGGGTAGGAGTGATAGCGGCGGGGCATGCCCATGTACCCGAGGATGAACTGGGGGAAGAAGGTGAAGTTGAAGCCCGCGAAGATGAAGAGGGCGGAGAGCTTCGACCAGAAGTTCGAATACATGCGCCCCGTGATCTTCGGCCACCAGAAGTGGATGCCGCCCATGTAGCCCATGACGCCGCCGCCCACCATCACGTAATGGAAATGGGACACGACGAAGTAGGTGTCCTGAAGATGGATGTCCATGCCCATGGTGGCGAGGAAGAGACCGGTGAGACCGCCGATCAGGAAGAGGCCCATGAAGCCGAACGCGAAGAGCATCGGGGTTTCCCACGACACCGAGCCCTTGTAGAGCGTGGCTGTCCAGTTGAAGGCCTTGATGGCGGAGGGAATAGCCACCAGGAACGTGAGGGCCGAGAACAGTATGCCGGTGTAGGCCGACTGGCTGGTCGTGAACATGTGGTGGCCCCACACCAGGAATCCGAGGATCGCGATGGCGAGGGACGACATGGCCACGAAGCTGTAGCCGAAGAGCTTCTGGCGGGAGAACGTGGAGATGATCTCCGAGATCACGCCCATCGCGGGCAGGATCATGATGTACACCGCGGGGTGCGAGTAGAACCAGAAGAGGTGCTGGAAGAGCACCGGGTCGCCGCCCTTCGCGGGATCGAAGAAACCGAAGCCCATCGTCCGCTCGAGGAAGAGCAGCACCATGGTGATGGCGACCACCGGGGTGCCGAGAACCATGACCAGCGATGTCGCGTAGTGCGCCCACACGAAGAGGGGCAGGCGGAACCAGGTGAGGCCGGGCGCGCGCATGCGATGCACGGTGGCGATGAAGTTGACGCCGGTGAGGATGGAGGCGAAACCCGCGACGAAGACGCCGGCGACCGCGAGGGCCACGCGAGACTGCGAGTAGGTCGATGAATAGGGCGGGTACAGCGTCCAGCCCGTGTCCAGACCGCCGGTCAGGACCGCGAACACCGCGAGGCTCGCGCCCACCATGAAGATGTACCAGCTCGCGAGGTTGATCTTGGGGAAGGCGAGATCCTTGGCGCCCACCATCAGGGGAATCAGGAAGTTCCCGAGCACGGCTGGGACCGCGGGGATGAGGAAGAAGAAGATCATCATCACGCCGTGCGAGGTGAAGGCCTGGTTGTACATCTCGGAACTCATGAAGTCCCCGGCCGGGGTCAGGAGCTCGATGCGAACAAGCGAGGCGAAGAGGCCGCCCACCGTGAAGAAGAGGGTCACGGAGAGGAGGTAGAGAAGGGCGATCCGTTTGTGGTCCTTGGTGAGGAGCCACGACTGGATCGTCGTCTCGTTGGTGAGGTAGT
>CAYNHK010000452.1:0-1699 GCA_964396875.1 uncultured Acidobacteriota bacterium | reverse complement strand
AAAACGGCCGGCGTTCTCGGCGACGACCTGGCGCTCAATGCGCAGCAGGTGACGGGCGTTGCTTCCGACCGCGAGCTGCCGGTGGTGTTGGCGGTGGCCAAGGGCTCGGCCGTCAACAAGGCCATCCTCGTGCCCGCCGCCCTGGCCATCAGCGCCTTCGCGCCCTGGGCGGTGACCCCGCTGCTGATGTTTGGCGGCGCCTTCCTCTGTTTTGAAGGCTTCGAGAAGCTGGCTCACAAGTTCCTCCACAGCAAGGAGGAGGACAAGGCAAGCCACGACAAACTCGCCGAGGCTCTGGTCGACACAAAGGTGGATCTGGTGGCTTTCGAGAAGGACAAGATCAAAGGTGCCGTTCGCACCGACTTCATCCTGTCCGCGGAAATCATCGCCATCACTCTGGGCACCGTCGCGACCCAGCCGTTCATGACCCAGGTCTCCGTCCTCTCGGTCATCGCGGTCGTCATGACCGTGGGCGTCTATGGCTTCGTGGCCGCGATCGTGAAGCTCGACGACCTCGGCATCCACCTTGGCCGGAAAGAAGGGAAACTCGCCAAGAGCGCGGGCGCGGCGATCCTCGCCGCGGCGCCCTTCCTCATGCGCTTTCTTTCCGTCGCCGGCACCGCCGCGATGTTCCTGGTCGGCGGCGGCATTCTCGTGCACGGAATTCCGGCGCTTCACCACTGGGTCGAGGGTCTGGAGCACGCGGGCGGTGTCGTCGGAACGCTGGGCCCGACCCTCGCGAATGGGCTCGTCGGCGTGATCGCGGGAGGCCTGGTGCTCGCTCTCGTGACCGGCGTCAACAAAGCACGCGGAGCGAAACCCGCCCACTGACCGCCGGACGCCGCCGGGACGTCCAGGCTCGAAACGTAGAATCGCCTTCATGGACACGAAGGCGCTTCTCTCACGACTCGGCATCGAACCCAGAAACTCCGGCGGCAAGGGGGTCGCATGGATCGCCGCCCCTTCAGGCGAAGAAATCGTCTCGACGAATCCTGCGACGGGCGAGGTGCTGGCCCGGGTGAAGACCGTGAACGAGGCCGAGTACGACCGGATCGTCGACGAAGCCGCGGACGTGTTCAAACGGTGGCGCGCGGTTCCCGCCCCGAAGCGCGGGGAGATCGTGCGACAGATCGGCGATGCGCTGCGCACCCACAAGGACGACCTGGGGGCTCTCGTGACCCTCGAGATGGGGAAGATCTACGCCGAAGGCAAAGGCGAGGTGCAGGAGATGATCGACATCGCCGACTTCGCGACCGGCCTCTCGCGCCAGCTCTACGGCCTGTCCATGCATTCGGAACGCCCGGGCCACCGCATGTACGAACAGTGGCATCCGCTCGGTCCCATCGGTGTGATCAGCGCGTTCAACTTCCCCGTCGCGGTCTGGTCGTGGAACGCCCTCGTCGCCGCGGTCTGCGGCGACACCGTCGTGTGGAAACCGTCGGAACTGACGCCCCTCACGGCCATCGCGACGCAGAAGATCGCGGACCGTGTGCTCGAACAGTACGGCTTCGCGGGGGTTTTCGTGCTCGTGATCGGCGGTCCTTCGATTGGCGCGCGCCTCACCGCCGATGCCCGTCTGCCGCTGGTGAGCTTCACCGGCTCCACCGCGGTGGGACGCAAGGTCGGCGAAGGAGTGGCGAAGCGCCTCGGCAGGAGCCTGCTCGAGCTCGGCGGCAACAACGGCATCATCGTGATGAAG
>CAYNHK010000451.1:0-1700 GCA_964396875.1 uncultured Acidobacteriota bacterium | reverse complement strand
GACCTCTGGCTCTTCGACCAGCACACGTGCCACGAACGAGCCCGCTTCGAACAGATCGAAAGACGCAAGAGAGGGGAGCGCGCCCAGAGCCAGGCGCTGCTGGAACCGGCCGTGGTCCAGATCTCCCCGTCTCTTGCGCTCCTCGCGGAAGAGACGTCGCTCGAACTCTACGATCTCGGCTTTGAGATCGAGGCCTTCGGCGCGGGCTCTCTGCTCGTTCGATCCATCCCACATCTGCTTTCCGGCCGTGATCCGTCAGAGGCAGTGACCCGGATCCTCCGACAACTCGAAGACGCATCGGACACGCATTGGGCCGTGGAGGGTCGCGCCCATCGTCTCGCGGCCAGCCTCGCCTGCCACTCCGCGGTTCGCGCCGGCCAGAAGATCAACCCGGCCACGATGCACGAGATCGTGGTCGGGCTCCTGGCCACGGAGTTCCAGGACTATTGCCCCCATGGCCGCCCGACGCGGCACCGCATCCCGAAGGAAGACATAGCCCGCTGGTTCGAACGAACCGGCTGGCGCAGGTCTTGATTCCCCGAGGGCGTGGCGCAGTCGCGGGCCGATAGTGGGGGGACGGGGTTGCTTCGGCCGTTGGGAACGGGAGCGGCCTCGCAATGACGACCGGTCCAATGGGCTTGGTAGCGGCTGGGATTGGCTCCCCGCTATGACGGCGGGGCTGAGCCACGCGGGGTGACGCAGACAAGGGAATCGAGAGGGCTAAGCCGCGCCGGAGGCGCGGGTGCCCTCCCGAAAACCTCCCACGCACGCGTGGTGGCGCCATTGGGAATCGAGAGGGCTAAGCCGCGCCGGAGGCGCGGGTGCCCTCCCGAAAACCTCCCACGCACCGATTCGGCGCTTCGCGCCGAATGGTGGCGTGGGAGGGAATCGAACCCCCGACACGTGGATTTTCAGTCCACTGCTCTACCAGCTGAGCTACCACGCCACATCCTTGCGCTGGTACGGCTTCGTCGCACGCGACGACCCCGCTTGGAACGCTAAGGGGGATGCGGATTCAATCACGCCGCGTGAGTGCGAGTCAATTTTTGAGCTGGGGGGCCGCAGTTTCCGAACGGACTGCTGTGCTCAGCCCCCCAGACCCCCGTCGCTCCGGGCCAAGTGAATTGGCCCTTCGCTTGACTCGCGGACTAGACGCGATACGCCCGTTCCGGCTCGGGCGCATCGCAAGCATCAGGCTTTCTTCTTAGCGGCTTCAGGCGCCTCGGATTTGCCCTTTTCAACTTTGTCGGCCTTCTCGACGCCGGCCTCAGCAGCCGGCAGACCGAGCGCGGCGCGAAGCTTGAGGTCGATCTCGTTCCGGATGTCGCGGTTCGCGAGCAGGAACTGCCGGACGTTTTCGCGGCCCTGGCCCAGGCGTTCACCCTTGTAGGCGAACCAGGCCCCCGACTTCTCGATGACCTTCTGCTCGACGCCGAGGTCGATGAGGTCGCCTTCCTTCGAGATGCCGACCCCGTAGAGGATGTCGAACTCGGCCTCGCGGAACGGGGGCGCGACCTTGTTCTTCACGACCTTCACGCGGGCGCGGGAACCGATGACGTCTTCGCCCTCTTTCAGCGACGCGATGCGGCGGATGTCGAGGCGGATGGACGCGTAGAACTTGAGCGCGCGACCACCGGTGGTGGTTTCGGGGCTGCCGAACATGACGCCGATCTTCTCTCGCAGCTGGTTGATGAAGATGA
>CAYNHK010000450.1:0-1710 GCA_964396875.1 uncultured Acidobacteriota bacterium | reverse complement strand
GGATGATCGAGGCCGAGATGTACGGCATGATCCCGAGGGCGAAGATCGTGAAGTTCCCGAGGTTGCCGCCGGAGAACATGTCGACGAGGCCGAACATGTTGCTCTTGTTCTGCTCGAAGAACTCGACCAGCGACTTCGAGTTGATTCCCGGAGTCGGAATATGGGAGCCCAGGCGATAGATCCCGAGCATGGAAAGCGTGAACAGCACGCGCTTCCGGAGATCGGGAACATCCCAAATGTTGCGGAGGCTTTGCAATATGTTCATCTGGCCTCGACCGTGCTTGTCTCTTGACTCGTTGTTCGGAAGATGATGGAAACGGCCTTAGGCCGCGGCCGGGGCGCCGATGAGCTCGGCTTTTCCGCCGGCCTTCTCGATCGCGTCCTTGGCCGACGCCGAGAAGCGGTGGGCCTTCACGGTGAGGGCCTTGGTGAGCTTGCCCTTGCCGAGAACCTTGACCGTTCCCGTCTCGTTCTTGCCGATGAAGCCCTTGGCATAGAAATCGTCGGGGCCGACGGTCGTGCCGGCGCGGAAGAGTTCGAGCTGCTGAAGGTTCAGGACGGCGTATTCGACCCGGAAGATATTGTTGAAGCCCCGCCGCGGAAGGCGGCGGAACAGCGGCATCTGGCCGCCTTCGAAGCCGGGCTTGCGTGCGAAGCCGCTGCGGCTCTTCTGGCCTTTTTCACCGCGGCCGGACGTCTTGCCGAGGCCGGAGCCCGGGCCGCGGCCGACGCGCTTGCGGTTCTTGGTGGAGCCCGGATTGGGGCGAAGATTGGAGAGACCGGTGGTCCCCGAGCTCTGTCGCGAGGACTCGCCCTGAGCTTGTCGAAGGGTCATGATCTGCTGTGGTTCCTTGATTCTTGCTTCTGAGATTCGGGCTTAGACGAAGCGGACGAGGTGCGGGACCTTCTTCGCCATGCCGCGGTTCTCGACGGTATCCGCGCGCTCGACGACGTGGCGCATCCTCCGGAGCCCGAGGCCGCGCACGCAGGCGCGCTGTCCCTCGGTCGCCCCGATGATGCTGCCGTACAGCTCGACCTTGAAGGTTCCGGTCGCTTTGGGTTTGCTGGTTTTCTTGGCCGTCATTGCTCTTTCCAGGGGCTTTTTCCGGGGTTTCTCTTAGACCGCTTCGGGCGTGGCCGCCGCGGGAGCGGAGGGGGCCGCGGAAGGCGGCGTGACGACCGCGCTCACATCAACCTTGCCCTTGGACTTGGCCTTCGGAGCGACCATGAACTCGGAGACATCGCGACCGCGCAGACGGGCGACCGCCTGGGGGTCCTTGAGCTGCTGCAGCGCGTCGATCGTGGCCTTGACCACGTTGTGCGCGGTGGAGCTGCCGAGGCTCTTGGTGAGAACGTTGTGGATGCCGACCGCCGAGATGACCGCGCGAACGGCACCTCCCGCGATGACGCCGGTACCCGCGGAGGCGGGCTTCAAGAGGACGGAGCCCGAACCGAAACGTCCGGTGACGGTGTGCGGAATCGTGAGGCCTTCCTTCGTGATGTGCACGCGGATGACGTTCTTCTTCGCCGCCTCGATGCCCTTCTTGATGGCGGAGGGCACTTCGCGGGCTTTTCCGCTGCCGTAGCCGACATGGCCGGCTCCGTCGCCGACGACCACCAGCGCCGCGAAGGACATGTTTTTGCCGCCCTTGACGACCTTGGTGACGCGGTTGATTCCCACGACCTGGTCTTTCAGGTCGAGGCTTTGAA
>CAYNHK010000449.1:0-1712 GCA_964396875.1 uncultured Acidobacteriota bacterium | reverse complement strand
TGGGTGCGAGAGCACAACCCGAGTTTCGAAAGGGCGCGCGGAAGGCTGACGACCCTCCGCGGTGCCTGCGCCATCAGACCTTCGGCGAGATCCGGTCGGCGGCGACGTCGTATCGGGCCTTGCATGATGGGCAGGCGAGCGTCTCTCCCGCTTGCCCCCGGCCGAGTTTCTCGCCGCACCGGCACATCCACGCGGTGCGTCGCGCGGGATTGCCCATCACCAGCGCGTAGGCGGGAACGTCCTTCGTCACCACCGAGCCCGCGCCCACAAACGCGTACTCGCCGATCGTCGAACCGCACACCACCGTCGCGTTCGCCCCGATCGAGGCGCCCTTCTTCACGAGGGTCTTGCGGTACTCGTCCTTGCGGACCACTTCACTCCGCGGATTGAAGACGTTCGTGAAAACCATCGACGGGCCGCAGAACACGCTGTCTTCGAGCTCCACGCCCTCGTAGACGCTCACGTTGTTCTGGATCTTGCAGTTGTCGCCCATCTTCACGTTCGGGCCGATCACCACGTTCTGACCTATGTTGCACTTCCTCCCCACCGTCACGCCCTTGAGGATGTGGGAGAAGTGCCAGATCTTCGTGCCTTCTCCAATCGTGGAGGGCTCGTCGATGTAGCTGGATTCGTGGACGAAGTAGTTCTTTTCTGACACCGTTCGGTTCTCCGTCTTAGATCGTCGCCTTGATCGCCACCGGCTTGCCGCCGCCATCGAGCGAACGTTGTCCCGCATCGAGCACCCGAAGAACATCGAGACCGTTCCGGCCATCGGTGTGCGGCGTCTTCCTCGTGCGCACGCAATCGGCGAAGTGGAGCAACTCCTCGCGCAGCGGTTCGAGATCCGGGAAGAACAGCGTGGACTCCGAGGTCTGCCGGATGACGGGCTGGCTGTCCACCCAGTCGACGCCCTTGTCGAAGATCCGCAGCTTGCCTTCCTTGATGACGTCGTCGAACACCGCCATCCGCTTGCTGCCCACCACCACCAGCTTCTGCTCCTTGAAAGGATGCAGCCAGCTCACGAAGATGTGGGCGCGCGCTCCCGCCGTGAACTCGAGCGTCGTCATGGTCACGTCGGCCACACCCTTGCGCAGCCAACTCTCCCCCGCCGTGGTCACGCTCTTCGGAAGACGGCCGAGCAGAAGCAGGATCACGGAGATGTCGTGGGGCGCGAAACTCCAGAGGATGTTCTCCTCGTGCCGGATCTTCCCGAGGTTGAGGCGGTTCGAATAGACGTACTGGATGTCGCCCAGATCCCCCGCATCCACCAGCTCCTTGAGTTTCCGGATCGCCGGGTGGTACTGGAGGATGTGGCCGACCATCAGGATGCGCTTCTTCTTCTTCGCGAGGTCGAGGAGCCCCTTAGCCTCCTTCACGTCGAGGGCCAGGGGCTTTTCGACGAAGACGTCCTTGCCGGCCTGAAGCGCCGCCTTGGCGGTGGCCGCGTGCTGGGCCGCGGGCGAAGCGATCGCGACCGCATCGATGTCTTTCGACTTCAAAAGCTCCGCGAGGGACTTCGTGGCGAAGGCCCCGGGATAGAGCTTGGGAACACTTTCCAGGACCTTCGCGCTCGGATCACACACCGCCCCGAGCAAACCCATCTGGTGCAGATTCCGCGCGATGTTCTTGCCCCAGTAACCGCACCCGACGAGACCGACTTTCATTGGACCAACTCCGGCTTGTGAGAGAACGGCGGACGATCAGGCGGAGAG
>CAYNHK010000448.1:0-1720 GCA_964396875.1 uncultured Acidobacteriota bacterium | reverse complement strand
CCCTTGCGCACGCCTTCCCACAGCATGTAGAGCCGCGTCTCGATGCCAGGCGCGCCGTTTGGAATCTTCGAGAAGTCGTCCTTGCCGAGAAGCTTCTGGCTCGCTTCGTTCATGCAGAACGGACAGTGGTCGGTGGAGACGACCTGCAGGTCGTTCTGGGCGAGGCCCTTCCACAAGGCGGCCTGGTTCCACTTCTCGCGCAGCGGCGGAGACATCACGTAGCCGGCGCCTTCGAACCCGGGCCGCTCGTAGTCCTCATAGGAGAGGAACAGATACTGAGGACAGGTCTCGGCGTAGGCAGGCAGACCCATGTCGCGCGCCTGCTTCACTTTCTCGAGCGCGTCCGAACTCGAAAGATGGACGATGTAGATCGGCACGCCGGCCATCTCGGACAGCGCAATCGCTCGGCCGGTGGCTTCGGCCTCGGCGCGGGTCGGCCGGGTCAACGCGTGGTACTTGGGAGCGGTCTGGCCCTTCATCAGGGCTTCCTTCACGAGAGTGTCGATCACTCCCCCGTTCTCCGCGTGCATGCAGATCATGCTGCCGGTCTCGCGGGTGCGGCGGAGCGCCTTGAAGATCGTCGCGTCGTCGACCTGGAAAACGCCGGGATAGGCCATGAAGAGCTTGAACGAAGTGACGCCCTCGTTGCGGGTGAGCTTGTCCATGTCGTGCGCCGCCTGCTCGGACAGCTCGCGGATGATCACGTGGAACGCGTAGTCGATCGTGGCCTTGCCCTCGGCCCGCTTCATCCAACCCTCGAAGGCAGGGTAAAGGCCCTCGCCGAAATTCTGGATCGCGAAGTCAATCAGTGTGGTCGTGCCGCCATGCGCCGCGGCGATCGTGCCGGTCTCGAAATCATCCGCGGACGTGGTTCCGCCAAAGGGCATGTCGAGGTGGGTGTGGACGTCGATACCGCCCGGCATCACGAGCTTCCCGGACGCGTCGATCACGGTGTCGGCGGGGATGTTCATTCCCTTTCCGATCATCGTGATGACGCCCTTGTCGATGTAGATGTCGGCGTCGTAGCGGTCGGACGCCGTGACGATGGAGCCGTTCTTGATCAGTGTTGTGGTCATGTTTCGTGTTCCTCAAGTTACGGACGGCTGGCGGTCGCGGTCTCCATCTCTTCCGACGAATATCCTTCCGCGTCGTAGCCGCCCGCGTATTCGGCGTCGTCCGGGCGGCGGATCTTCGAATGCGCCACAACCCGGTCGCGACGGAGGCCGCGGAAGTCCTCCACGCTCTTCCAACCCTTGTCGGCATTCCGCTCGATGAACTGAGCCAGGCCTTCTTTCAGATTCTTGATCACCGTCGGCCCGACCGCCTTGTCCAGCATGGCCGCGGTGCACACCTGGACGGTGCCGCAACCGAGCAGGAAATAACTCGCGGCCTGGCGGAAGTCGGACACGCCGCCGATTCCGGAGAACGCCTTGTCCGGAAACGCCTTCGTCATCTTCGCCATGTTCGCGAGGGACATGGGCAGAATCGCGGGACCGCCCATGCCGCCGCTCGATACGAGACCATCCACGTTCATCTCGAACTCGAGGGTGTCCGCGTCGATGATCGGGAGAGACGGGAAGGTGTTCGACGACACCACGGCGTCCGCACCGCCACGGAAGACCGCACCTGCCTCCACCGTCATGTCGGCGGAAGCGGGCGTCAGTTTGGCCCAGACCGGGACCTTCGCGACCTCCTTCACCACCTGGGTGACGAAGGAGCA
>CAYNHK010000447.1:0-1737 GCA_964396875.1 uncultured Acidobacteriota bacterium | reverse complement strand
CTCGCCAGCCACGAACAGACGCTGGCCAGCCTGGAAGAAGCGAGTCTCAGCGCCAGCTCGGGGATGGTCGCGGGCGCGCCCGCGGTCGGCGCAGGCATGTCCGGTTCCGGCGGAAGTGCGTCCGCGGGCGCATCCGGCGGCATGGCGAAGCAGTGAAGGAGAGGAAGATCATGACTGAACAGAATCCGTCGTTGACGCCCGATGTCGAGGAAGCGCCTTCGGCGTCAAAACCCGCCTCGTCACGCGCCTGGCTCAAGTTCGCGATCGTCTCGGTGGTTTCGCTCGCCATCGGAGCCGTGGGCAGCGCCGTGTTCATGGGAGGCTCGGGGACCGCCGCAACTACAGCGGCTCACGCGGAGCGCTACCACTGTCCGATGCATCCCACCTATACATCCGACAAGCCCGGTGACTGTCCGATCTGCGGCATGAAGCTCGTTCCCATCGAAAAGACCGGGCCTTCGGACGCAACGCCCGCGGAACGGAGGATCGTTTTCTACCGGTCCCCCATGGATCCGAGCATTCGTTCCGACAAACCGGCCAAGGACAGCATGGGAATGGACTTCGTGCCCGTCTATGAAGACGAGAGCGCGGCGGCGGCTTCAAGCGTCGCCGGGCGGGCCGTGGTGGTGATCTCCCCCGAAAGGCGGCAGGTCCTGGGCGTGCGCAGCGAGGCGGTAAAGAAGATGCCGCTCGCCTACCGGATTCGGACGGTCGGCAGGGTTGCGGTGGACGAACGCCTTCTTCGACATGTCCACACAAAGGTCGATGGCTATGTCGAGCACCTCTACGTGGATTACACCGGGCAACTCGTAAAGCGCGGTGAAAAGCTCCTCTCCATCTACAGCCCCGACCTTGTGGCGACGCAGCAGGAGTATCTGCTGGCCCTGCGCGGGCAGGCCCGGCTGAAGGAGAGTGCCGTCGCTTCGGCCGCCGAGGGAAGCTCCGCTCTTCTCGAGGCCGCGCGGCAGCGGCTGCTTTTGTGGGACGTGCGGCCGGCCGACATCGAGAAACTCGAGACCGCAGGGCAGGTGACCCGGACCCTGAACGTCCATTCGGAGATCGGCGGATACGTGGTCCAGAAGATGGCTTACCAGGGGATGAAGGTGACCCCCGCGGACACCCTCTACGACATCGCCGACCTCTCGCGGGTATGGGTGCTCGCCGATGTCTACGAATACAACCTGTCGTCAGTTGCTCTGGGCATGCAGGGCGTGGTCAGCGTGGCCTCGATACACGGCAAGGAGTGGAAGGGGAGGGTGACCTACATCTCTCCCACCGTCGAGGAACGAACGCGCACCGTCAAGGTGCGGCTCGAGGTGGACAACTCCCGGGGGGATCTCAAGCCCGAAATGTTCGCCGACGTCTTCCTCAATGTCGATCTGGGGCAAGGCCTCGTGGTGCCGGACGGAGCCGTGATCAACGCCGGGGACCGGCGGCTCGTCTTCCTGGACCGCGGTGAGGGCCGCTTCGAGCCCCGCGTGGTGAAGCTTGGGGCCAAGATCGAGGGCAGCGGCGTGCAGATCGTCTCCGGCGTTGCGGAAGGCGACCGGGTCGTGGTCGGCGCCAACTTCCTGCTCGATTCGGAATCGAGTTTGAAAGCAGTGCTCTCAGAGATGACGCCGCCGGAAGCGGCTGCTCCCGAAAGCGCGCCCAAACCAGCCGCTTCGCGCCGCTAAGGCAGAGCCATGATCAAAGCCATCATCCGTTTCAGCGCCAACAACCGTTTCATCGTCCTCC
>CAYNHK010000446.1:0-1759 GCA_964396875.1 uncultured Acidobacteriota bacterium | reverse complement strand
CTCAACGAGGCGTCCATCTCACTGACAGATGCGCATCGAGCGCTGCGAGCGCGATAGCGCGGTGCTGTAGTGACGCTACGGCGCCAGGCGTTCGCGGATCCACTGCCCGCCTTCGAGGCGGTAGCGGAGGCGATCGTGCAGCCGCGACTTGCGGCCCTGCCAGAACTCCCAGGTATCCGGCGTCAGTCGATAACCACCCCAGTGCGGTGGACGAGGCGGACCGCCGCCAACAAGCGTCGCAAGGAACTGCGCGCCGAACTTTGCAGCGTTCGTCACCAGCACGGCACGCGACGGGATCACCTGACTCTGGGGCGACGCCCACGCGCCGATGCGCGAGTCGAGTGGACGCGTCTTGAAGTATTCGTCGGACTCCTCGCCGCTCACTTTTTCGACCCGGCCCTCGATCCGCACGACGCGTTCGAGTTCGACCCAGTGAAACTGCAGCGCCGCCACAGGGTGCGCCGCGAGTTCCCGCCCCTTGCGGCTCTCGTAGTTCGTGTACCAGACGATCCCGCGGTCATCAAAGCCCTTGATGAGAACCACACGCGTCGATGGCCGACCGTCCTCTCCCACCGTGGCAAGGGTCATCGCGTTCGGCTCCGGCAGCTGCCCGTCGAGCGCTTGTTGAAACCAGAGCGCGAACTGTTTCATCGGGTCGGAGTCCGATGCGTTTTCGTTGAGTTCCGCCCGTTCGTAGCTCTTCCGCAGGTGGGCGATGTCGCTCATCCCTGGAACTATGCCTCAGGCGTCGCCACGAACCGCACGCTGACCCAGCGCGAAGGCCTCTTCGTTCAGAGGAATCATGGCGCACTTCGTCTTGAGGGCCTGCCGGATCGCGGCGAGGAACGTAGCGCCCGGGAACATCGAAGTCGCGGCCTGAAGCGCGCCGATCGCCACCACGTTCTTCACCACGGGCCTCCCCAGATCGGCGGCGATGCGCGTGAGCGGCACGCCCACCACCTTGACCCCCGTCGGCATCGCGGGGACATCGACGATCACCGAACTGTCGTAGATGATGGTTCCGCCCTTCACAACCGTGGGCCCGAACCGCGCGAGGCTCGGCGCGTTGAACGCGACGAGGACATGGGGGGCCGGCGACGAAGGCGACAAGACCTCGGTGCGCGCGATGTGGACGTCGGCGTAGGACGTCCCACCGCGCGACTCGGGACCATAACTCGGGATGTGAGTGGCGTCGAAGCCTTCATTGATTCCAGCACGAGCCACCAGCAAGGCCGCGGTCTGGGCTCCGTCGCCACCCGCACCCGCGAACTTCAAAGCGATGTCCTCGGTCTCCCACTGCTTCGGGAACGTCTCGCAGAAACGGGGCGCCTTGTCGGTCGACCCTTCGATCGACTGAACCAGGTATGCGGGGTCGAACATCGGGCCTTCGACCCGCGGGTGTTCGGGAGGGTTTTCGAGGTCCTTCTTCACACCGAGCGGGAAGACCGCGGTCATCTTCTGCTTGACCCACTCCTCCGCCTCGGGCGGGGTCATCCCGAGATGAGTCGGGCACTCGGCCAAAACCTCGACGAAGGCGAAGCCGCGATTCTCGACCTGCAGGCGCAGGGCCTTGGTGATCGCCTTTTTGGCACGGTTCCGCTGCTTGGCGTCGTAGAGGGCGACCCGCTCCACGTACACCGGGCCGTCGAGTCCGGCGATCAGTTCGGCCATCTTCAGGGGAGAGCCGAAGAATTCAGTGCGTCCTTCGGGTGTGGTGCTCGTACGCTGGCCCATGAGCGTGGTCGGCGCGAGTTGTCCG
>CAYNHK010000445.1:0-1794 GCA_964396875.1 uncultured Acidobacteriota bacterium | reverse complement strand
AGCACTCGGTTCGGGACCGAGGGGTCGGAGGTTCGAATCCTCTCGCCCCGACCACAATTCAGAAGCCCGGTGATGGCGACATCACCGGGCTTTTCGTCTATTGGGGCCTGGGCCGACCCGCTGACCACATCTGACGCCGCTGTTCCTCGATGTAGGCCCGGGCGCGCTTCGTCTCCTCCGGGGTGGTGAGCGCGGTGGGCCACACGGTGAAGTCGCGCCGGAACACGCGAGCGGGCGTGCCCTTCATCGCGGCCAGGGCGTCGGCCAGTTCCAGCAGCGCACCGCGTGACAGGGCCAGCGGATGCTCGTCCGGCTGGAAGATCGTGCCTACCGGGTAGTCCTCGAACGGCGTGCGTGTCTGCTCGACGTGGTTGCCCAGGACGTGCGCGACCGGCTTGTCGGTGGTGAACGCCACCAGACGTCCGACGCTGGCCTGGAAGGTTGGCAGGTCGGCGACGTAGAGACGGCCCGGATACACGGTGTCGCCGGTGAAGAGGATCGCCGTCTCGCGATCGTAGAGGGCCACGCTGATCGCGTCGTGGCCCGGAATCGGAATCGCGTCGAGCACCCGGCCGCCGAGATCGATCCGCCCGGCGTCCTCGGGCCAGCGCGCGATGCCGTAGACCGCCTTGGTGGCGTCGAGCTCCGCCGGCACGAGCGTCAGTGGCATCGCCGGATCGCTCAACGCCTGCAGCTCTGCGTCGCCGGCCTTGTGGTCGCCGTGGCCGTGCGTGTGCACCACCGTGATCGGGATCGAGGCGCGATGGTGGCGCGCGAGCCACTGCGTCACGGTGCGGCGCAGGGCCGGCGCGAGCGTGCCAGAGACAGCGCCGGTGTCGAGCAGCAGCGCCCGTGACTCCCCGAAGAACAGGAAGACGACGGGCTTCTCGTAGTTCGCACACGGCGACTGCCGCAGCAGATACAGCCGCGGGTTGTATTCGTGCACCTGCCAGTCCGGAATGTCCGAACACGGCGGCGTCTGCGACTGCCAGCGGCCAGGCAGCGTGCCACCGGCGATGCCGTTCACCGATTGCGCCAGTCCCGTGCGGCCCGGCGCGAGCGCGAGACACGCGATGATCACGGTGGCGGTCGCCACGAGACCGACACGGCTAGTGCTCAAAGCGACCCTCCTCGTCCTCCTCCGCCTCTGCGATCTCGTCCGACGGATCGCGCGGCGCGGTCCGCTCGAGATAGTCGCGCACGGCATCCGGCTCGAACTCATGGATGGCGTCCGAGGGATTCGGGGCAGGGTAGTCGCGGCCGTCGTCCGTCCAGTCGTCCGGCGCGTCGGTCACGCGCCAGCGTCCGTCGGGCAGGCGGTGGACGACGACATTGGGCATCCCTGGATTGTCGCCTACGCCGGTGCTGACCCGGCGGACGAGGTGGCTACTTCGCCGCCTCGCACTCCTTGGCCGGCTTGTACTGCTTACAGGCGTCGGTGTCCTGGAACACGATGTCCTTGCCCGACCGCACTTCGATGATCTTCAGCACCGGGCGGAAGACCTCCTTGCCGAACTCGAAGACGCCCACCTGCTCCTTGTCCTTGTCGTCCTTGTAAGTGATGGTGACGAAGTGGTTGCGCTTCTTCGAAAACAGCGCCAGCGGCGACACGAGAATGGCGACGCCGACGCGACGGCCCGCCTTCTGCCCGTACTCGATGTCCTCGATCTTCGTGTAGGGAATGGCCACGCGGCCCTTCGACCCGGCGTCGAAGATGAAGTCGGTGTCGGAGCGGGTGTCGAGCTTCGTCTCCGCCTTCTCCTGGATCATCGTCAGCGTGCCGCCGACGTAGGC
>CAYNHK010000444.1:0-1859 GCA_964396875.1 uncultured Acidobacteriota bacterium | reverse complement strand
GCGGGTCTCCGACAAGACCGCGTTCTTCTGGCTCGGGAAACTGGTGGAGATGGGCCCCACGGCGCAAATGTTCACCAACCCTCGGGAGAAACTCACCGAGGACTACATCACCGGAAGGTTCGGATAATGGAACGTCAGCACTTCGAGGGCGATCTCGAAGCCCTCAAACACCGCCTGCTCCACATGGGTTCGCTCTGCGAGTCGCAGACCAGCAAGGCCCTCGTCGCTTTGATGGAGCGGCGCACCGAACTCGCGAAGACCGTGATCGAAGGCGATGCCGCGGTGAACCGCCTCCAGATCGAGATCGACGACCGCTGTCTCAAGATGCTCGCGCTGCAACAGCCCATGGCGACCGACCTGCGCCTCATCACCTCGGCCATGAAGATGGGCGCCGACCTCGAACGCATCGGCGATCAGGCCGTGAACATCGCCGAGACCGCGCTGCGCCTGCTCGAAACCCCTCCGCTCAAGCCCGTGATCGACATCGCGGAGATGGCGGAGATCGCCCAGAAGATGACGCGCGATGCCCTTGACTCATTCGTGCGGCGCGACGCCTCGCTCGCGCGTGAAGTCCTGCATCGCGACGACAAGGTCGATCAGTTGAAGGACCGCGTGTTTCGAGTGCTGCTGACTCACATGATGGCGGACCCGGGCACGATCGAACGCGCCCTCGGCCTCATCCTGATCAGCCGGAACATCGAGCGCATCGCCGATCACGCCACCAACATCGCTGAAGACGTGATCTTCCTCGTCGAAGCGAAGGACGTGCGGCACCACCACTCCGCCGAGTAGCTTCTCGGCCGGCGGTTCGGCCAGCCTTGTGCGGGCTCGAGGCCGAGGCTAAGGTCGGCCCGCAGATGAAGCCAGCCGAGAACGACGCGGGGCTCGACACCGAGTTCACCAGAGGCCTCGGCGCGTTCGACGCGACCATGGTCGTGGTCGGTTCGATGATCGGGTCGGGGATCTTCCTCGTCTCGGCCGACATGTCGCGCGTGCTGGGAAGCCCGGGCTGGCTTCTCGTCTCCTGGCTCATCACCGGGACCCTGACCCTCGCGGCGGCGCTTTCTTACGGCGAACTCGCGGCCATGATGCCGCGGGCGGGAGGACAGTACGTCTACCTCCGCGAAGCCTTCTCACCAATCTGGGGATTCCTCTACGGCTGGACATTGTTTCTGGTGATTCAGGCGGGGACGATCGCGGCGGTGACGGTCGGTTTCTCCCGTTACCTCGGAGTCTGGGTCCCCGCGGTTTCCGAGGACCGTTATCTCATCGCTCCGATCCACCTGACCGAGCGTTATGCGCTCTCGCTTTCGACCACTCAGCTCATGGCCCTGCTCGTGGTCGCCTTCCTCACGTGGATGAACACGCGCGGCCTCTCATGGGGAAAGCTGATCCAGAACGTCTTCACATCCACCAAGACACTGGCCCTGGCCGCACTCGTGGCGCTTGGTCTGCTGTGGGGCTGGAACAGCACCGCGGTGTCCTCGAACTTCGGTGATCCCTGGACGATCCGCGGAGCCACCGCGGTGGCCCCAGGGCTCACGCCCGACACCGCCTTCGGTCTCTTCGTGGCGCTTTGCGTGGCCCAGGTCGGTTCGCTGTTCGCGGCGGATGCGTGGAACAACATCACGTTCACCGCGGGGGAGGTGAAGGATCCGCGGCGCAACATTCCCCTCTCGCTCGCCGCGGGCACCGGCCTCGTGATTGGCCTGTATTTCCTCGCCAATCTCGCGTATCTGGTCACGCTCCCGTTCGATCAGATCCAGAACGCGCCGCTGGACCGCGTGGCCACCTCCACGCTCGAGGTGGTCCTTCCCGGCCGCGGCGCCCTCATCATGGCGGTCGGGATCATCATCTCC
>CAYNHK010000443.1:0-1871 GCA_964396875.1 uncultured Acidobacteriota bacterium | reverse complement strand
CCCTCTGTGCCAACGTGTGTGAGACAGCGGCCCCCCGAGAGATTAGTGAAGAGGGCGCGAGAGGAAACACGACGTGGCATTAGCGAAAGTGGAAGCCGGGTCCGAAGTCAGCCAGGCCGAAAGGGAGACGTCCGAGGTGAGCGCGAAGGCGCATCGGCGGCGGTTCTCCGCGAGCTACAAGCTCGAGGTCCTGACGAAGGCTGACGCGCTGAAGGATCAGCCGGGGAGGACGGGTGAGCTGCTCCGGCGAGAGGGCTTGTACTCGTCCCACCTGACGGTATGGCGTCGGCTGCGAGAACGCGGAGCGCTGCAGGAGCTGGGCCCGAGGCGACGTGGGCCAGCACCGAAGGTCCGCGACTCACGGCTGGTCGAGCTGGAGCGTGAGAACGCCTGGCTGAAGGCGCGAGTGGAGGTGTGCGAGGCGTTGATCGACGTCCAAAAAAAAGTCTCGGTGATGCTGGGGATCGAGCTGGGGCCGAAGGGTCCGGGCGGCAGCGGCGGGACGCGCTGATGGCGACGGTCGAGGAGATCGGGACGAGGGTGGGCATCGCGGCTGCCTGCTTGGCGCTGGCCGTGCCGAAGGCGACCTACTACCGACGTAAGTCACCCCGGCCGGGCTCGGGCCGGCCGCGAGCTCTCTCGGCGCGCGGGTTGACGCAGGGGGAGCGGCTGGCCACGCTCGAGGTTCTGCACGAAGAGCGCTTCGTGGACAAGGCCCCGGCCGAGGTGTACGCCACGATCCTGGACGAAGGGCGCTACCTCTGCTCCATCCGCACGATGTACCGGGTCCTGGAGGCGAGCGGAGAGGTCCGCGAGCGTCGGGATCAGCTCCGCCACCCGAAGTACGCGGCGCCGGAGCTTCTGGCCACGAAGCCGAACGAACTCTGGAGCTGGGATATCACCAAGCTCCTGGGCCCCGTCAAATGGCGGTACTACCAACTCTACGTCGTCATGGACGTCTTCAGCCGGCACGTCGTCGGGTGGCTTCTGGCACCGAACGAATCGGCATCTCTGGCCGAACGCCTCCTCGAGGATTGCTATCGACGTCACCGGATCGAGCCGGGTCAGCTCACCGTCCACGCCGATCGCGGCTCTTCGATGAAGTCCAAACCGGTGGCGCTTCTCCTGGCGGATCTCGGGGTGACCAAGACCCACTCGAGGCCTCACGTCTCCAACGACAACCCCTTCTCCGAGGCTCACTTCAAGACGCTGAAGTACCGGCCCGAGTTTCCCGATCGCTTCGGCTCGATCGAGGATGCCCGGGCCTTCTGCGTCGCCTTCTTCGACTGGTACAACAACCATCATCGCCACCACGGCATCGGCCTGCTGACCCCCGCCGACGTCCACTTCGGACGTGCCGAAGAGAAGCGGGCCCGGCGCGCCGACGTCCTGGTGGCTGCCCACGTCGCGCACCCGGAGCGGTTCGTCAACGGCCTGCCGGTCCCTCCACCCGCCCCGACGGCGGTCTGGATCAATGGACCTAGGAACGGCCTCGTCCCCGACGAGGTTGGCAACGCCAACCTCGATAGCCGGGCTCCGGTCAACGTCCGGCGGGGTCGTCAAGGCTGCCCGAAGGGCACCGCCGAAGGCGGCCTGGCCTTGACGGCGCCGGCGGGCGTTGGCACTCCCCACGGTTCTTCCCAGGTGGTTCAGTAAACCCAAGCCCCCGTTGTCTCATTCTTGTTGACACGTTCCGCCCAGCCGAGGCCGAAGTCGACGCCGGCATCGACGAGGCTGTATCCGCCGCAACCCTGTTCGTGCGTCAGGCACGTGATGCCGAGGACGATGCCGACCGAAAGAACGCCGCCGACCGCGTTGTCAACGATGGCAACCTTGCCGCTCGGATCGCGATATTGCCCGGGTCGCTGGCC
>CAYNHK010000442.1:0-1871 GCA_964396875.1 uncultured Acidobacteriota bacterium | reverse complement strand
AGAAAGCGGTCGCGGGCGGCCCGGGCGCCCGTGTCGGTGATGTGTTCGGGGTCGTAGTACCACGCGCGCCCATCGCGTCCGCCGTAGCATCGCTCGCCGTCGAAGCAGTAGACATTCGTTGGATCGATGATCTGGACACGGGAAATAGCCCTCACGAGCTTCTCGAAGAAGCTCGCTTCGCGCGATTGTCGCCCGAGAGAATGGTCGGCCAGAGGAAACGAACCGAAGGTCGGCGTTTGTGGGTTCATGGCCCATCGCGCCTCGGGATCAAGCGCTGCGTTCGTCGGAACGTCCACCACCAGCCAGACCCGGGCGCCTCGCGAGGAAAGTTCGCGGACGACCGCCTCCAACTGGCTCTCCAGGACGTCGTCGGGGATGCCGTAGGCCCCATGCCAGGTGCTGGCCAAAACGACGTCGGAGATCCGGTTGCGCTCTACCGTCGCGAGAATCTCCTTCTGAACCGAGTCGCCGCAAATCGGGCTGTCCCTGACGGCGCGGCAGTTCCGCGTATTCAGAAAGACCGGCCGCCCGACTTCTTCTCCCAGTTCGGCGAACAACCCTGCCCACATCGCCGCGTGACTGTTGCCCCAAAGAAGCACGCCTGGCGCGTTCGCTTCGCGGGACTCGTCCAGACGGCAGACCACGGCGGCAGGGTGAAGGACGCGAAAAAGGAACCCACACCGATCCACTCCCTTGCTGTCAAACGAGGCGGTGAGCATCGTGGCCGCCGGTTCGTCGTAGCGGAGGGCCAGCCCGCGGGTGAGAAGAGGAAGAACTCCCAGCACGATCACCACCGCGCCGACTGTAGCCGCGCTCAGCAGAAGCGACTTCGTGCCTGGGAGCACGCGGCGGCTCCGAATCGGTTTCTCGACGTGGTAGTAGGTGAAGGTGGAGAACAGGAAGGAGAGCACCAGAAGCACAGCCGCGGTCGACCATGTCGCCGGGTCGAAGCCGAGCCGGCGGGCAAAGACAATCACAGGCCAATGCCACAGGTACAGTGAATAGGAGATCAAGCCGAAAAAGACCAAGGGCTTCACGCTCAACGCTCTCTTTATCGCCGAGGCGCCATCGGATGCCGCGGCAATGAGAACCGCCGTGGCGGCAACCGGAATGAGGGCGACCCATCCCGGAAAGAGCATGTCCTCGGAGATCCAGACGAACGAGAGAATGAGCAGGGCGACACCCATCCATGCAAGCCCGCTCCTCCAGCGCGCCGACAACCTGCCGCCCCGCAGGCCTTCCTCGGCGATCGCGAGCATGCCTCCGACGCCCAGCTCCCAGGCGCGCGTCGGAAACAGGAAGAAGGAGGCTTTTGGAGAGATGCGGGGCAGCGCGAGACTGAGCGCGAAAGACGCGAGCAGGGCAAGGCCGAGGAGCAGCAGCGCCCGTCTGCGGCTCCATCGTGAGACCAGAAGGATGATGAACGGCCAGACCAGATAGAACTGCTCCTCAACACCGAGGGACCACGTATGCAGAAGCGGTTTCCTCTCCGATCCCTGGAAATACTCGCCTTCGGCGAGGAAATGCATGTTTTGCAGGGCGATCGGCTGCGCGATCACCGATTTCGCGAAGGAGAAGAGGTCCCGTGGACGAAGCGCTACGTAGGCCGCCAGTGTCGTGGCCAGGGTTACGAAGAGCAGCGCGGGCGCGAGACGTCGCACTCTTCGGGCAAAGAAACTGCTGTACCGGAAACCTTCGGTCTCCAGGGCTCGTCGGATGAAGCCCGTGATCAGGTAACCGCTGATCACAAAGAAGATGTCGACGCCCACGAACCCGCCGCGGAGCCAGCTCGGAGCGAGATGGAAGGCGATGACGGAGATGACGGCGATCGCCCTGAGCCCATCGATTTCGGGCCGGTACGCAGCCTCCGC
>CAYNHK010000441.1:0-1876 GCA_964396875.1 uncultured Acidobacteriota bacterium | reverse complement strand
GCGACATCGGGCGAAGCCTCTGGTTCGCAGCGCCCGCGCTGGTGCTTCTGATCGGAATCACCTTCACCTCCATGATTCTGCTCAATCGGATCCTCGGTGGTGAGGGCACGGACCGGGTGGCGAAGCAGAAAGCGAAAGCGCGGCGCGCGCGCGTGTTCCTGCCCGGAGCCATGGGCGCCCTGATCGAGACTCAACTGCGGACGCAGCTGCGTACGCCCGCGGCCCGGATGGCCCTGCTGATGCCCACCTTGATGATGGGCTTCATTGCCTTCTCGCTATCTCGTCCGGAAGCCGCAGTCAGTCCGCTCGGCCTCATCGTCTTCCTGAGCATCATGGGCGGCAACGCCTTCCTGGTGATCGGACGCGGTGTGGCGCTCATCGTCGGAACGCCGGTCGCAAGGTCATCGCTGCTCGTGGCGAGCGACATCGCGGGAATGTTGTTCCGGGTTCCACCTCTCCTCGCGATCGTTGCGGTCACCGCGTGGAGGGGCGGAGTGGAGCTTGCGGTTTCAATGCTCGCGGTCACGGCCGCCCTCGTCCCCATCAGCATGGGCGTCCAGCATTTCGTGTCGATCCTCCGGCCTTTCGCCCTGCCCCACGATCGGCTGAACCCCTTCGCCCAGCGCGTCGACGCGCGTCAGAGCAGCAACGGGGTGTTGAGCTTCCTCGCCACGATCGGCACCGGACTCATCGCGTCCCCGTTTCTCTTTCTCGTCTGGCTGGGCCCGCGTTTCGAGGAAGGTGCCTATGCCCCGTGGATGCTCGGGCTCGCCTGCCTCGGCTCCTTCGCCACCTACGCCGTGCTCATCGCCCTCGCGGAGCGGCTGTTCATCAAACGCGAACTGCAGGTCCTCGAGGTCCTCCTCGACGACTCGCCGGGTTAACCGCGCCTTTCGCGGCGGGAAACGGGAGTTCGCGCTGGGCCCCCGCCTGCGCGGGGGTGACGTGGGTGTCCAATGGGCTGGTAGCTGGGCGGTGCGCGGGTACGGCGCACGGGACGCGGGACCTTGAGTTGCGAAGGGCGATGGGCCTCGCCTGAACGAGCGGGCCGCAAGGCTCCTCTTAAGGCTTGGCGAAGCGGTAGCTTCGCTCCATCACATAGATGAACGCCATACGGTCCGCGAATGTGAGGGCGAGCCAAGGCCCACCGTCCGCAGCTACTCACCGAGCGCGGGGCGCGAGGTCGCTTCGACAGGACTGCGGTCGTCTGCGCTCAGCGACCTGAACCCCTACTTCGGCTTGACTCGGCTCAGTTCGTCGTACAGGAAGATCGCGGAGCGGATCGACTTCTTGAAATCGCCGAGGTCGAGGCTTTCGTTCTCCGAGTGCGCGTTGCAGTAGGGATCTTCAACACCCATGAGCAGGCAGGGCACGCCACCGAGAAGCTTCTCGAAGGGGCCCACAAAGCCGATCGAGCCGCCGGCCCCGATCATCGCGGTCTCCTTGCCGTACCCGGCCTTGAGCGCGCGACGAGCGGCCTCAAACGCCGGTCCTTCCGGATCGGTCGTCCACCACGGCGTGCTTCCCGTGACCTTGGCCGTGACCTTCGCGCCGTAAGGCGGATTCTTGGTGAGGCGCTTCACGATGAGACGGCCCGCGTCGGCGCCGTCCATGTTGGGCACGGTGCGGAGGGAGAGCCGCGCGCGTGCGGCGCTCACGATCTGGTTCGAAGCGCCCTTGAGCGGATGCGACTCCATCGCGATCACGGTCAGCGCGGGCCTCGTCCACAGACGTTCGTACACCGAGTAACGCGCTTCGCCGGAGAGACGGATGCCTTGAAGCAGGCCGGCCTCCTTCTTGAACTGCGCCTCGCGGAACGGCAGCTTGCGGATGCGCGCGAGCTGCTTCGCCCCCGTCTTCGCCACCTTGTTGTAGA
>CAYNHK010000440.1:0-1882 GCA_964396875.1 uncultured Acidobacteriota bacterium | reverse complement strand
CGGTGGGGCATGCCCCTCTACAACCTGCTCTACGTCACCTTCATCATCTTCTTCTGCTACTTCTACACCGCGATCGTCTTCAACCCCGAAGACGTGGCCGAGAACATGCGGAAAGCCGGCGGCTTCATCCCCGGTATCCGCCCGGGCAAACGCACTGCCGAGTACCTCGACAAGGTCCTGGGGCGGATCACGTTCGGCGGCGCCATCTACCTCGCGGTCATCGCCTTGCTGCCGGAGTTCCTCATCACCGGTTTCAAAGTGGCGCCCCTGCCCCTGATCGGTCCCTGGCTCGACGCCTTCTTTACCAACAACGGTCTTTCCTGGATCACGGAAGGCCTCGGTTTGAACTTCCTGTTCGGCGGGACCTCGCTCCTCATTGTCGTCGGCGTGGCCATGGATACCGTGGCGCAGATCGAGGCGCAACTCGTCATGCGTCACTACGATGGCTTCACCGGTCGAGGCCGGAGGATTCGTGGGCGTCGCTGATGCCAAGGTCAAGCGTCCTCTGTGTTTCCTCCTTCTGGGCCCTCCGGGCGCGGGAAAAGGGACTCAGTCGGCGATCATCGCGCGCAAGACGGGTGTCGCCCGCATCTCCACCGGGGAAATGTTGAGGGACGCCATCGCCCGCAAGACGCCGCTCGGCGAGCAGGCCGCTCCGCTCATGGACAACGGGAACCTCGTTCCCGACTCCCTGCTCGTGGCTCTGATCGCGGAGCGCGTGACCGAGCCCGACTGCACGAACGGCCTGCTCCTGGATGGCTTCCCGCGCACGGTCAACCAGGCCGAGGCCCTCGACAAGCTCGTGATCTCCCGCGGCATGGAACTCGTGGTCATGAACTTCGACGTGCCCCGCGCGGTGCTCCTGCGCAGGCTCTCGGGCCGCCGCTGGTGCCCGAATTGCCAGGCCACGTTCCACCTCGAGACCTCGCCTCCTTCGAAGGAAGGCATCTGCGACCAGTGCGGCTCGAAGCTCATCCAGCGCGCCGACGACCGCGAGAACGTGGTGGCGAAGCGTCTCGAGGCCTACGAGGCCCAGACGGTTCCGGTCATCCAGCACTACGAGAAGCGGGTTCCCGTCCACCGCGTCGACGGCTATCGCGATGTCGACGAAGTGTTCGCAGAAATCGAGCAGTATCTGAAGGGAGCCGCGTAATGACCACGCTGCGCTCCTTCGCCGAGATGGAAACCATGCACCGCGCGTGCAGCATCGTGGTGGAGACCCTTGAGATCCTCGCCGAGAACACCAGGCCCGGCGTGACCACGAAAGACCTTGACCTTATAGCCGCCGAGAACCTCAAGAGGCGCGGGGCGAAGTCGGCCTTCCTCGGCTACCACGGATTTCCGGCGACGTTGTGCGCTTCGGTCAACGACGAGGTCGTCCACGGCATCCCCGGCAAGCGGATCCTGAACGAGGGCGACATCATCGGCCTCGACTTCGGCGCGATCGTGGACGGCTACTACGGTGACGCCGCGCGCACGGTCGCAGTGGGGAAGATCTCCCCGGAGGCCGAGCGCCTCATGAAGGTGACCAAAGAGTCTCTCGAGCACGCCATCGAAACCGCCTATCCCGGGAAACGCCTGGGCGATCTCGGCCACGCGGTCGAGAGCCACGCGGTCCGGCACGGCTACAGCGTGGTTCGCGAGCTGTCCGGCCACGGCATCGGCCGGAAACTGCACGAAGATCCCCAGGTTCCCAATTACGGTCCGCCGGGCAAGCGCGAGCGTCTGCAGCCCGGGATGTGCCTGGCGATCGAGCCCATGGTGAACGCCGGGGCCGCCCCCACCAAGACCCTGGGGGACAACTGGACCGTGGTTACCGCGGACGGATCGCTTTCTGCGCACTACGAGCTTACAATTGCGGTGACGGAACACGGTCCGTGGG
>CAYNHK010000439.1:0-1893 GCA_964396875.1 uncultured Acidobacteriota bacterium | reverse complement strand
CCGCAACCAGTGCGACGAGCAACGGAGCGTTCGGAACCTGGGCAACGACGTATCCATTCAGCTTGAGATCGGGAGGCGAGATCGAAGGATCGTAATCGCCGGCCCGTGGCGACCGCGGCAATCGTGGAGCGGCGGCCGGCCGGACTCCATGGCGCCCGCTGCTCCAACTGCGGCTCGCGACGCCGACGTCTACCTGGCCTTCAGTCCGCGATGCAGCGATAGATGCGGATGTCGTCCACATACCACCCCCTGCCCTAGACGAGCGCTTTCGCACGCTTCATCGTCGCGAGGGTGAACCGCACCCGTCGGGTGCCACCGTCCGCGCAAAAAAACAACGGAGCTGCTTAACCGGGTACGTGTTGAGTGATCCGGCACGTGCGCCGGCGGGCGGGGTACCAGAAACCCGCCGGCGCGCGTGGCCGGGCCTGCTCAGCCGGCGGTCGCGGTGATTCCCGGAGGCGACGATCGTTCCATCCTCCTCATCGGTGCGCTCGAGACCCTCGAGGTCGAGACCAGAAGGTTCCGGCGCCCGACCGCCTCTATCTCGCCGATCAGATCCCCTTCTGCTGATCTGGGGAGACGAGTCGATGGAACAGGTGCGCGAGCGGCTGCGGTGTGGCCCGGAAGGCTCAGCGGCGGACTACGAGCTTCGGCGAACGTTCGCTAGGTCCAACGATCGGCCTAGGGCTCGCCGCCATACTGAATCGTGATGCCCGCCTCCAGCGAATCGAGTCCCGCCGCCGCGTTCCGGGGGTTGTTGAAGATGGCTGCGGCAACCGGCGAGGATGCGTTGGCCGCCGCCGACCTGCTCGGCATCACGGGTGCCGCTGGCCCGCCCTCCGACCCTTTCGACGCCCGCGACCCCGACTACATTCGCGCGACGCTGCCAGCGCTTCAGGCCATGTCGCGAGTCTATTTCCGTGCAGATGTCGCCGGCCTCGAGCGGATCCCGGCGAGCGGCCCCGTGCTGCTGATCGGAAACCATTCCGGCGGCGTCGTGATCGCCGACACCTTCGTGTTCGCGCAGGCGTTCTACGACCACTTCGGTGCCGACCGCCGTTTCAACCAGTTGGCTCACGATCTCGTCTTCAAATTTCCGGGGCTGCGGACCCTCGTGCAACGTTTTGGGACCGTGCCGGCATCACCCGAAAACATGTCGCGCGCATTGCACGACGACGCGGCCCTGCTCGTCTATCCCGGTGGGGACGAGGAGACCTTCCGCCCCTCCTGGGAGTCGGGGGAAGTCCACCTTGCCCACCGGACAGGCTTCGTCAGGCTCGCATTGGAGCACGACATTCCGATCGTCCCTGTTGTTGCGGTCGGCGGTCAGGAGACCGCCCTGTTCCTCGGACCCGATACAAGACTCGCCAAGGCGCTTCAGCTGAACCACCTCGCGCGACTGAAGGTGCTCCCGGTGGCGATTGGCCCGCCATTCGGGATCACGGTGCTCGACTTCCCCGGTCGGATACCCCTCCCCTCGAAGATCACGATCAGAGTCATGCCGCCGATCGACCTGCACAAGGAGCTCGGCCATGACCCAGACATCGAGGAGGCCTATCGGCTGGTCACCACCAGGATGCAACGCACCCTGACCAGACTCAACCATCAACGCCGGATCCCCGTCGTCGGCTGAGGACGCCTCAACCCGGTTGGCACAAGCGGGCTTCTTCTATGACCCTCGGCCAGTCGCGATGATCGCTCGGGTGAGTCAGTCGCGGAGGCCTTTGAGAACGCGAAAACGAACCCTCCCTGCGGAGGGCTTCGACCGCCCACCCTGACGAATAGTGGGGACCCGGTTTCGTTTCTCGACGGCGGAACGAGGGGCCGTCGCCTGACGACGGCCCCCGAACCGTCTACTCCTTCTCGTACTTGAATGAGACTCCAAGGCGAATC
>CAYNHK010000438.1:0-1898 GCA_964396875.1 uncultured Acidobacteriota bacterium | reverse complement strand
GGCCGAGTTCCTTCATCAGGCCTTCGAAGCTCACGAGGTCGAGGGGCTTCACGAGGTAACTGTTGGCGTGACGAAGATAGGCCTGGGACACGTCCGGATGCGCGGCGGAACTTGTCAGCACGACCACCGGTATGGTCTGAAGTTCCGGGGCCGACTTGATGTCCGCGAGCACGGTCATTCCATCGACCCTCGGCAGCCTCAGATCGAGCAGGATGAGATCGGGCCGCGGGCTCTTGTCGGGCTCGGTGTAACCCCCGCGCCGGTGCAGATAGTCAAGCGCCGACTCGCCATTGTTCACGTGGGTGATGCGGCACCGCACGGTTTGACTCATCAGGTTGCGTCGAACGAGCTCCGCATGATCCTCGTCGTCTTCGACGAGGAGGACCTCGATCATTCCGGTCAGGGCGGGGGTCAAGGTTGTCGCAACCTCACGAAAATCATGCTAGCACACGAAAAAGCGGCCGCCGGATCCAGTCTGACCACCCTCTTTCACACACTGAGCAGGTAATGAACCGATGACGCGGCGACGTCTGGCGCGGGGCTCAGGACGCTTCGAAGAGCGACTTGAGAGCCAGGTCGGACAACCCCGCCGCGAGCGCCACCATGAGGAGAATTCGCGCCTTCTGTCCCACGAGGTCGCCACCCATGACGCAGCCCATCTTCTGGAGTTGCGCTCCGCCGCCTGGATATCCGTAGAGCGGAGCCACGGAGCCCGAGCCGCACCTCGAAGTGATGACCACGGGAACCCCCGCCGCGAGCGCGGCCTCGATGCCGGGGACGGCGAGGGGAGGCACGTTCCCGGCGCCCGTGCCTTCGATCACCAGGCCGCGTGCGCCGCGCGAAAGCGAAGCGCGGATCAGGCCATCGTCCGAGCCCGTGGCCAGCACGTGAAGGTCCACCCTGGGATCGATCGAGCCTGTCCTGACCAGGCGCCGTCTGACCGCGCTGCGCACGAAACGAACGCCGCTGCGATCGAGGATGGCCACGGGGCCGATCTCGCTCCGGAAAGCGCCGAGGTTCTGGGTGTGAGTCTTCACCGCCTCACCGGCGGCGAGGATCTGCTCGCCCACCGCGATGAGCACGCCGTGTCCGCGCGCATCGTGGTTCGCCGCGGTCTGCACCGCGATGCGGAGGTTGGACGGGCCGTCCGAGCCCGGTTCGCCGAGGGTGCGCATCGCTCCGCAGAAGACCACGGGCTTCGGGGTGTGGGTGGTGAGGTCGACGAGGAACGCCGTCTCCTCGATCGTGTCGGTGCCGTGCGTGACCACGATGCCGTCGATCTTCGGATCCGCGAGATGGGCCTCGATCCTCTGTTTCAGGCTCCACATCCACCGGGGCGTCACATGGGGGCCCGGGAGTTGAGCGTAGTCCTCCAGGGTCAATCGGGCGGCGCGCCGTAGTCCCGGCACCTGGGCCACGATGTCCCGGCCCGAAAGCGCGGGCACCGCGGCCGAGGTCTCGGGGTCGATCTTCATCGAGATCGTTCCCCCCGTGAACATCACGTGAACGCGGGGCTTCAGGGCCTTCACCACGCGGCGCTTCACGGACCTTCTGGCCATGGCGCTACGCGGCGTTCCACAGGGGCTTCATGTTGTCGACGTACTTGAAGCCGGTGCCGGTGTTGAAGATGACGACCGAATCGTCGGGAGAGAGGTGCCCCGAGGCCCGGAGTTTCGTGGCCGCGGTGACGCACGCGCCGCCTTCGGGAGCGACGAACAGGCCCTCGGTGCGCGCGATGAGCTTCACGCCCTGAATGATCTCCGCTTCGCTGACCGCTACGGCGGCGCCGTGGCTTTCCCGAAGCGCGCGCAGGATCAGGAAATCGCCAAGGGCCTTGGGAACTCGCAGGCCGTGGGCGTGCGTGGTGGCTCCCTCCCACATGGGTGCCGAGTCCTTGC
>CAYNHK010000437.1:0-1909 GCA_964396875.1 uncultured Acidobacteriota bacterium | reverse complement strand
GTGTTCGTACGACTGAGGCGAGGAATCATCGTGAGGTCGCCCAGGGCGTCGTCGAGGCCCACTCTTCGATCGGAGCCTGAAGTTCATCCAGCCGCCCCGTGAAGAAGTGATCCGCTCCTTCGATCACTTCGAGCCGCTTCGGCTCGGGCAGGCTCGAGACCAGCTTGCGAATCGCGGCACCGGGCCCGAATTCGTCTTCGCTCCCCTGAACGAACAGCCGCGGCTGTCGCACTTCCGCGAGGTCGGCGGTCGAGTCGAGACGTGTGATCGGAAAGCCGAGGATCAGCACCGCCTTCACCCGCTCGTCGCTCGCCGCCACCTTCGCGGTCATGGCCGATCCGAACGAGAAACCGCCAAGCAGCAGGGGGAGGGCGGGCTGCCGCCGCGCCATCTCTGACAACGCCGCCCGGACATCGTCCTGTTCACCGAGGCCCCGATCGTGGATCCCGTCACTGCGCCCCACACCCCGGAAGTTGAAGCGGAGTGCCGCGATGCCCTGGTTCTGGAGCGCCTTGGCCGCGCGGAACACGACCTTGAAATGCATCATGCCCCCGTGAAGGGGGTGGGCGTGGCAGATGACCGCGGCGGCTCGAGTGGCCACGCCTTCAGGCGGACGATTGAGGATCGCCTCGATCCGCCCCGCCGGCCCTTGAAAGTCGAAGGTCTCGGTTTCCTTGAAGCCGCTCATCGTCGTGGTGTTCGCGGGGCGGTCTGCGCCAACGCTCGACGCGGCGTCACTCGGCCTCCGGAACCACGACCGCGCCGCCGGGGGCGCTCAATTCCAGCCCACACTCGGGGCAGGTTCCATCGAACGGGTCGGGCAACCGGGTGTCACAGGCTGGACAGTTCGAGTATCGGCCGGCTCTGGGATCGAACGAGGGATCGGGGGAGTCGTCGGCATCGACGGCCGCGGTGTGAAGGGCAGCCTGCGCTTCAGCCAGTGAGTCCGGGCGAATCAGCAGGATGTAGCGCCCGTTCTGCACCAGCACGCGCGAGGGCAGCCGCAGGTCCGCGAACGCCGCGACCGCGGGTTCGAGGTCGGCAAGCGAGTCGAAGGTCCGGACCGGTACCAGTGTCGACGCGGGGAGGGAGTCGAGTTCGGTGCGCCAGGCATCGTCCGCCACGGGTGGGGCGCCGGCCACCGCCGGACCTTTCGCGCCAAGGCCCTCCTTTTGAAGCACGAGCGCGCCGCCGCAATCGGAGCAGATCGTGATTTCCGGACGAAACTCGTCGTCGCAGACCGGGCAGTACCGAACCATTTGCATGAGGGGGCGAGGTTACCAAACAAAAAAGGACCGCCCCGGAGCTCCTTGTCATGCGGGCGGGCATGACCCTGGAACGCCGGGGCGGCGGACGTCGAAAAGAGGACTCGTCCGTCGTCGGGCGGTTAAGCCGCGTTCCGAATGTAGAACTGGCTTGCGTTTTTCGGCTGAGGCTTGGTCTCCGTGGGCTGGAGGACAACCTTCCGAGCGCCCATGGCACGGGCCTTTCGGGCGGTCGCTTTGAGGAGAGCCCGCTCGGCGGCGCGCCGGTGCGAGCCCTCGGTCACAATGAATTCATCCAGGCTCGCGAGGGTGCCGCCAAGGCCCAACTGCGGTCGGAACGACAGGGCGGCGAGACCCACCAATTTCCCTTCGGATTCAGCCACGCGGACCAGAAAATCGGGATCGTTCAGCGTCTTGCGAAACGTATTGGCGAAGCCGAGAGGCTCTGGAAAATACCCCTTCTGCTCGAGAAGGGTGAGGATGCCGACACCGTCGGATAAGAATGCGGGGCGAACGCTAACGGGCATTGTGAGTACTCCTTTTTCAGTAGGCGGCGGGCGTGTTTAAAAGGACACGCCCGGAGGATGTACGATTCCGCCAGTTCATCCTCGAGAACATTCTAGCAAGATAGATGCCATTGATCC
>CAYNHK010000436.1:0-1922 GCA_964396875.1 uncultured Acidobacteriota bacterium | reverse complement strand
GTAGTTCCAGGAGACGTCGGTCACGAGGTCCTTGAGCAGGGGGAACGTCTTCATCGGCTCCACGGTGATCGGCTTGTCGGCGGGAAGTTCGTTCAGGCGGGTCATGCACATCAACCGGGGCTTGCCGTTGATCTCGGCCGCGCAGGAGCCGCACTTCCCCGCCTTGCAGTTCCAGCGTAAGGCCAGATCCGGTGACTCCTTCGCCTGGATCTGGTGAAGCGCATCGAGGACCACCATGCCCTCGGCCGCCTCGGCCTGGTGCTCCTCCATCTGCCCGCCCGTGGCGTCGCCGCGAAAGATCTGGAACGTGAGTGTGCTCATGGTGTCGGGGGTCCCCGCTTAGTTCTTCGTTTCCTCGATGATCTGCTTGAGTTCGGCCGGCATCTCGGGCAGGGGAATCTGACGCAGAACCATGGCCCCATCCGAGCCTTTGCGAAGGACCATGTTGACGCGGCTCCACGCGTCGCCCTTCTCCGGGAAATCCTCGCGGAAGTGCCCACCGCGACTTTCCTTTCGCTCGATGGCGGATTTCGTGATCGCTTCCGAAACAATCAGAAGGTTGTGGAGGTCGATGGCGGTGTGCCAGCCGGGGTTGTAGTTGCGCGAGCCCCCGACATTCGCCTTACGGGCCCGATCCTTGAGCTTCTCGATCACGACCAGAGCCTGCTTCATCTCCGACTCGGTCCGCACGATGCCCACGAGATCCTGCATGGAATCCTGCAGCTCGGTTTGAATCGTGTACGGGTTCTCGCCGGCAGGTCGTTCGAGCGGTTCCACCGCGGCCTTGAGCGCCTTGTCGACCGCGAGGTTGTCGATGGCCGGCCGTGCGTTGCTCTTCGCGAAAGCCGCCGCGTGTTCGCCGGCGAGCTTCCCGAATACCAGAAGGTCGGAGAGCGAATTGCCGCCGAGACGATTGGCTCCATTGATGCCCGAGGCGCACTCGCCGCAGGCGAAGAGGCCGGGCACGTTCGACATTTGCGTGTCGGCGTCGACGCGGATTCCGCCCATGACGTAGTGCGTGGTCGGTCCCACTTCCATGGGCACCGCGGTGATGTCGATGTCCGCGAGCTGCTTGAACTGGTGGTACATCGAAGGAAGCTTCCGCTTGATGTGGTCGGCGGCGTTGGGCAGGTGTTCCTTGATCCAGCTGATATCGAGGAACACGCCGCCATGCGGTGAGCCGCGGCCCGCCTTGACCTCGCGCATGATGCAGCGCGCGACGTGGTCGCGGGTGAGGAGTTCGGGAGGCCGTCGCGCCTGTTTGTCGCCCTGGGTGTAGCGCCACCCCTCTTCGGGCGTGTCCGCGGTCTGCGATTTGTAGTTGTCGGGAATGTCTCCGAACATGAACCGTTCGCCGTTCTTGTTCCGCAAGACGCCGCCTTCGCCTCGGACTCCCTCGGTGACCAGAAGGCCGCGGACCGAGAGGGGCCACACCATGCCGGTGGGATGGAACTGGACGAACTCCATGTCCATCAACTCAGCGCCCGCCTCGTAGGCGAGGGCGTGTCCGTCGCCCGTGCCCTCCCAGCTGTTGCTCGTGATCTTGAACGAACGGCCGATCCCGCCCGTGGCCACGATGACCGCCGAGGCCTTGAACACCTTGAATTTCCCGGTCGAGCGTTCATACGCGAGCGCGCCCGAGATCCGGTCGCCGTCCTTGAGAAGCGCCACCACCGTGCACTCCATGTGGACGTCCATGCCGAGATGGATGGCGTGATCCTGCAGGGTGCGGATCAGCTCGAGGCCGGTCCGGTCGCCCACGTGGGCGAGGCGCGGATAGCGATGGCCGCCGAAGTTGCGCTGAAGGATCTTGCCGTCGGGAGTGCGATCGAAGACCGCGCCCCACGCCTCGAGTTCACGCACGCGGTCGGGCGACTGCCGGGCGTGCAGCTCGGCCATGCGCCAGTTGTTGACGTACTGGC
>CAYNHK010000435.1:0-1926 GCA_964396875.1 uncultured Acidobacteriota bacterium | reverse complement strand
GGGACGATCACGCGCAGGCCGTGCTGCAGGCCGTCCACCGCGGTGGCGCGAACGCAGCCGCTGGTCGTGCAGCCGGTGACGATCAATGTGTCGACGCCCTGGGCGTGAAGGGTTGAGGCGAGCGAGGTGCCGAAGAATGCCGAGGCGTACTGCTTCTCGATCACCACCTCGCCCTTGCGCCGTTTGAGCGACGGGTCGATCGCGACCCAGCGCGAGCCGCGTTGAAGAACCGCGAGCGAGGGGACCTTGCGCACGAACACCCCGGCTTCCGTCATCGCCTTGTCGTAGGCGGTGGTGGTGAAGAGAACCGGGAAGCCGCGACGCCGCATGGCGTTCAGAAGCGACCTTGTGGCCCGCAGTTCGTTCGCGAAATTGCCGGCGAGCGGGGAGGCGGGGTCCGTGAAGCCCACGATGTAGTCGACGACCACGACCGCGGGACGAGAACCGAAGCCAACTCGGGATCCAAGGCCCCGGCTCCGGTAGAGGTCGAGGGTCGTGAGTGGTGTCGCGACGGGCGAAGCCGCGGTCTTAGATCGTGCCATTCGCCTTCAGTGCCTCGATTTCCGCGTCGGTCTTCCCGAGAACCGCCTTCAGGACTTCGGCGTTGTGCGATCCCACAGCCGGTCCCGGCCATTCCGTTCCGCCCGGTGTGCCCGAAAGTCTGGGGGACATCGCCGGGATCTTGAGCGGACGCCCGCCCACTTCGACTTCCTCGAACATTCCCCGCGCGTTGTAGTGGGGGTCGTTCACCATGTCCTTCACGGTGTAGATGGACCCGACCGGAACCTGGGCCGCCTCGAGTGCAGCCACCACCTCGGCGGCGGTGAGGGTCGCCGTCCAGTCGGAGATTGCGCCGTCTACCGCTGGCTCGTTGCGTACCCGGTCCGCGTTCGTGGCGTACTCGGGGCTTCGCGCCATATCCTCGCGCCCGGCCGCGATCATGAGGCGCTTGTAGATGGAGTCGCCGTTGCCGCCGATGATCACATACAGCCCGTCCTTGCAGCGATACGTGTTCGTGGGCACGATGCCGGTGAGTTTGCTGCCCTCGCGCTCGCGGACCATGCCGAGGCGGTCGAACTCGGGGACGACCGCTTCCATCATGTTGAAGACGGACTCGTAGATCGCGACATCGATTTCCTGACCGGAGCCCCCGCCCTCACGTCCCTTTCGGCCGGAACGGTTGTAGAGCGCCATCACAATGCCGAGGGCCGCGTGCATGCCCGCGAGCGAGTCCCCGAGCGAGAGATTCGGACGGCAGGGCGGGCGATCGGGGAAGCCGTTCACGTAGCGCAGGCCGCCCACGCCCTCGCAGACCGACGCGTAGCCGGGCTTGTGCGAGTAGGGCCCGGTCTGACCGTACCCGGAAACGCGACAGTAGATGACATCCTGATTGTTCGCCTTGATGTCTTCCGGCCCGAGTTTCCACTTCTCCATCGTGCCCGGCTTGAAGTTCTCGACGATCACATCGCTCTTCCAGGCCAGTTCACGCGCGAGAGTGCGGCCTTCTTCGAGGCGAAGGTCCACGGTTATGCACTTCTTGTTGCGGCCAAGCGACCGCCACCACATCGAGGTGCCGTCCTCATCCACGCCGCGCCAGGTCCGGACCGGGTCGCCGGTCTTTGGCGGCTCGATCTTGATGACCTCCGCGCCGTAGTAAGCGAGGATGGTGCCGGCGAACGGGCCCGCCATCAGCTGGCCCATCTCGAGCACCCGGACTCCTTCAAGCGGCTTGGCCACGGCGTTCGTTCTCCTTCGTTGCGAGGCCGAGCCTAGCGAACTTCAAGCGGAATGAGTGGCCGCCCAGACTGCGAGGTCGAGGCGGTGGATCTTGGCGTTGTGCCTGCGGTCCACCGGGAATCGGGGATGAAAGCGGACGTCGTCGATGCCGCTGATGCGCTTCGCCTCTTCTCGGAGAATCTGATCCGG
>CAYNHK010000434.1:0-1948 GCA_964396875.1 uncultured Acidobacteriota bacterium | reverse complement strand
GGCCCTGATAGAACTCGCGCACCTCTTTCAGCACTGCGTCCGGGTCGTAGGGGTCGGAGTAGTTCTGCACGTGGTAGAGAACGAGCATCTTGACCTGTGCAGCGCTGGCGATGCGGGCCAGGTCCCGAGGCTTGATGTGATACTGCCAGATGAGCCGCCCCTTCTCCTCGAGGGTCTTGCCACCCCACGGCGCATTGACGAGGTCCGCCTCGGTGCAGACCTCGGCGACGAACACATCCGCGCCCCTGGCGGCCGCGATCAGACGGTCATCGCCTGCGCCATCACCGCCGATGACCACGACCCGGTCCGGTGTCGTGACCCGATAGGCATAGTTGTAGGGCAGCTCCCAGTGCTTGTGCTGGAACGCTTCCACCTTGACGTTCTCGTCCTGGTAGACGACGCCGGACGTGGCGATGGCGAAGTCGTGCCCCCGGGCCTTCCAGCCATCGGGCGTCGTGGTCGGGTCCTTGGCGAGATCCAGCTCGATGGTGTCTCTCCAGGCCTCGAGGATCGAGTCGACGCGGTGCGTGATCCCGGGCGGCCCGTAGATGTCCATGGGCTTGGTGCGGTTCAGGTACCACGGCTGCAGGATCAGGGTCGGAATGCCGATCGTGTGATCCGGGTGCATGTGGGTGATGAACAGGTGGGTCAGATTGTCCACCTGGAACGCTCGCGCGATGGCGCCACCGTGGAAGGTGGCCGCCTTCGCGAGACCGCGCCACACCCCCTCGCCCGCATCGAACAGGTACGGCTTGCCGTTGACCACGACGGCCGAAGCCGGCCCGAAGCGATACGGATTCGGCACCGGATTGCCCGTGCCGAGAATCACGAGCGGCGACCTCACCCCCGGCGGGGCGAGGTTGCGCGGCGGGCCGGGATCGTGGCGGTTCTCGTAGCTCTCCGTCACCTGGGCCGGAGCCACCTGCAGCCCGGACACTCCACTGATCAACAGCGCGACGGCAAGGCGGCGCCAGCTCTTCGATACATCACTGAACATGACTCACTCCGATAGTGGCTCGACGAAGAATTCACCTGCGCCAATGCGTCCTTCGCTTCCGTCCGGTCCTGGCCAGACGTGCCTCGCTGAGGACGCACAGCAGCTCGAACGCCAGGGCAGCACCGAGATTCGCCGAGATCTCCTGTGAATCCCGCGGGGGCGAGATCTCCACGATGTCAGCGCCCACGATGCTCAGTCCGCGCACACCGCGGATCAGGTCCCGCACGTCCCACGGCGTCAGTCCGAAGGGCTCCGGAACCGTCGTGGCCGGCATGAATGTGGGCTCGATGGCATCGACGTCCAGGGTCAGGTAGCACTTGTGAGAGCCGACGATCTCGCGCGCCTCGGCGAGGATGGCCTGGATCCCCCGTCGCGCCACCTCCTCGGCATACACGATTCGCATGCCGGTGTCCTCGGAGAACTCCCACGCCCAGGAACCTGCGCCGCGAATACCGATCTGTATGACTTTCTCCGGATCGACCAGCCCCTCCATGACGGATCGCGTGACGAAATTGCCATCGTGTGTCTCGGCCGGATCGTCGCTGAACAGTCCTGTCGTATCGCAGTGGGCGTCGATGTGGATCAGCGCCAGGGGCTCATCACGGGCCAGCGCCTTGAGTATCGGATAGGTCACCGTGTGCTCACCACCGATGCTGAGCGTGAAGACGTCGGCATCCTTGATCCGACTGTATGTCCTGTAGATGTCGTTCAGTCGGTCCGAATGGTTGAATCCGCTGAATTCGACGTCGCCATACTCCACGATGCTGCAGTGCTCGAACGGGATGTGCCCGGTCACGTGGTGCATGGGGCCCTGCAGGTGTGACCAGCGACGCACCGCTTCGGGTCCATGACGGGTGCCGGCGAAATTGGGAACGCTGCTGTCCAGCGGAATGCCGACGCAGACGATGTCGACATCAGCGAGATCCTGCTGGTACGGGGCACGGAAGAATC
>CAYNHK010000433.1:0-1976 GCA_964396875.1 uncultured Acidobacteriota bacterium | reverse complement strand
GAAGATCAGACGGGCGAGCGACCGCAGATCCAGCCGGTGGGTCGGCCGTGAGCGGAGAGCCGCGGGGGGGCGACCCTCCCCGGCGCGGAAGGCATTCCGGTCCAGGGTCATGTAGATCCGGGGCGCCGAGTCGAAACCGCGAGCCAGGAACGGATCACGCAGGCCTGGCTCGGTCGAGAAAAGCGTCTGGCAGTCGACAATGCGCGGGGGATTCTCCAGCAGCCGATTGAGGACGCGGGTCACGAGAAGTTCCTCGAGCCCACCCGCCCTCGACCGCGAGGCCGCGAAGAACGAACCGATCACGCCGTGGTCGTCGTGGGTGGAGTAGGTGGCGTAGGCGCAGGGGCCGCGATCGTCCAGGGCGATAAAGCCGTTCACCGTCCCCTCGCGCAGCGCCGTCTCGAGGCGGGCGCGCGACGGGGCGAAGCTCCAGCGCAGATCCGCCGCCCACATCGCCGCCTCCTCGTCGAGGAGGGGCCCGAGAAGGATGGCGGGGACGGACTCGATGGGCTGGACCGCGCAGGACTGCATCAATGACATCAAGAAATTGATCTTATGGCCCTTCGCCGGCTTCAGGGGCCTATACTCTCCAGTCCCGTGAACCCCGGTTCCGAATCGAAGCGGCGCGCCCTCGAAAAGGGACTGGTTTGCGAGGACAATCGCGAACTCTCTCCGGAGTTCGCGCGCACCGTGGAGGGTCTCACCTCCGGCATCAAGGATCCGGTCGAGAGACTCCGTTTCCTGCGCGGATCGACGAAGAGCGTGCGTCAGCTCGAGGAGCAGATTCCGAAGGTCCCGAAAGTGGCGCGGCCCCTGGTGTACAAGTATCTCGGGTGGCGGGGCTTGTCCTTGCTGAAGGGCGAAGGAGCGGCGGGCGTGCGCAAGGCCGCGCGCGGAAAGATCGCGGCTCTCCAGGTCACGATCACCCTGCTCGGTGGGACCCTCGTTCTGGGCGCGTCCTACGGGACCCTCCGCCTCGCCACGAGTCTGAGCCGCAAGACGCCGACCGTGGACGTGCCGGTTCTGCCTCAGCCGGTTCGGGTCGTTCCGACTCCCGTCCCGCAAGCCGAGCCCGAGGTGCAGACCCAGCGTCCGGACTCCATCTGGCTCGTGGAAAAGGGCCGCGATTATGAGCTCTACAGCAACGGCCTGCGCATCGACACCACGCAGAGGGTCAAGGGAACGAAGCGCACCTTCGCGGCGCTCGATGAGGCGACGGGAACCGCCCTGCCGCCCGCGACCGAACCCGTGGGCATCGTGTTCCACACGACGGAGAGCGATATCCAGTCGCTCGAGCCCGAGAACAACGCCTCGCTGCTGCGAAGCTCGAAGAACCTCGTCAACTCCATCCGGCGGCACGAGTTCTACCACTACCTGATCGACCGTTTTGGCCGGGTCTATCAGATCCTCAACGACGACTCCCGGGCGAACCATGCCGGCAATTCGGTGTGGGCGGGCGACGGCAAGGTCTTCATGAACCTCAATCACGCCTTTTTCGGGGTGTCGTTCGAGTCGCGCTTCGCGCCCTCGGGTCCGCTGCCGATCACCGAGGCGCAGCTTCAAGCGGGGCGTCTGCTGACCGAACACCTCATCCGGCGTTACAACCTCGATCCCAGACTGTGCGTGGCCCACGGGATCGTCAGCGTGAATCCCAAGACGCGGAAGATCGGGCATCACGTGGACTGGGCGAAGAACTTTCCTTTCCGCACCTTCGGTCTTCCCGACGCCTACGAAGTCGAACCCGCGAGTGTCAGGCTGTTTGGCTTCGGCTATGATGGCGACCTCTCGAAGGCGATCGGCGCGCCGTGGCCGGGCGTCCTCAAAGCGGAAGCGAAACTGGAGAAGGAAGCTCTTTCCGCCGGGCAATCGGCGGACGAACTTCGGCTCTCCATGACGCGACGTTTCGATCTCAGGTTCGAAGAACAAAGCCAAGCCCAAAGCCAAGCCCAAAAAGGCGAGGCCCCCAAAGGCGAAAC
>CAYNHK010000432.1:0-1983 GCA_964396875.1 uncultured Acidobacteriota bacterium | reverse complement strand
CCTTCGTGACGTATTCGAACCAGGCCAAGATGGACGAACTCGGCCTCAGCGACGAGACGCTCCGCAGTTTCGGCGCGGTCTCGGAGGAGACCGCGCGCGAGATGGCCCGAGGCGCCCTTGCCGCCGCGAAGGCCGACATCGCGATCGCGGTCACCGGGATCGCGGGGCCGACCGGAGGCACGCCCGAGAAACCGGTGGGTCTCGTCTGTTTCGCGCTCGAGGGATCGCTTGGAGCCCGAACCTCCCGCCGTGTTTTCCCCGCGGCTGATCGCGAGCGGGTGATCCAGCAGGCTTCGAACAGCGCGCTCGAGATCCTCCGCCGCGCCCTGGTGGGTTTCGAGGCGTGACCCCGGCGCTTCTCGCGTTGATGGGCTACGCGATCGGATCGATTCCCTTCAGCTTTCTGGTCGCCCGGCTTTTTGGGGTGAAGGATGTCCGTACGGTTGGCAGCGGCAATGTCGGGGCTACGAATGTGATGCGGTCAGCGGGAAAGGTCCCCGGGATACTGGCTCTCGTTCTCGATGGACTGAAGGGAGCGGGGACGGTGTGGATCGCGCGCGCCTTCTCCTCGTCCGAACTGGAGATCTGCCTCGCTGGCCTCTTCGCGGTGATTGGACACCTCTTTCCGGTGTGGCTCGGATTCCAGGGGGGCAAGGGGGTCGCGACGGGCGCCGGCCTTTTCATCCCGCTGGCTCCGGGCGCGCTGGGGGCGGCGATCCTCGTATTCGTGATCACCCTCGTGGCCGCGCGTTACGTTTCCCTGGCCTCGATACTCGCCAGCCTGACCCTGCCGGTGGCCGCACACTTCCTCGGCGCGGGTCCCACCGTTTCGTTGACGGCCCTCGTGGCCGCGTTGATGGTGGTCGCGAAACACCACGCGAACATCGGGCGCCTCGTGAAGGGCGTCGAGCCGAAGCTCGGAGCGAAGCGTTGAAAGTCGCGGTTCTCGGGGCCGGGGCTTTTGGAACCGCGCTCGCCGTTCATCTGAAACGGCTCTCGCACGACGTCACGGTCTGGACACGCAGTGTCGCGAAAGCCATCGAGATACCGGCCGGCTCGAACCGGGACGCGCTGCCCGGTGTGGATTTCGAGGCGGGGGTTGCGGCATCGACCGAACCGGCGACCGTGCTGGCCTCCGCCGATCTCGCCATCCTCGCCACACCCTCCTCCGCGATCCGCGATGCTCTGCGCCTGGTCGCCGCGCATCGGCGAGGTCTCCGGCTCGTTTCGGTGGCGAAGGGCATCGACCCGCGAACGCTCCAACTCCATTCCCAGATCGGGGCGATCGAGGCCCCGGAGTCGGCGTTCTGCGCGCTCACCGGCCCTTCGTTCGCTCGCGAGGTCCTCGCGGGTCAACCCACGGCGCTTGTGGCGGCCTCCACGGACGCGGCGCTCGCCCGGGACGTTCAAACTGCCTTCTCCGGCCCGCGCCTGAGGATCTACGAGAGCGACGACCTGAAGGGCGCCGAGATGGCGGGCGCGCTCAAGAACGTGATCGCCATCGCCGCCGGGATGGTGGTGGGTTTGAAGTGCGGCGAAAACACCCGGGCCGCTCTCATCACCCGCGGTCTCGCCGAAATCTCCCGCCTCGTCGTGGCCTCGGGAGGCCGGGCCGAGACAGTGGCGGGCCTGGCCGGCCTCGGAGATCTGGTCCTCACTTGCGGCTCCAACCAGTCCCGCAACTTCCAGTTTGGACGCCTGGTCGCCGAGGGGCAGGATCCGGTTGAAGTGCTCCAGAGTCTGGGCACGGTGGAGGGCTTCCAGACCTCGTCCGCGGCCTGCCTTCTGGGCGAGCGGGCGGGCGTCGAAACCCCGATCGCGCGCGAGGTTCGGGGCGTGCTCATCCAGGGCGTTTCGCCCCGCGACGCGGTGGAAGCGCTGATGTTGCGCAGATTAAAAAGGGAAGTACACTAGCGGGCCTGCCGCAAGAACAGAGGAGCCTAGGAAAGCTTGCCCGCCTACTTCATCAAGTACTCTGATGAG
>CAYNHK010000431.1:0-1988 GCA_964396875.1 uncultured Acidobacteriota bacterium | reverse complement strand
ACCGTTGAAGCCAAGCTGAGGCCGGTAGGCGTGACCCATCTCGATGAGGTCGGCGGTGATCCTTCGAGCGAGGTGGATGGGCACGGCGAAGCCGAGGCCAACGCTGAGCGTATTGTGCAGGCCGAGCGGGTTGCCGATCGCGAGGACCTTCTGACCGACCTGCAGCGAGGCCGAGTCGCCGAGCGGCAGAGGGTGGATCTCACCTGCGGGGACGGTGACGTGAAGCAGGGCCAAGTCCTGGCCGTTCCGGCCTCGATCAGCTTCTTCTCGAACTTCGTCTCGGCCTCCGCCCGCGCCTGAATCTCCTTCCTGGAGAACGGCTTGGCCTCGCGGTGCTATGACGGACGCTGGGCGAAATAAGAAAGGACCGGCACTGGTAGTGCCGGTCCGTGGGGTTGCTTCGGGCCCGATCGCGGACATGAGCCGTCGGCCCTGTGACTCTTCTAGAAGCGATAGGAGAGCTTGCCGTAGACGACGTTCGCCTTGTAGTTCCCGTCGTTCGACTTCAGGACGAGGATGATGGACTGCGGCATCAAATTGCTGCCCACCTGGTAGGCATCCTTGAACTCGTACTTCTCGTACCAATAGCCTGCCGACACTTTCCAGGCCTCGGTCACGTTATAGTCGAGCTGCGCCGTGATCGTGGTGAGCGCGGTGTCGTCCCAGTCGTTGATGTCCGCGGCCCCGCCGGTTCCCGCGGGGATCACACCGGTGCGGCCCGGCGTGTAGAACGAGCCCGCTTCACGCGCCGTGATGTCCATCAGGCCATCCACCTTCTGGCGCATAGCGTTGAGCGAGAGCGTCCAGACTTCGGGCTTCAGCTGAAACATCGCATTGAACCCGAACGTATCGGTCTCATCCGTGCCCTTGTAGTTGAGCAAGTTGTTCAGGTTCAGGCCCGTGGTGGTCGACCACTGGTTCGTGGTCCGGTCCTTCTCGTAGGTGTAATAACCGCCGAGTTCGACCTTGTCGTTCGGGGCATAGGCGATCTCCGCGGTGTACGAGTCGTACTTCGCTTCGAGCAGGCCGCTCGGGGTTCCGGGGAAGGGCTGCCCGCCCGCGGTCGGCGCGCCGGAAGTCACAGGAACCCGGTTTGGGCGGTTCGGATACTTCACGTCTCGGAGGAAGTACGCGAAGCTCAGATCGACGCCCTTGGGCAGCGAGAACTCGACGTCGATGCCGGTCCGCTTCGTCTTGCGTTCGGCTACATCGGACTGGAAGCCGTAGAGGGTTTCCCCTTCGGCCGTCCGCTTCGCATCGTCGTAGGTGCCCCGGAAGCTGATCCGGTCGGTGGCGTGGTACAAGGCGGTGATCGCGTAGCCGTTGTCGTCGCCCTTGAGCGCTTCCCGGCTCGTCCGCTCGAGACGGCCCACACGGCCCTGGGCTTCGAGGGTGACGTCGCCGAAGTCGTAGGCGGCGGACGCCGTGAACTTCGTGGTCTTGTTGTCGTACACATTCGCGGTCGCGTAGCCGTATGGAGAATCAGCACTCGGCGAAACCACGTTCCAGTCGCGGTCCGGGGTCGCGGCCACGTCGCCCGTGATCACGAAACGGTTCGTCTTGTTGGAGAGATCGTAGCTGCGGAAGTTCGCCCGCAGAGCCAGGTCGTCCACCGGCCGCGACGAGAACGTCAGGTTCATCGTGGTGGTGTCAATCTTGCCGTCAAAGGAGGGACGCTGGAGGGTGGCCAGGGTGTCGGCGCGCGCGCCGGACGGCGTCAGGAGCGCCGAGTTGATCGTGTAGGGGTAGAAAGACGCGTTCTGAGTCCATCGACCCATCGAAAGCTCGCCGCCTATGCGGGTCTGCTTCGCGAACTTGAGCAGGAACCCTAGGTTTCCAGTACTCGCTTCGTTGTCGGGAGCGTTGATCCAGCGCGCCCGGGCCGCACCGCCCACTGCGGGAGCCGGTGTGGCCACGAACGGCGCGTCAAACCACTGGAACGGGTTGTCGACGGTCAGCGACTCCGCCCTGTTGTTGAAGAGGTTCCG
>CAYNHK010000430.1:0-2023 GCA_964396875.1 uncultured Acidobacteriota bacterium | reverse complement strand
CCTTGCGGACCGCATCGTTCATCGAGAACGTCTTGTCGTTGAGACCGGTGAGCAGGGGCAGCTTCTCCTCCGGTCGGACGTCGTCCCATCGACGCGTCGTCGCGTAGCGTGAAGGCAGGCCGGTGGTTACATGGAACCGCTGCGGCGCATCGCTCCGAGCACCTTCCGCGATGGTGGCGGCGGTGCGCGCCGCCTCGCGGATGCTCTCGAGGCTCAGGTCCTCGGTGAAGGCGTAACCGGTCTGGTCGCCTTTCACCACCCGCACCCCGACCCCGAGTTCGGTGCCCTTGAAGGCGCGATTCACCGAGCCGTCCTCGAGAACGAAGTTGTGCGACACCCGGTGCTGGAAGAAGAGGTCGGCGTATTCCCCGCCCTGGGAGAGCGCGGCCGAAAGCGCTTCGCGGATCAGCTTCTCGTCCACGCCGAAGGCGGAGAAATAGGTGGGCCCAAACGTCGGGCCGGCGCCGCCCGGAGTGACGAGGAGCGAGTCGGCGGCGGGAGTTTTCGGAGTATCGGTCATGACTTTCGGGCTCGCGGCTTCTTGGAGGGTCTCCGCGCTCCGGGGGTGTGCTTGAGGACTTCGTCGACGAAATGGGTGGAAAGGCCGATGCCGCTCCTGTAGTCGAGAGCGCGCTCGAGGTCGCGACCCGTGACCAGCGTTTTGACCTTCGGGTCGGCTCGCGCGATCTCACAAAACGACCGGTCCTCTTCGCGCGATCGGCGCGACAGACCTAGAACATACGCGTGGGCGGCGTCCCGGCCCATCTTCTTCGCGAGAACCATCATGAGCGCCTCGGACAAAACCGCGCCCCCGGTGCGGTCCAGGTTGCGCAGCATGTTGGCGGGCTTCACGATCAGCGTCTCCAGTACCCGCGACAGCATCTCGAGCTGAGCCCCGAAGAGAAGCGAGATCTCCGGCCCGAACGACCACAAGGTTTCGCCCTGGCGGTGATCGTCTTCCCATTCGCAGTGCACGTAGTCGAGCACCGCGGTGGCGCGGGCCTTGATGAGCCGGAAGAGAAGAACCACCGACCCGGACGCCACCGGATTGAGTTTGTGCGGCATGGCCGATGAGCCGACCTTGCCGACGCTGAACTCCGACAGTTCGTCGATGTCGGTCTGCTGATGGTTGTAGATCGCGGCCGCGATCTTGGAGAACGTGCCCGAGATCGAGGAGAGGATCAGGAAGAACTCGGCGAAACGGTCGCCCGCAGTCTTGGTGGGGATCAGCGGATATCGAAGGCCGAGCCGAGCCGCGAAACGTTCCTGGATCCTGAGCCCTATCTTTCCGGTCGCGGCCATGGTGCCAACCGCGCCTCCGAACTCGCAGACCAGAACGCGCTTCTCGCTTTCCTGAAGCCGCTCGCGTTGCCTCCGCACGTCGTCGATCCACACCGCCACCTTGTACCCGAGGGTCACAGGAATCGCCTGCTGCCCATGCGTCCTCGCCGCCATGAGAGTGTCGCGGTGCTTCCGCGCGAGGGTGACGAGCGCCCGTTCGATCCGGTCGAGGCCGTCGTACACGACGCGGTACGTGGCCTGGATCTGGAGGGCCGAGCCCGTGTCCATGATGTTCTTCGACGTGGCGCCCCAGTGGACCCATTGGGCCGCGCTCTCCGGAAGGCGCGCGCGCAAGGCGTTCACGAGGGGAAGGACCGGATTCCACGTCTGGTCGAACTCGGCCCGCATCGCGCCCAGGTTGACGTTGTCGACCTTCGCGGCCTTCGCGATCGCCCTGGCCGCGTTTTTCGGCACGATGCCGCAATCGGATTCCGCGAGAGCGAGGGCGGCCTCACAATCGAGCCAGGCCTGGACCATCGCGTGGTCGGACCAGATCGCTCTCATCGCCGCGGAACCGTAGCGGTCCTTGAGATAGAAGGAATCGAAGACGGAAGCGCCCGGGTGGGTTTTTCGCATCTTCAGGCTTTCGCCCGCGCCGGTGTCGCCAGGCTGATCAGATAACCGATGACGAACACCGCGACCGCGCCGATGACGTTCCACCAGAGGAAGTGGATCTTCGTGG
>CAYNHK010000429.1:0-2023 GCA_964396875.1 uncultured Acidobacteriota bacterium | reverse complement strand
AGAGGCCGGGGACGTTGATCTTGCCGTCGGCGGTGGTGAGGTCGGCGATCATCCGCGACAACACCTGGACAGGGTCTGGGACCGGACCGCCCCACATGCCGGAGTGGCGGGGCTGCTTCAGAACTTCGACCTCGACGTCCACCTGGACGATCCCGCGCAGCTGGTAGGTGAGAGCGGGAACGCCGGTGTCGAAGTTGGCGGTGTCGGAGAGGACGATGAAGTCGGCGTCGAGCAGCTTGCGGTACTTCTTGAGGAAGAGCGAGAGGTTTTCGGAACCGATCTCTTCCTCGCCCTCGATCACGAACTTCACGTTGCAGGGCAGCGCGCCCACGGTCTTGAGGTAGCAGGCGACCGCGGCCACATGGGTCATGACGCCGCCCTTGTCGTCGGCGACGCCGCGCCCATAAAGCCGGCCCCCCTTCTCCACCGGCTCGAAGGGCGGGGTGGACCACCGCGCCTCGTTCCCCACCGGCTGGACATCGTGGTGGCCATAAAGAAGGAGTGTCGGGGCGCCCTTCGCGTGCAGGAAGTCGCCGTAAACGTAGGGGTGGACGCCGTCGATGGTGAGGACCTGGACGTTTTCGACTCCGACCGCGCGCATCGAATCGGCGATCGCCGCCGCCGATTTCTGGACGGCTTCGGGCGGGAAAGGCTTCGCGGAAATGCTCGGGATCTTCGAGAGTTCGATCAGCGTCTTCTTGAACCCTTCGAAATTCGATTCAAGGTGCGCAAGCGCGTCGTTGACGGGCGAGCCGGTGGTCATGCTCGGTGGGATTCCTTCTTCTTGGGGCCGGAGGCGGCGATTGGAGACGCGACGCTACCAGATCGTGCTGGCCCCCGCCGCGCTGGTGCGATGCCGCACCGAGGTCGGGGAGGCAGGGGCGTGGAGCGCTGCTATCTTTGATCCCCGCCCGGCACGGGCGTTCACCTTCGAGGGAAACATGAGCACAGAAATCACCGACATCCACGCCCGCGAAATCCTGGATTCCCGCGGGAATCCCACCATCGAGGCCGAGGTCACGCTCGAAGACGGCAGCTTCGGCCGGGCCGCCGTTCCCTCCGGCGCTTCCACCGGCTCGCGCGAGGCGGTGGAGAGGCGGGACGGAGACAAGAAGCGCTATCTGGGCAGGGGTGTCCTGAAGGCGGTCGCGGCGGTGAACGGGGAGATCGCGGACCTGCTGCGCGGTGAAGACGCGGTCCGGCAGATCGTGGTCGACCAGATCATGATCGACGCCGACGGGACCAAGACCAAGTCCCGCCTTGGGGCGAACGCGATCCTCGCGGTTTCGCTCGCCAACGCGCGCGCCGCCGCCGCGTCGGTCGGTCTGCCGCTCTATCGCTATCTCGGCGGGCCGGGCGCGCGCACTCTGCCCGTGCCCCAGATGAACATCGTGAACGGTGGGGCCCACGCCGACAACAAACTCGACCCCCAGGAGTTCATGATCGTTCCCGTGGGCGCCCCCTCCTTCGCCGAGGCGCTGCGCATGGGCGCCGAGGTCTTTCACACTCTCAAAGGCATCCTCAAGAAGAAGGGCTTCTCCACGTCGGTGGGCGACGAGGGCGGCTTCGCTCCCGACCTGCCCTCCTCCGAAGGCGTGATCGAAACCATTCTCGCCGCCATCACCGCCGCCGGCTACAAGCCGGGAACGGACATCGCTCTCGCCCTCGACGTGGCGGCGAGCGAACTGCATGAAGGGAAGAAATACGTCTTCAAGAAGTCCGGCGAGAAGGAGAAGACCTCGGATCAGATGGTCGCGATGTACGAGTCCTGGGTGAAGAAGTACCCGATCGTCTCCATCGAAGATGGCCTGGGCGAAGGCGACTGGGACGGGTGGAAGGCGCTCACCGACGCGATCGGTTCGAAGTGCCAGATCGTGGGCGACGACCTCTTCGTCACCAATCCCGCCATCCTCGCCGAGGGTATCGCGAAGGGGATCGCGAACTCGATCCTCGTGAAGGTGAACCAGATCGGAACGCTCACCGAGACCCTCGACTGCGTGGCCCTCGCGACGCGGTCGTCGTA
>CAYNHK010000428.1:0-2057 GCA_964396875.1 uncultured Acidobacteriota bacterium | reverse complement strand
ATCTTCGCCTTCATCGGAAGCGGTACGTTCTCTTCGGCCCTTCTCAATTCGATCACGCTCAAACGCGACATCGGCGCGATCCTCGTTGGGGAGCCGACCGGAGGCCGGCCGAACGGTTACGGAGAAGTCAGGAGCTTCAATCTGCCGAACTCCGGATTGCCCGTGTCGTACTCGACGAAGTTCTTCCGGGCGTGGCCGGAGGGAGACCCCGAGTCCCTCTTCCCCGATGTGCCGGCCGCCATCTCCTCAACAGACTACCGGGAGGGCCGCGATCCGGCGCTCGACGCCGTTTTTGCCCGCATCGGTTTGACGAAGCCGGGCCAATCGGGAACGTAGAACCCTTCCTGCCCGCTACCGGGGGTTGGGTATCGTCGGGGTGACCATGAAACCGCGACGCCACGCCCGAAGGAGATTCCTCGGAAGGGCCGCGGGTGCGGTCGCCGCCGGCCTGGTCGCGCCGAACACGGCCGCCTTCGCGCAGACACCGCCCGCCTCGCTCGCCGAGCGCTTCACCGACCTGCGGCGTCACTTCATCTTCGAGTATTACCCCTGGTACGGCGGCCCGCCCGCTTACGAACATTGGGAGTTTCAGTCCCGCAATCCTCCCTACGACATCGGCGCGCCCCACATGCCTCTCCTCGGCGCCTACGACGTGCGCTCGACCGCGGTGCTCGAGCAACACGCGCGCTGGATCAACGAGTCGGGTGTGGGCGCCATCGCGCTGTCCTGGTGGGGTCGCGAAAGCTTCGAGCATCGCGCCGCTCACCGCGTCATGGACGTGATGAGGGATCACGATGTGAAGGTGACCTTTGCTCTCGAGCCTTACACCGATGATCGCGGCCAACGCTTCCGCGACGACATACGCCTGCTGATTCGCGAGTTCGGCGAGCGGCGGGGGTACGACACGCTCCTGATCCTCAGAAACGCGAACGGCGATGAGGGACCGATCTTCAAGGGATTCCGCTGCATCGTGCCCGCGTTCGGCACGAACTGCGAGGGAAAGACCAGCCCGGTATCGGACTACACGCCCGACCACGTCTGGCGCGAACAGATTGACGGACTCCGCGACGACCTGCGCCGGGACTTCGACCACGTCACCCTTCTCGCGGACTCGCTGGAGTTCGCCCGCACACCCGCCTCGGGTTTCGATGGCATCGGCATCTACGACAACTTCATCGGGCCCGAGTTGTACGCGGGAATCGCGGCCGGCGCGTCACGGGCCGGGCTCTTGTTCTCACTCAACGTGAACCCCGGCTACGACCAGATCGAACCCAGGCTCAGGCCCGCCGATCCTTGTTATTCGCCCCGCGACTTCGCACCGGGGGCCGGTCAGTTTGACTGGGCGCAGTCTTCCGAACGCGAACGCGCGTCCGCGTTGTCGGTGCAGCGGATCGAGATGTCGTTTCGGGAGGCCGTGGCGGTTCAGCGAGATCCCCTTCTGTCGAACCACGATCGCGGGTTTTGCGCCGTCTACATCAACTCGTTCAACGAGTGGCACGAAGGGCATGCCTTCGAGCCGATGCGCGACGCCTTGGACCTCCTGCCCGAGGAGCGTCCCTTCGGGTATCACAACCCGGAAAACGGGAAGGCCCGGCTGGCCATGCTGACGCGAATGATGGGGTCGGTCCTGCCGCCCCGTGCGACAGCGAAGTCCCCAGGCGGCACATGACTCCGCAGGAAATCCGCCCCGCCGCTATCATGAGATTCCATGGTTGAACTGCGCGAACCCCTAGAAGAACTGATCCATTTCCCACGGCAGTTCACCGCCGGCACCTCGTTCCCGCGCGCCAAGGAGATCCGTCTCTACGACACCTCTCTGCGCGACGGCGAGCAGACCCCGGGCGTCGCCTTCGCCCCGGAACAGAAGTTCGAACTCGCCTGCATGCTCTCGGACGCGGGCGTGCACATGCTCGACGTGGGCTTCCCTTCCGCGGCGCCCTCGGAGCGCAAGTCGCTCCAACTGATCCTCGACGCCAAGAAGAAGGGCCGGATCAAGAGCGAAATCGTGGTGATGTGCCGGTCGAGTGCCAAGGACATCGACGTCACCCTCGACTTCC
>CAYNHK010000427.1:0-2076 GCA_964396875.1 uncultured Acidobacteriota bacterium | reverse complement strand
CCCCGCCGGTGAGCAGGTAGACGCTGTTGAAGTCGCCGAGCGTCCAGATCATCGACAGGATGGTGCACGTGAGGTACAGCGTGCGCATCGCCGGCCACGTGATGAAGCGGAACTTCTGCCAGCTCGTGGCGCCGTCGACCGACGCCGCCTCGTAGTGCTCCGCGGGAATCGCCAGCCGGCCCGCGATCAGGATCAGGGTCCAGAACGGCAGCGACTTCCAGATGTGCACGAGCATCGCGATCGACAGCGCGAGGATCGGGTCGTTGAGCCAGTTCGGCCCATCGAGCCCCGTGTAGCGGAAGATCAGCGAGTTGATGATCCCCCACTCCGGGTTCAGCATGAAGCGGAACGACAGGATGGTCGGGATCGACGGCACCGCCCACGGCAGGATGAACAGGATCGACAGCACCTTGATCCACGTGCGCGTCCGGATGAAGAAGCCGGAGAGCACCAGCGCGACCAGCATCTTGACGTTGATCGCGATGACCAGGAACGCGAGCGTGTTGAGCACCGACCGCAGGAAGATCGGGTCGTCGACGAGATGCACGTAGCTCGACGGGTGCCGCGCGAGCCACAGCCCGTACCCGACCGGGTACACGACGAACACGACGAACACGAGGACGTACGGCGCGAGGAGGATCAGCCCCCACTTCTGCCATGGGGACCACGCTTTCTTCGGCGGCAGCGCCTTGGTCTCTGGAAGCGTGATCGTGGACACCGCTACCCCTCACCCCGGCCCTCTCCCCGCGCAGCGGGGAGAGGGTGATCGTCTTCACCCTCCCGGACCGCGGGGAGGGGTGGTCTGCGTCAGCCCGCGACCTGCTTGATGCGGGCGATCATCTCGTCGGTGGCCTTCTCCGGCGTCCAGCCGTCGTTGACCACGCGGCTCATCGCCTTGGCCCACACGTTCTCGTTGTTGAGGATCGTGAACCGGAAGTTCTTCGTGAACTCGAATGTCACCGTGCCGGCGCCGAACTGGTTGTAGACCGCCTTGCGGTGCGGATCGGCCTGCCAGAACGCGCTCTTGGTGCCCGAGATCGTCACCGGGTACCAGCGTCCGAGCGAGCCCTCGACATACGGCTGGAGGTTCTCGTCGGCCAGCATGAACGCCACGAACTCCTTCGCGCGCCGCTTGTTCTTGGACGCCTCGAAGATGACGCCGGTCTTGACCGCCGCGCGATACACGAACTTGCTGCCGTCGGGCTTGGCGGGGAAGCCGGCGGTCGCGATGAGCTCGTCGTAGTTCTTCCTCGCCTGCGCGCGCTGCTCGGCGGTCAGCGCCGGGTTGTTGGCGTCGTCCAGCCACTTCGCCGCGATGGAGATCGTCGCGTTGTGCGTCAGCAGGATCGTCTTGTTGTGGAAAGCGACGTTGTTGTCGGGATCCTTCCAGCTCGTCGACGACGGCGGCGTGCAGCCGCGGGTGCGCACGCTGGTGTAGTCGCGCAGCGCGCTGGTGAGCCCGGCCTTCACCTTCGGGTCGTCCACCAGCAGCTTGCCGTTGTCGTCGACCAGCTTGACGTTGTACGCGTCCATGAAGGTCAGGAACGAGTAGAACGAGTCGCTCGAGTCGACCCCCATCGGCTGGCCGACCGCGTACGTGCGCTTGCCGGTCTTGCTGCGGTGCGCGGGCTGCACCTTGTCGCACCAGAAGTCCCAGTACGCCTTCCACGTGGTCGGGATGTCGGACTCCTTGTAGCCCGCCTCGCCCAGCATGTCCTTCCAGTACTGGATGTGCATCGTCTGCTGCTTCATCGGGAACGCGTAGTACGCCTTCTTCTTGGTCTTGTCGTTGTACAGGTACGTGGTCTCGATGGTGTTCTTGAGGAACTTGTCCTTCATCGGCGTGATGATGTCGGAGATGTCCTCGAGCTTGCCTTCGTAGGCCCACTTGCCCGTGACCTGGAAGTCGTACACGTCGGCGTACGCGACGTCGGGCGGGTTGCCCGCGTCGAGCGCGGCGACGGTCTTGGGGATCATGTCCTGCACCGGATATTGCGAGAGCTCGATCTTCACGCCGCTCTTCGCCTCGTACTTCTTGATCGCCTCGAACAGCGCGTCGTCCTCGGACTTGTAGAA
>CAYNHK010000426.1:0-2085 GCA_964396875.1 uncultured Acidobacteriota bacterium | reverse complement strand
ACCTCGGTGGTGGACCGCACCATCTCTCTCTCGATGTGCGACCGGAAGAGGACGGTACCCTGGAGGTCCCGGTCGAGGGGACGAGGCGAGCAGATGAGAACAACGGCCATGAAATCGGGGAGTTGGGGCGGGAGTGTAGCAGTTAGCCGAGGGGCGTGAGCCACGCGGCGGGGTTCGCGTCCGAGGGCATCCTGAAGTCGCCCCGCGGCGAAAGGCTCACCGAACCGACCTTGGGGCCGTCCGGGACAGTGGACCGCTTGAACTGAGCCGCAAAAAAGCGCGCGAGGAAAACCTTCAGCCAGCTCTTGATAGTGGCGGGCGGATAGACCCCGGCAAACGCGGTCCCCGCAAGGAACAGGATCTTCTCGGGCGACGCCCCGAGACGCAGGAGCGCGTGAAGGAAGAAGTCGTGAAGCTCGTACGGTCCCACGATGTCTTCGGTTCGCTGAGTGATTTCGCCCTTGCGGCCAGGGGGGAGGAGCTCGGGGGAGATCGGCAGGTCCAGCACTTCGAGCAGGGCCCGGCTCTCTTCGGCGTGAAGCGGGTCTTCGGCCGCCGCCTTCACGAGAAAGCGGACCAGCGTCTTTGGAACCGAGGCATTGACGTTGTACATCGAAAGATGGTCGCCCCCAAACGTCGCGAAACCGAGGGCCAGTTCCGAAAGGTCCCCGGTGCCGATCACCAGGCCGCCTTCCTTGTTCGCCAGATCCATCAGGACCTGGGTGCGCTCCCGCGCCTGGGCGTTCTCGAAGGTGACGCTGCGGTCCTTGAGCGGCAGGCCGATGTCCTTGAGGTGACGCTCGCACGCGGCCTTGATGTCGATCTCCCTGACGGAGACACCCGCGGCTTCGGCGAGCCTATGGGCCAGCGCTTTCGTCCTCGCCGTGGTCCCGAAGCCCGGCATGGTCACGGCGAGGATGGACTTCCGCGAATGGCCGAGCAGCCCGCAGGTGCGGCAGGCCACGATGAGGGCGAGGGTCGAGTCGAGGCCCCCGGAGATTCCCAGGATCAGTTTGCGCGAACCCGTGTGCTCCCAGCGCCTGGCCAGCCCCGCAGTCTGGATCTCGAAGATCTCCGCGCAGCGTTGCGACAACGACCGCTCGTCATCGGGCACGAAGGGGAGAGGGGCGATTGGCCGAACGAGCCGCGCGGGCCTGGGCAGCGCCATCGCTTCGAGAGCCACCACGCGTGTCGGTGACGCCGCGCCTCCGGTCTCGGAGAATGTCTTTTGCCGGAGCCTCTCCACCGCGAGGCGGTCGACATCGACATCGGTGGCGATGAGCTCGGCCTCCCGGCGGAACCGACGGTTCTCGGCGAGCATCACGCCGTTCTCCGCCACCATCAGGTGACCGCCGAAAACGAGATCGGTGGTGGACTCGTGGACGCCGACGTTGGCGAACACGTACGCGGAGAGCGTCCGGCCGGAGTGCTGCTTCACCAACTCGCGGCGATAGTCGGCTTTGCCGATGCCTTCATTCGAGGCGGAGAGATTGGCGAGAACGGTGGCTCCGCCCTGGGCGAGACGCACACTCGGCGGAGTGGGCGCCCACAAGTCCTCGCAGATCTCGAAGCCGAGCGCGAGGTTCTCTTCGCCGGCCACGCGGAAGACGAGGTCGGCGCCCGCGGGAACGCGGCCGCCGAGAATCTCCATGTCTCCACGGACCGCTTCGCGCGCCGGCGAGAACCAGCGGCCCTCATAGAACTCCTTGTAGTTCGGGATGGCCGATTTCAGAATGACGCCACGGACCTGGCCCTGCTGCAACACCACCGCTGCGTTGAAGAGGCGGGAATCGCGGGCGAGGGGTAGCCCCGCCACGATGATCATGTCGAGCCGGGCGGTTCGTGCGCGGAGCTTTTCAAGGGCGTCTTCCCCGGCCCGAAGGAGGGTGGCCTGCTGGAAGAAAAGGTCGGCCGCGGTGTAGCTCGTGAGTCCAAGCTCCGGCGTCACCAGGAGCTGCACTCCCTTTTCCCGCGCATCGGCGACAAGATCGAGGATCTCGACCACGTTCTTCGCCGGATCGGCGATATGGGCGCGAGGACAACCGGCGGCGACGCGAAAGAAGCCGTGTCGAGTGGAGCCGTTCA
>CAYNHK010000425.1:0-2150 GCA_964396875.1 uncultured Acidobacteriota bacterium | reverse complement strand
GCGACCTGAAGGAGGCGCTCACCCGTTGGAAAAACTCATAAAGCGACTTGAAGTCTTCCCGAACCCGAATCCCAAGAGGGACTACCTCATCGAGCACACCTGCCCCGAATTCACCGCGTTGTGCCCGAAAACCGGCCAGCCCGATTTCGCCACGCTCATCCTGCGCTACGTTCCCGACGCGCTCTGCGTGGAACTGAAGAGCCTCAAGATGTACCTCGGCGGCTACCGCAACGAGGGGATCTACTACGAAGCGGTCACCAACAAGATCCTCGACGATCTCGTCGCGGTCACGAAGCCACGCAGCATGATGCTGGAAGGCCGCTTCGGCGTGCGCGGCGGCATCTCCAGCGTCGTCACCGCGAGTTACGAGCAGCCGAAACGCAGGCGCTGAGCGGTGTTACGATCCGGGTTTCGAGAAAGCCCATGACCGAACGCGAGTTCCTCAAGAGCGTCCCCCTCTTCTCCCGGCTGGGAGAGGCGTCGGTGGACGCCATCCTGAGACTCACGCGCCGCAAGCGTTTCAAGAAGGACGACGTCATCTTCCACGAGAAGGAAGTGGGCGATTCCCTGTTCGTGATCCTCCATGGCCGGGTGAAGATCGCGATCTTCGGCGACGACGGCAAGGAAGTGACGCTTTCCGTGCTCTCCGAGGGCGACTTCTTCGGCGAGATGGCGCTTCTCGACCAGGAGCCGCGCTCGGCCACGGTCATCGCCGAGGAGGAGTGCGAACTTCTCTCCCTTCAACGTGACGACTTCACGCGCGCGCTCGAGCAGGATCCGGGAATGGGTACGTCTCTCATCCAGGTGCTCGCGAGCCGGCTTCGGAAGGCGAATCACCAGATCTCCACTCTGGCCCTGCTCGATGTTTACGGCCGGGTCGCGCGCGTCATCCAGGAGCTTGCGGAGGAAGACGGCAAGCGGCTCAAGGATGGCCGGGTGGTCGTCAAGCGGCCCACCCACATGGATATCGCGCACCGCATCGGGTCCTCCCGGGAGACGGTCACCCGGATGATGCGGGATCTCGAAGAGAACGGCCACATCGAGACCCAGGGTCGGGAAATCTTCCTGCGGCCAGACTTCCAAAAGCTGTTTTAGAGAAGTCTGCCTGCGCGGCGGGCGATTTCGAACATCAAGACGGCTCCGGCGGCGGCGACGTTCAGGCTCTCGACGTCGCCCGCGCTTGGCACGCGAAGGCGCGCCGATGCGGCCTTCTCGATTTGCGGTGTGAGCCCCGACCCTTCCGAACCAAGAGCGAGGGCGATGGGCGGGGCCAGAGGAGTGTCCCCGAAGGCCGAGGCCGCACCCGGTCCCGCCACGGCCGCCACAAGTCGGACGTCCTTTGGCAGGAGAGAAAGGAGATCGTCGGGCGAGAGATCGAGGACATGCGGCATCCGGAAGGCCGAGCCCGCGGAAGCCCTGAGCGCTTTGGGCGAAAGCGGATCCGCGCAGGCGCGCGTCAGAAGAACGCCGCGGACCCCCGCCGCTTCAGCGGTGCGCAGGAGCGTGCCCACGTTCCCCGGATCCTGCAGGCCGTCGAGAATCAGAATGAACGCGTCCTTCTTCTCGATCCACTCACGACCCGAGTGAGGGCGCTCCACCAGCGCCACGATCCCCTGGTGGGTAGAGACGTCCGACAGGCTCTTCATGAGCGGGTCGGCGAACCGCAGGGTGGGGACGCCCGCCGCGGCCGGTGATCCTTCCGCGGACTCGTCGACCGCAATCGCCTTCACGACCAGCTTGGATCGGATCGCCTCGGCGAGGAGCTTCGGACCCTCGACCAGAATGAGGTCCCGGTTCTTTCGCGCGCGCACCGCGAGGAACCGCTTGAACTCGGGATTGTCCCGGGCGGAAATCCGTTTCGTGGGTGAAATCGACAAGAGCCGTCCGTCTTTGGGGGACTTGCGGTGACCAGGGCCGCGGCAAGGCGAAGCGAGGCGCGATGCTAACATCGTGGCTTCTTGGAGCCTTGGGGCGTTCGCATCGAGCCCCTGCCTCAACAAAGGTCCGAAGAGGCCAAGCCGCACAGTGGCGCCGCCTGGAACAACTGACGCGGGGCGCCCCCCCCACAGCTCACTCAAAAACACGGAAGAGAAGCCTGATCCCATGATCGAAGCGAAAAAGAAACTCGAGGAAGACATTCGAACCGCCGA
>CAYNHK010000424.1:0-2154 GCA_964396875.1 uncultured Acidobacteriota bacterium | reverse complement strand
CGTAGCCGACGATCCCGGGGAAGAGCGGCTCCTGATCGCGCAGCTTCGCGAGCAGATTGCGCCGCATCTCGTCTTTAACCGATTCGCCGCCTTTAAGACCCTGTTGCCTGAGTTCGTGGAGTGTTGTCATGAATTCCCGGTGATTATCCCCCCCCCGCCCCTTCAGGGCCTTCCGGCCTGGCGAAACCGGAGGTCCACGACCAGCCGACGATGATCGGATTCTCCCTTGCGAACGACAGCGCTGACCACCTCGATATCAGGAGTCACCCAGCACTGGTCGATCCGCGACAACGGCAGCCACGCCGGCATGGTGGCGCCCCAGCCGCGTCCCGCTTCCGGCCATACGTCGCGCACGATCGATCGCAATGGATCCGCGGACTGAATTGCACCGGAGGAGTTGAAATCGCCGCACAACACCGCGGACGAGGTCTCCTCCCGCTTCAATGTCTCCACGATGAGATCCCGCAGATGGGTGAACTGACCCAGGCGTTCGGCGTGCATCTGTATCAATCGCGACGGCGGTTCGAAGGTCGCGACCGCGACGACGAACGCCGGAAGGGTCAGACGAACGTTTACAACGACGAGTGTTCGCCCGGCGATCGACGCGCGAATCACCTGGGGGTCCTGCCAGGGACCGACACGCCGAGTGGGCAGGCGCGCGATCGGCGTCTTGCTGAGGGTGCCCGGATCGAAGTCGGCCAGCCACTCGAAGGCCGCAAAGTACGGGTGTCGCTTCCCGGGCGGCGGCATTCCGCCGATTTCCTGAAGCAGTGCAAGATCGGGCATATCCGCGGCCAGCACGCCGAGCGGCATGCTTCCGGCCACATTCCAGCTCACGACGCGGAAGGCGCCGGGCCCGACCGAAGTGCCGGGCGGGGGCGAACTGCGGAACAGGCCCGACCATTCGGTCGTCGAGGTCACCAGGATGACCGCGGTTGTTGCAACGAGGCCCAGGTCACTCCACTGCCTGCGACGTGCCCAGATCGCCAGCCGTGGCGCAAGCAACATCAACCAGCCCGCGGTCGGCCATACGGTGATGCACTCTCCCCACCAGGTGAGGTCTCCAACCGCAAAGTACAGAACGCCAATCAGGACCAGCGACACGGATACCACCAGAGCTGCGCCAGACGGCCGTGCCGCGGCCGGTTGCGGGGTCTTCTGAGTCATCGCGTGAGGAACCATAGCGCCAGGGACGGAATCGGAGACGTGCGTTGGTAGCATTCAACTTCCCTCTCCATGCTCACTCTCGGCTTCGACATCGGCGGCACGTTCATCAAGGCGGTGGCGCTTCGGGACCTCGAGGTCGTGGGTCGGGGCGAGACCGCGGTTCAGCATGAGTCGATCGAGGCCCTCTGCGTCCAGCTCGCGAGCCTGCGGCGCGAACTCGATCCGGCCTCGGAGGCGAAGGCCGCCGGTGTCGCGGTTGCGGGCCTCGTCGACAAGTCCACCGGGCGTCTGACCGCCTCGCCCCACCTACCATCCCTTCGGAACGTCGACGCTCGGCCGCGTTTCGAAGGGGCTCTGGGCATCCCATCGCACGTGATGAACGATGCGACCGCGGCCGCATTTGCCGAGGTCCGGTACGGCGCCGCCCGCGGCCTCTCGCATGTTCTGCTCATCACCGCCGGCACCGGCGTCGGGGGCGGCCTCGTCCTCAACGGCCAGCCGTACGAGGGAGCTTCCGGCTTCGCGGGAGAGATCGGTCACGTGGCGGTCGAGCCTCAGGGTGATGCCTGCGCGTGCGGTAAACACGGCTGCCTCGAAACCGAATGTGGCGCCTATTACCTCGTGGGCCGGGCCCGGGCTGCGATCGGTTCCGGCGTTCACAGCTCTCTCGAAAAGGCGAATCCGCTCGACGCCGCCGCCATTTTCGAGGCCGCGCGAGCCGGTGATTACTTCGCCTTGAACCTCATCGACCGCGCGGGTTCGGCCCTCGGCCGGGCCTGCGCCATGGCCCTCCAGATCCTCGACCTCGAGAGAATCGTCATCGGCGGGGGGCTCGCGCGTAGCGCCGATCTGCTCATTCCGCGGATAATGGCGGCTGCCCGCGCCCGGACCTTCGGCGAAATCTTCGACCGATCGTCGTTCGTGGCCGCGGAACTCGGCCATCAGGCGGGTGCGATCGGGGCGGCGGCGGTGGCGATGCACAGCGCC
>CAYNHK010000423.1:0-2158 GCA_964396875.1 uncultured Acidobacteriota bacterium | reverse complement strand
ACGACGACATATCGCGGACCGAACGCGCTCCTCGACGATCGACCGCCGCCGGCATCGCTGACGCATCGCTCCGCCTGCCGCTCGCCCACCGCCTCCTTGAACTGGACGATCACTCTCGGACCGGAGCGGGAACCGGCCACGTCCGCGTCCGCGCGTTGAAGACTGACCGCGGTTTGATCGAGAACACGAATGCCCGCGTCGGCCCGGACGGTCGGACCGTCGAGCCTGCTTCCCAAAGCCGCCACGATGAGCCCCGCGCCGAAAACGCCTGCGGCCAGGGCGATGAGCCATCTTCTCTGCATCCCTCGCGAGTATAGGACGCGGGGTGCGCCAAACCCCCGGCGACTCCACTATCGTAGAGAGGTGATGACGGCCATGGGGGCACCACCGTTCGACCTCACGCGCTTCGAAGCCCGGCTTCTCGCCTCGCTCACCCCCGAATGGCGGATCCAGGAGTACCTGGACACCAAGCTCCTCTACGACACGAAGGGTGGCGCGTGTCGGTCGCCGCGGCGGGTCATCCGGGACGGACTCTGTCAATGCATGGACGGCGCCATGTTCGCGGCCGCCGCGTTGCGCCTGCAGGGACGGCCGCCGCTCATCCTCGACCTCGAAGCCGATCAGGACGACGACCACGTTCTCGCGGTGTTCAAGGCGAAGCACGGCTGGGGCGCCATCGGCCGATCGAACTACTCGGGCCTGCGATACCGCGAACCGGTGTATCGCTCGATCCGCGAACTCGTGATGTCGTACTTCGAGTCGTACTTCAACCTGCGCCGCGAGAAAACCCTTCGCGCCTACTCCCGCCCGGTGAACCTGGCCCGTTTCGATCGCATCGATTGGATGACCACCGAGGAGGATGTGTGGGACATCCCGAACCACCTCGTGAAAATCCCCCACACGAAACTCGCGAGCCCCGCCGCCATCAAGACCTACTCGAGGGTCGACCGGCGTCTGTTCGACGCGGGCCTCGTGGGCAAACGGCACTAGGACGGCGATCGTGCTCTTCGACCGGTTCGTCCCGAAGATCTCCGCCACCGAGCGGCAGGCGCTCGACGCGGGGACGGTGTGGCTCGAGCGCGGCCTCTTCGCGGGCCGTCTCGACTGGAACGAAGTCGCGAAAGAAGCCTATCCAACCCTGAGCCTGGGCGAGCAGGCGTTTCTCGACGGTCCCTGCGAGGCGGTCTGCCGGGCCGTCAATCCGTGGCTGTGCCAGGAGACGATGGATCTCCCGGTCAGCGCGTGGGAGATCCTCAAGAGGGAGCGCTTCTTCGGCCTGACCCTCGCGCGCGAACGCGGCGGGCGCGGTTTCTCGGCTCTCGGCTTCACCGCGGTGGTGGCCAAACTCGGCTCGCACTCGATGCCTCTCGCCGTCGCGGTTCTCATCCCAAACTCCGTGGGGCCGGGCGAGCTGATCGAGCGTTACGGCACCGACGAACAGAAGTGGGAATACCTCGATGCCCTCGCGCGGGGCGACGAGATGCCGGCCTTCGCCCTCACCGAGCCGGGTGCCGGCTCCGACGCGGCCTCGATTCAGTCGCGAGGTCGCGTGTTCCGCGATGTGGACGGCGAACTCAGGATCGAACTGAACTGGCGCAAGCGCTACATCACGCTGGCGCCCATCGCCACCATCCTCGGCCTCGCCGTCGTCCTCGAGGATCCCCAGGACCTGCTCGGAGAGGGCCCCAACCCCGGCATCACCTGCGTGCTCGTCAAGACGTCCCTTCCGGGCGCCATGGTGGGCCGCCGTCACGACGCCATGGGCATCGCGTTTCCCAACGGGCCCACGGAAGGCGAAAACGTGATCGTGCCCTCGAGCGCGATCATCGGCGGTCACTCGGGCGCGGGGCGCGGCTGGTCGATGCTGATGGAGGCGCTCTCGGCCGGTCGAGGTCTCTCCCTGCCCGCGCAATCGGCGGGCGGAATCAAGCGAATGGCGCGTGTGGTCACGGCCTACGCCGAGGTGCGGCGGCAGTTCGGCATGCCTATCTCCCGCTTTGAAGGTATCAAGGAGAAGATCTCGTCGATCCTCGTGAACGCCTACCTCAGCGACGCCGCGCGGATCTTCGTGGCCGGAGCGGTGATGGAGGGCCAGCGGCCGTCCGTGATCTCCGCGATTTCGAAGTACGAACAGACGGAGATGACGCGGCGCACGGTG
>CAYNHK010000422.1:0-2163 GCA_964396875.1 uncultured Acidobacteriota bacterium | reverse complement strand
CGCGGTCGGGCCCCGTGAGCCGTCGAGCCGCGCTCTGGTGGGCGGCGACACGTTCGCCCTGTTCAACGCCGAGTCCTACTTCGACGTGGGCGGCCCGATCCGCGCCCTCCTGTTCTTCGACGCCGGCCAGTCGTACCTGCAGAACGAGAAGATCACGTTCAAGAGCGCCGTGATCTCCACCGGAGCGGAGCTTCGGTTTATCATGCCGGTGCTGAACGTGCCGTTCCGCTTGATCTACGCGTTCAACCCAAACGCCGACCCTCTTTTCGCCGAGAGGCGCGTGTTCCGTTTCGCTGTCGGCACCACTTTTTAAGGAGAACTGATGAAGAAGTTGTTTGCTTTCGCGGGGCCGCTGGCCCTGCTTCTCGCCGCGGGCACGTCGTACGCGCAGGCCCAGGGCCCCACCGGCAAACCCACGAAGATGGGCGTTGTCGACATGCAGCGGATTTCGCAGGAGAGCCTGCTCGGCAAGGGTTACGCGACCCGCATGGACCAGCTCGAGAGCGAGATCCGCTCCGAGTTGACCAAGCGGCAGAACCAGATCGCCCAGGTCGACACCGCGATCAAAACCCTGCAAGACGACCTCCAGAAGCAGAGCGCCATCCTCTCCGCCGACGCGGTCGAGAAGAAGCAGCAGGAGATCGTGAAGAAGAACCGGGAACGCCAGGCCCTCGCCGAGGATTCGCAGGCCGACATCCAGCGCATGCAGCAGTCGGCTCAGCAGAAGGCCCAGGAATACCAGGTCGAGTTCAACACGAAGATTCAGCCGATTCTCCAGGCCGTGGGCAAGGAGAAGGGGCTCGACTTCATCCTTGACCGGGCGACCATCGTTTTGATCAATGCCGAACTGGACATCACCCGCGACGTGATCGTGAAGGCGGACGACGCAGAAAAGGCCGCGCGTCCCGCGGGTGCAGCGCCGAAGCCCGCGGCGGCGGCCCCTGCCGCCACGACTCCAGCCCCGGCGGCTCCCGCGGCCCCCAAGCCGACGCCCACGCCGAACCAGTAGGAAAGCGCTGTCCCTGGAGAATGAGGCGGCTCGCACACCGGGCCGCCTCGCTATAGCGAAATTGGCGACACCTCTTCCGGAGAACAGCGGCATCCAGGCCGAAATGGAAGTGGGCGGCCTCGCGCGTCGCCTTCCCACCCGGTACCCTTTTGTTCTCGTCGACCGGATCACGCACTTCGATCCGGCGGTTGGCCTTCGGGCCGTGAAAGCGGTAACCGGCGCCGAGGAGTTTTTCGAAGGGCATTTCCCCGGCGCCCCGGTCATGCCGGGCGTCTTGCTGATGGAGAGCCTGGCCCAGGCCGCGGGAATCTGGCTGCTGCAGTCGACCGACCCGACGCGGAGCGAGGTGCTGGTGGTCGGCCTGGACAACGCGAAGTTCCGAAAGCCGGTGACACCGGGCGACCGACTGGATCTCGAGATCTCGCTGATCCATCGGCGGGGCGACCTTTTCCGGATCAAGGGGGAGATCCGCGTGGCGGATCAGAGGGTGGCCGAGGCTCGTCTCCTCCTGTCGGTCTCTCATCTTCGTCCGCCCGAGGTTCACGAGACCGCGATCGTCGCTGAGGGCGCGAAACTTGGTCCAGGCGTCACTGTGGGCCCGTACGCGGTGATCGGTCCGGACGTGGTCCTGGGAGCCCGCACGGTGGTGGATGCCCACGCGGTGATCGACGGCGATACGTGGCTCGGCGAGAAGAACCACGTCTTCCCCTTCGCATCGATCGGCCTCGCCCCTCAGGACATGAAGTTCGGCGGTGAGAAGACACGGGTGCGCATCGGCGATCGGAACGTGTTCCGAGAAGGCGTGACCGTGCACCGCGGCACCGCGGGCGGGGGCGGGATCACCCGGATCGGTTCCGATAACCTTTTCATGGCCCAGTCCCATGTGGCTCACGACTGCCACGTCGGCTCGAGCACGATTTTCGCCAACGCGGCAACCCTCGCAGGCCACGTCGAGGTCGCCGACTATGCGACGGTCGGCGCGTTCTCGGCCGTGCATCAGTTCTGCAGGGTCGGGCCCTACGCGTTCATGGGCGGCTTCACGGTGGCGACGATGGATGTCCTGCCGTATTCGAAAACCGTGGGCAATCGGCCGGCGTGTCTCTTCGGCCCCAACACTCTCGGCCTCAAACGCCGGGGCTTCGCGCCGGAGGTGC
>CAYNHK010000421.1:0-2171 GCA_964396875.1 uncultured Acidobacteriota bacterium | reverse complement strand
GTTCGAGATGGCGTGGATCTCACGCAGCAGGGGAAGGAGGACGCCGACAAAGAGGAAGAAGAGGACGAGGAGAATGATGAGGACAGTCCTCGAAGATGTGCGGCCGCTCGGTCGGGCCGGCTGATATTCGCCCTTCGTCGCCGCGACGATGGCCTCAACGCCCGCCAGCAAGCCTTCTCCATAGTTGCCGGATCGGAAGCGCGGCGTGATTTCTTCATTGACGATCCGCGAGGCGAGCGCGTCCGGCAGCGCGCCTTCAAGGCCATACCCCACTTCGATCCGGATCTTGCGGTCGGCCACGAAGACGAAGAGGACGGCGCCGTTGTCCCGCGACTTGTCACCGACACGCCAGGCCTCGGCGGTGCGATTCGTGTATTCCTCCATCGAGGTGTAGCCGTCGGGCACACGGTCCGCGACGACAACCAGAACCTGATTCGACGACGTGGCCTGGAACTCGCGAAGACGGGCTTCGAGCCGCGCGGCGACGTCGGGAGATACGACTCCCGCGGTGTCCGTGAAGAAGTTGGCCGGCGGGGGTGGGGCCTGGGGCTGAGCGAGCGTCGCCGCCGGAAGAACAAAGGCGAGCGCGGCCAGGACGAAGACCGCCATGGTCAGGAAGTGCGGCCCGGACTTGGCGGTTTGGCTCAAAGGTCAGTTGGACGGCGAAGGGGCGGGTGAGGCTCCAAAGTTGAAGTTGACGCCCGGCGCCTTCTCGCTGCCCGCGGTGGACTTGAAGTAGGGCTTCTCCTTCATGCCGAAAAGACCCGCGAAGAGACGCGCGGGCATCTTGAGAATGGCGGTGTTGTAGATCTGCGCTTTCTCATTGAAGCGGTTGCGTTCCACCGAGATCCGATTCTCGGTCCCTTCGAGCTGAACCTGCAGGTCGCGGAAGTTGGCGGTCGCCTTCAGGTCTGGATATTGCTCCACAACCACGAGCAGGCGCGAAAGAGCGGAGGAGAGGCCGCCTTGCGCCCGTTCGAACTCCGCCATCGAGGCGGGATCGCTCGGGTTGACCCGAACCTGCCCGACACTGGCGCGCGCCTGGGTCACCGCCTCGAGTGTCGACTTCTCGAAATTCGCGGCCCCCGAGACGGTGGCCACGAGGTTCGGAATGAGGTCGGCGCGGCGCTGGTAGGCGCTTTCGACCTGTGCCCACTGGGCATCCACGGCCTGACCCAGGCCGACAAGGTTGTTGTAGCTGCCCATCAGGGCAAGGCCGATTCCGGCAGCGAGGAGGACAGTGACAACGAGGCAACCAATGGCTTTCATGGAACTCTCTAATCTGCGCCGAATGGAGGAGGGGGCGCGCCCGGAATCATAGACGTCCCGCCTTGCCCGACCCGCAGCCGCCACGGCCGGACCGCGTGTGCTCGTCGAGGGATCTAAGATCGCAGCCATGAGCACGCTCGAACCCTTGGGCATCAAGCGCCTGGAGTCGGTCCACTACTACGTCCATGATCTGGAGCGCTCCCGGCGCTTCTACGTCGACATGATGGACTTCGCCGAGATCGGCGAGAGTTCCCCGGACCTCACCCGGCGCGGGAAACAGAAATCCGTCGCCTTCATGGCCGGAAACTGTGTGGTCGTCTGCATAGCCCCCGAGGGTGAAGGTGGCCGGGCCGCGCGCTTCCTGAAGAAGCATCCGGACGGAGTCGGCACACTCAACTTCGAGGTGGAGAACATCGAGACCACCTTCCGGCTCCTCGAGGAACGGGGCGGCACGCCCATCCAGGACATCGAGCGCGCGAAAGATGACAGGGGCGGAAGCCTGGCCTGGTTTTCGATCACCACGCCTTTCGGCGACACCACGTTCCGGTTCATCGAACGCAAGGGATATCATGCGCTCTTTCCGGGCTTCGCGGCGCATCCCACGCCGAAGGGGGGCGCCAATCGCTTCGGCTTCCAGGGCTTCGACCACACCACTTCCAACTTCCAGACCATGAAACCCGCGCTCCTCTGGATGGAGCATGTAATGGGTTTCGACCGCTTCTGGGACGTGGAGTTCCACACCACCGATGTGGGCAAGGACAAGAGCCATGGGTCCGGCCTGCGGTCGGTGGTGATGTGGGACAAACACTCGGGCGTGAAGTTCGCGAACAACGAGCCCTGGCGACCGTTCTTCAAGGCTTCGCAGATCAACATCTTCAACGAGGAACTGCGTGTCGACGGCG
>CAYNHK010000420.1:0-2176 GCA_964396875.1 uncultured Acidobacteriota bacterium | reverse complement strand
CCTCGGCCGAGCTGCTTCAGGCGGACGAGATCGAACTGGTGGTGCGCGCCGCGGTGTCGGTCGGGTTCCACAAGTTCCGCCTCACCGGCGGCGAGCCCACGCTGCGAGCCGATCTTGTCGACATCACGCGCCGGATCAGTTCGGTCGAAGGCGTCACCGACCTCGCGATGACCACGAACGCGATCCTGTTGCCGAAGCTCGCGAAGCCGCTCAAGGCCGCGGGGATGACCCGCCTCAACATCCACGTCGACAGCCTCGACCCCGAACGCGTGAAGCGCCTCATGCGCTTCTCGTCCCTGGATGAGTTCGAGGCGGGCATTGCCGCCGCGGAAGACGCAGGCTTCTCACCGATCAAGATCAACTGCGTGGTCACCCGCGACTACAACGAACTCGACGTGGTGGACCTGGTCGAACGCGCGGTCGATCGCGACTGGCATGTCCGCTTCATTGAACTCATGCCCCTGGGCGGCGGAGAACCTTCGCACGTCGCCCTCGCGAACTACGTCCCCACGAAGGAAACGCGGGAACGCATCGAGGCGGCTCTGGGTCCGCTGATCCCTTTGCCGATCACGAATGCCTCCGACGAATCGAAGAACTTCCGCTTCGAGCACGGCCGCGGCGTCGTGGGCTTCATCTCCCCGGTTTCCGAACCCTACTGCGGCGGCTGCAATCGCATGCGCCTCACCGCGGACGGGAGGTTCCACCTCTGCCTCCTCAACGATGACGAGATGGACGTGAAGAAAGCCATCCGCGCAGGCGGGGGACTCGATGCGGTGGCGGCGATCCTCGGGAAGGCGGTGGCGGCCAAACCCACCGGGCACCGGCTCGACGAGGGTCTGTCCACCGAGGACCGTTCCATGTTCCAGATCGGCGGATGAACCGTTGACCGCGGCGCCCGACCCGATCGCTTTCCTCGAGGCGGACCTCGGGCAGGTCCTCGACGCTTCGCCTCTGAGCCTGCTCGTCATGCAGAAGGGCAAGCTCGTCTATGCGAACGCCCGTTTCCTGCGCGCTCTCGGGATCACGCTCGAGCAGGCCATCGGCATCGACCCGGCGGAGACCATCGTCGACCCCGTCATGAGGGAGCGCGCGAGGGAACGGGTGAGACGCACCGAGGCGGGCGAGGCGCAAACGCCGCTCGTCTACGAGACCGTCCGCGGCGATGGGAAGCGGATCTGGGCCCGCATCGAGTCGACGCCCTGTGTCTTCAAGGGAGGCCCCGCGTCGCTTTCGATCGCGCAGGACGTGACCGACGAAGTGGAAGCGAGCCGGGCCGTACGCGAGAGCGAGGAGAAATACCGGCATCTGTTCGAGGACTCGCCCCTCCCCATGGCGATCAGCCGGAACGCGCGCCTGATTCTGGCGAACCCGGCGCTCGCCCGTCTGGCCGGAACCGCCTCGCCCGGGGAACTCGCGGGTCTGTCCCTGCTGGATTTCGCGAGCCCTGAGTTTCGCGAGCAGACGATCGCCCGCCTGCTTGCCGTGCAGAAGGGCGGCGAGGTCCCGAAGGTTTCGCGGCGCATCACGAATCTCGCGGGCCGCGAGATGGAAATCGAGGCGATGAGCCGCGCTTTCGTCCATGAGGGTGAGCCGGCGGTCCTGACCCTCGTGATCGACGTGACCGAGAAGGTGGCGGCCGAGCGCGTGGCCGTGGCGACCGCCCGCGAAACCGAGGATCGTTATCGCGCCCTGGTGGACGGCCTGCCGGATGGCGTCACCGTGCACATCGGGCGGACGATCGTCTTCGCGAATGAATCGATCGCGCGGATCCTCGGCGTGCCGGGCGTCTCCGAGTTGATCGGGCGCGACGTCTTCGATTTCCTCCCCGCCGAAGCCCGACCCGACGCCGCCGCCGCGCTGATCGAAATCGAGGACGGCAAACCGGTCCCTCCCCGGGAATACATTCTCCGGCGCGCCGACGGGAATCGGATTCTCGTGGAGGTCTACGGCCGTCGCGTCACGTTCGGCGATCGGCCCGCGGTGCAGAGCGTGATCCGCGACATCACCGAACGAAGGCGCGCGGAACGCTCACAGGCGGCGATCTACCGGATCGCGGACGCGTCGGCGCGCGCGTCGAGCCTTTCCGAGCTTCTCGAGTCCGTCCATTCGGCGGTGGGTGAGTTGATGGACGCGCGCAACTTCTTCATCGCCCTCAAGGACGCGTCGGGCGAGAACT
>CAYNHK010000419.1:0-2178 GCA_964396875.1 uncultured Acidobacteriota bacterium | reverse complement strand
GATCAACGCGCCGGGAACCGCGATCCGCTTGACGTCCATCAGATCCTCGAGATGGAAGTGCAGGCCGACCCCGAACATCAGGAGAATCACCCCGATCTCCGCGAGTTGCGACGCGAGGGCGACATCGCCGACAAACCCGGGCGAGTGTGGTCCGATCACAATACCCGCGACCAGGTACCCGACAATGGGCGAGAACTTCAATCGCTGCGCGAGCAGGCCAAGCACCCAGGCCACGAGCACCGCAGCCGCGAGGGTCGCGAGCAATGGGGTGTCGTGAGGCATGTCCCGCCTACCTTATCGGCGGCGACACGATTGCGGTTACTTCCGGCGCGACGGGCGCCGTCCCCCGGAGGAGCGGCGCGATCTCCAAAGACCCGGTCTCGATCGCCTGGAGGATGAGCCTTGTCGTCTCGCCGTACGAGCGCACCCCGCTCCTGATGCCCTGCGTCTTGAGGTACGTGTCGTTCACCTTTTCGCTCACCGCTCCCGCCACACCTTCATGAGCCTTCCAGAACGCGGCTTCGTTGCGGAAGTCCGCGACCGCCCTCGCGGGCAACATCGCCCAGACGCGGGCCCGGGCCTCGCGATCGAGTCTCGTGAGTTCGCGATCGAAGTTCACATAGAGCCCGAGAGTCCCCGAGTAGAAAACCCGCGGATCGCTCGACCTGAGGCAGGTAAGGACCCCGATGACGGTTGCCTCGTTCTCACGAGCAAAGCCTCGTTGATGGGCCTTCTCGTGAGCGGCCACTCTGGGCCACAGCGTGCGGGGCATGTCCCCGTTGATCTGGGCCTCGCCGGTCCAGGGAAAGTAGTAGCCGGACAACTGGAGGCGGCTCAACGCGAAGGAGACCCGCGAGAATTTCGCCGGTCCAAAGGCAACGCCGCGCACCGGGGAAGCATCGATCGACATCGGGAGCTTCGAGGCCCCCTCGGCAAGACCTGCGTTGATACGGGCCATCACGGCGTCGGCGTCGCCTTCGAAGTCAGCGTGGCCGCTCGCGGCGTGGCCCACCAGGCGAGCCGCTCCTTCGGCAAGTTCGATGAAACGACGTGTCGAGGCCTCGTCGGACGCCGGAGGGATTGGCGCCAGTCGTGCGGAAAGGGATGAGTATCGGTAGGCGAGGCCCCATAGAGAGTAGAAGGAAAAGACGGCGAGACCGGCCGAGAACACCAGCGCCGGGACCGCCGCGGTTCTCTTTTTGAACAGAGAGATCAGGGCTACTCCCGCGAGGACGACCACGAACCCTTCCCCGAGATTCGCAGCCGTTCCACCCGACAACGCCTGCAGAACTCCCGCGACGCCGGGCAGAACCGAGGTGCGGTGCCATTCGACCAAGGCCGGCCCCTCCAAAGACGCCCGGCCGAGGATCGCAAGGACCACGCCGGCGCCGGCGAGCCGGAACCGACGCTCCCGGAAATTCATTCCATCCTGAGCGACTCGACGGGATCCGTGCGCGCGGCGCGCCGCGCGGGAACGAGGGTCGCAAACAGCGCGATCGCACCGAGAAGTGCCACGGCCCCGAGGAAGGCGAGCGGATCCGCGCCCGGCACGCCGAACAGAAGGCTGCCGATCACCCGCGACAATGCGAGGGCGAGCAGCAATCCCACCGCGGCCCCGGACATCACGATGGTCATTCCCTGGCGAAGCACGAGCGAGACAACATTCTGTTCGGTCGCCCCAAGCGCCACCCGAATTCCGATCTCGCGCGTGCTCTGGGCCACGAGAAACGCCATCACGCCGTAGATCCCGAGCGCGGCCAGGAGCAGCGCGAGACCCGCGAAAAGGGTCAGGAGCGTCATGGTGAAACGGGGCCGGGCCAGCGATTGATCGACCCACGCCGACATTGTCCGGACGCGATACACCGGAAGATCCGGGTCGATCGCGCGGATCTGCTCCTTTACCGACGCCGCGAGTGCTGTGGGATCCGCCTCAGTTCTCACGGTCACGTAGAGAGCGCGGGCTCCGGACTGGGTCTGGGGTACGTAGAGGGCGATCCGACCGTCGGTATCGAGACCATACTGCTTCACGCGTCCGACGACGCCCACCACCGTTCGATAGGGGGCGGTGGATTTGAGATCCCCAAAGCGGACCCGTTTGCCAATCGGGTCCTGGTTCGGCCAGTACTCGTTCGCCATGAACTCATCGATGATGATGACGCGGTCCTTCTCGAGGGTGTC
>CAYNHK010000418.1:0-2186 GCA_964396875.1 uncultured Acidobacteriota bacterium | reverse complement strand
CATCACCATCGCCGTGATGGGCTGTCGCGTGAACGGCCCCGGGGAAACCGACGACGCCGACCTCGGCCTGTGGTGCGGTCCCACGCACGTCAATCTGAAGAAACAAAAGGCACCGCTGGGAGCCTTCACCTACGAAGAGATCCTGCCGAAACTTCGTGCCGAGCTCGACGACCTCATCGCGGGACGTTCTTAAGCGAAGCAGCCCGACCACGACCAAGTCAACCGCACTTGGCTCGTCATTGCGAGGAGCCATCGAGAAGCACAGCGACGAAGCAACCTCATCCGACCACTACCAAGCCCGCCGATGACGTCAACCCCCTTCCGAAATCTCGCACTCGCGGTGGCGTCCACCCTCCTCTTCGGCGCCCTCATCGAGGGAGTCGCCAGGCTGATCGAGCCGCCGCCGGTCCAGAAGGAGGAGTACCTCTGGGACTGGAGCGAGCGCTTCAAGGACGGTGACTTCTACACGCTCGAGAAGGGCGAGGGTTATCCGCCGGGCGAGGAGACCAATGTCGATGGACTCCGGGACGCCACGCGCCCGGTGGAGACACGCGAGGGTCTCACCCGCGTCGTGATCCTGGGCGACAGCGTCACCTATGGTCATGGGGTCGACGCGAGCCAGGCCTTTCCGCAGGTCCTCGAACGGAAGCTGCGCGAGGGCGGCCGTGACGTCGAAGTCTTCAACATGGGGCTGCCGGGCTGGTCGACTCGGCAGGAGCGGATCGCCTACGAGCGGATCGCCCGGAAGTACAAACCCGATGTTGTGGTGCTTGCGGTCTGTCTCAACGACCTCGCAGAACTACAGATCAACCTCACCAAGCCCCCCGGCTTCCTGCTCGCCCTCTTCAAGCGCTCGGCGGCGGTCCGGATGGCGCTCGGCGCGTCTCGGCGTGAGATCGGCGCGGTCGAGGAGCTTTTCACCGCGTCCGACTCGCCGCGGGTCGCCAACGCCTTCCGTCTCTTCTTCGAGGAGGTTCGCGCGCTGCGCGATGAGGTGAAGAAGGATGGCGCGAGGTTCCGCCTCATTCTGGCCCCGTTCCGGTTTCAACTGGAGGCGAACGCGCCAGTTCCCACCGTGCAACGGAGCATTGGCGATTTCGCGAGAGCCGAGAGCCTTCCACTCACCGACTTGCTGACCCCGATGGTCGGTTCTCCTTCCCCCGCGTCGTTGTTCCTCGACTATGACCATTTCAGCGTCCTCGGGCATGAGCAGGTGGCCGGGTGGCTGGCCGCCGAAGGAATCGACCAGACGAACACGATCGACGATCCACCCCCGTTGCCCTCAGCGCGATCCGCGGCCCTGCTGGACAGCCTGACCACACCGGCTTCGGCGGTGGATCGGGAACGGCAGCTTGGGTGGGTTCGGGATCAGTCTTCGAGTCTTGCCTCCGACCGATCGGCAGGCGACGCGATCGGGTCTGCGGTGCTCGCGCTGGCCGTGGACGATCCTTCTCCTCGCGTCCGGTTCGAGGCCGCCAGGACCGTCTATGACCTCGGCCTTCCCGGCGAAACCTCCCTCGCGGCACTCATCCGCGGCCTCAAGCACGAGGACCCGCGAGTCCGAGCCTTCGCCACCTGGACGCTGGGCGAGATGCGCGAGGTAGCCCGGCCCGCGGTTCCCGCGTTGGTCGCCCTGGCCCGCGAAGATGGGGGTGCGGGAAAAACGGGCGCGCTCACCGCGATCGGAAAGATCGGCGGGAATTCGCCGGAAACGATTCCCCTCCTCCTTCAGGAACTGAAGCATCCGAAGGAAGCACGCCGCTACCGGGCCGCGCGGACGATTGGTCGGATGGGCGAAGCCGCGGGCTCCGCCGTTCCGGGGCTCGTCGCAGCCCTTCGAGATCCCTCAGCACTCGTGCGGCTCCATGTCGTGAGGGCCTTCGGCAATATCGGCGAGGCCTCGAAGTCCGCGCTGCCGGCGCTCATCGAGGTCTTGAACAACGACCCCGATCCGGAGGTGCGGAAGGAAGTGAGCCTCACCCTTTCGAGGCTGCCGGGCCGCTGAGATTTCGCTTGGACCGAATCGTGTTCGTTTTGTAGTCTTCGCCCCGGAACGAACCGAATCGTCCTTTCGCTCGTAATGCTCGACGCGGGGTGACAAAGCCCCAATTCGAGCCTGAAGAAAAGGAATGAACCCTCCGACCGTCCGTACTCGACACAAAGCCGCCGACCCGAAGATCGAGCCG
>CAYNHK010000417.1:0-2189 GCA_964396875.1 uncultured Acidobacteriota bacterium | reverse complement strand
GCGATGCCCGCGGCCACGGAAACGTTGAGCGAAGAGACCTGGCCGAAGACCGGCAGCGAGACCACGTGATCGCAGTTCTCCTTTACCAGCCGCCTGATCCCCTTGCCTTCACCGCCGAGGACGAGCACGATCGGCCGCTTGTAGTCGATGGTGTCCCAGCGCTCCTTGCCCGACCCATCGAAGCCCACGATCCAGAAGCCCTTGGACTTGAGGGTCTGGAGGGCCTGGACGACGTTGCCGATACGCGCGATCTTGACGCTTTCGAGAGCGCCCGCGGCGGTGCGGGACGCGGCGTCCGAAAGAGAGGCGGTGTGGCGATCGGGAAGGATCACGCCATCGGCCCCCGCGGCGTCCACGCTGCGGATGATCGCGCCGAGATTGCGCGGATCCTCGACGCCATCGAGAAGCATGAAGAGAGGAGGGGTGCGCGCGCTCTTCTGAAGTTCTTCGAGGCTCAAGAGCCCCTTCTCGGCCACGATGGCGAGAACACCCTGATGCCTCTCACCGTCGGCGGCGCGGTCCAAAGCCTCGCGCGGCTCGAAACGAAGCGGCACGCCCCGCTCGCTGGCGCGCTTGATCACCTCGAGGATGCGCTTGTTGCGAACCCCCTTGGTCACGACCACGCGTTCGATGGTGCGCGAACCCGCGGCGAGGGCTTCGAGGACGGGATGAATTCCACAGACTATGGGCATTCGAGATTCCTTATTGGGAGGCCGGAGGTTGAACCCGGCTCATGAGCGCGCCAACAGAGCCAGGACCTGGGCGGCGATTCCCTCGCCACGACCGATGGCCCCGAGCGCGTCGGTGCTTTTGACCTTGATGGACACCTGGTCCGGCTCGACGTCGAGCAGGCGGGCGACATTGTTCTGCATCGCTTCGAGGTGTGCGGAAAGACGCGGGCGCTCGGCGATGAGCGTTGCGTCGACGTTGACAATCGAAAATCGGGAGGCGGCGAGAAGGCGCTTTACCTCGTCGACGAACATCGCCGACGGTGCGCCTTTGAGGCGGCGGTTGGAGCTTGGGAAAAGCGAACCGATCTCACCGAGGGCCGCGGCCCCGAGGAGCGCGTCGCACAGCGCGTGGAGCAGAACATCGCCGTCGGAGTGACCTTCGAGGCCGATCGGGGCGGGCACGCGAACGCCGCCGAGCATCAGAGGCCGCTTCGGCACGAGGCGATGGGCGTCGAAGCCCTGGCCCACGCGAAAGCCCTGGGCGGGCACGGCGAGTTCGCGCCGCGCGCGGACGAGGTCGTCTTGAGTCGTGACCTTGAAGTTCCTGGCCGAACCTTCGACCGCCGCCACGGGAAGGCCTTCACGCTCCATGGCCATCGCTTCATCGGTGAGGGAGATGCCCTTGCGGGCGGCGCTCGCATAGGCCTTGAGCAAGGCCGCGCGATCGAAGCCTTGCGGTGTCTGGGCCGCGCCAAGCGTGTCGCGATCCACCGTGGCCCCGATCCGGCCCGCCTTCACCTTCTTGATGGTGTCGACGACAGGAGCCACCGGGATCGCCGCGCCGTGGGTGCGCACGCCTTCGAGAACCCTGGCCACGACGTCCGCATCGACGAAGGGCCGGGCCGCGTCATGGACGAGCACCACTTTGTCCCGCGAGGTGGTCCGCTTGAGGCCCGCCTGCACCGAAGCCTGCCGTGTCGCGCCCCCCGCGACGACCGCCCGCAGTTTTCCGGTGGCGCTCGAGTCGGCACGAGCCGCTTTCTCGAAACCCCGGGGCGCCACCACGACGAGAGCGCTCACTTCGGGGCAGGCGGCAAGCGCCTCGGCGCTCCGGCGGAGCAGGGACCTGCCGGCGAGATCGATGAACGCCTTCGGCTTCTCACCGCCGAGTCGAACGCCCTGGCCCGCCGCGACGATGATCGCCACCGCGCCCACGGGGCTACTTGATTCCCGCGGCGCGCTCCAGCACTTTTGCGACACCGATGATGTCGTCCTGGCCGTGGCCCTGATCGCGCGCCTGCTGGCACACGTCGCGTATCGCGACGAGGCCGGGCATGGAGGCGCCTAAAGACTTGGCCTCCTGGAGCATCAGGTTCTGGTCCTTGACGAGAAGATCGATCGAAAAGTGCTGGTCGAAGTCGCGCTTGATCAGCGCGCCGCCTTTGAATGTGTAGTACGGCGAAGCGAAGCCCGAGGCCATCACCACTTCGAGAACGGTCTCGAGCGGGATATCGGCCT
>CAYNHK010000416.1:0-2209 GCA_964396875.1 uncultured Acidobacteriota bacterium | reverse complement strand
GCCGCTCCGCTATTGGCTGATGAACGCGGGACTCTTCATCCCGCTGGCTCTGTTCGGCATCGCGCGGGCGGCGCCGTCGTCGTTGCGTCTCTTCGCCTTGCCCTTCGCCTCCCTTTTCATCCTCGCGAACCTCTTCCGCCTGTCTCCGTGGATCTGGGACAACATGAAGTTCCTGGCCCCCGCTCACGCCGGCCTCGCCCCTTTCGCGGCGCTGGCGCTCGGTTTCCTCTGGAAGGATGGCCGGTTTGGACAGGCCGTCGCGGTGGGGGCGTTCGTCGTCACCTCGCTTTCCGGGGCGCTCGACATCTCGAAGGTGGCGATGGCGGGCGGCGTCTACGGGATCTTCGATCGAAACGATCTCGCGTTCGCGGCGAAGGTCCGGGAAGCCACGCCCGTGACGGCCACGATCCTCACCGCCCCGACTCACAACCACGCGGTGCTCCTCTCCGGGCGACGCGTGTTCCTCGGCTACGAGGGACATCTTTGGTCCCAGGGGCTCGACTACGTCGCACGCAAGCCGGTGGCCGAAGGTGTGTTCCGAGGTGCGAGGACGGGCTCGCTTGGTTCGCGGCTTCCCGCGATTGACGCGATCGCAATCACGCCCGCGGAGTTGTCGCTCATCCCCGATCCTTCCCTGCTGCAGGGCCTTCCATCGCTCGTGGAATCCCCCTATCGTCTCGTCGGAGTTCGATGAAACGCTTCACCCGGACGGACCTCGCGGCACTCGCCATCCTCGCCCTCGCGATGGCTTTGCGCTTCCATGACCTGAGCCTTCGCCCCTTCCACCACGACGAAGGCGTCAACGGCTTCTTCCTGACCCGGCTCCTGCGCGAGGGAATCTTCAAGTACGACCCGAGCAACTACCACGGTCCCACGCTCTACTACCTGACTCTCCCGATGGTCGGCATCTTCGGTCTCTCGGACGCGGCGGTCCGCGGCACCACCGCCCTGTTCGGGACGCTCACCGTGTTCGTCTTGTGGCGCTTCCTTTCCGTTTCGAGCACGGTCATGGCCCTTTCCGCCATGGCGCTCCTCGCGACCTCGACGGGCGCGGTGTTCTACTCGCGATACTTCATCCACGAAGCCCTCTTCGTCGCCTTCACCCTGTTCGCGGTCGCGGCCGCCCCCTCCGCCTTTGGCCGTCAGAGGTGGCGTTTCGTGGCCACCGGCCTCTCCCTCGGTCTGCTCTTCGCCACCAAGGAGACGGCTTTTGTCTCGGCCGGGGCGATGATGGGCGGAGCCGTGGTGGCGGCCTGGCTCGTCGAGGGGCTGACGCCGCTCGCTCTCCTTCGCGGCCTAAGACCCTACGCCATTGAGCACGCCGAGAACCTTCTGCACGGGGCGCTCGCTTTCGTCACCGCGGCGGGGCTCATGTACTCGTCCTTTTTCCGGAACCCGACGGGCGTGCTCGATGCCTTCCGCACTTTCGCATTCTGGACGAAGACCGCGGTGAGGGACCACGAGAACCCCTGGTATCAGCATTTCGAGTGGCTTCGCGAGGCCGATCCGGCGCTCATCTATCTGGGCTTCGCGGGATTGCTTTTCGCCCTTGCCCTCCGGCGGTCCTTCATCGCGGTCATGGCGTCGGTGTGGGCGCTGCTCCTCTTCTTCGCGTACGGGGTCGTGAAATACAAGACACCCTGGCTCGGCCTCAACATGCTTCTGCCCCTCGCCATCACCAGCGGATACCTGCTCCATCTCCTGGCCGGGATCTCCTTCCTCTCCGGGCGGCTGACGATGCGGCCGGTGGCTGTCGTGGCGTTGATCGCGGCCTGCGGCTTCTCCGCGGTGAAGAGCTACGACCTCGAGACCAGGCGGTACGACGATGAGTCGCATCCTTACCTGTATGCCCACACTCAACGCCCGTTCCTCGAGTTCATCCGTCTGATCGAGGCGCACGCGGCAGCGCTCGGCACGGGCAAGGAAACCGGGCTCGCGGTGTTCGCTCCGGAGAACTGGCCCATGGCCTGGTACCTGCGCGACTACACGAAGGCCGGTTACTGGGGCGAGGTCAAGAATGACGTGACCTCCGACATGTACGTGGTCTCGGACGCGCAGGACGCGCAGATGGCGATGAGAACGGCCGGGAAGTACGATCGCTTCGGCCCCTTCAACATGCGAGGGGTCGTGAATCTCATCCTGTACGTCAAGCGGCCGGCCGCACCCGCCGCAGTCGCGACGCCTTCGCCCGCGACTCGCTAGGGCCGCG
>CAYNHK010000415.1:0-2217 GCA_964396875.1 uncultured Acidobacteriota bacterium | reverse complement strand
CGATCTTCGCCTTGAAAGGGCGACGTGCTAACCGCTGCACTACGGGGTCATTGCTGTTGCAGCAACGGCCGGGCCGGGGAGTTTACAGCAGCGGAACCGGATGTCGAAGACTCGACTCGTAACTTCGATTTCTCGGCAGCGACCGACGTCGCGATCGAACTAGGCCGCCCGAGGCAGGTTCTCAGTCTCGACAGCGACTCGAGCCGCCTCAGCCTGCATCGCAAGGCGCTTGGCCGTTCGAGGGCTCACGACCTCAGGATCGGAAGTTTCGAGCCCGGGTTCAGAGAACCGAAGGGAATCGAGCCACACGAACCGGAGAATCGCCGCGGCGCCGATGCTGAGGGATGCGAGGGAGAGTGTTTCGAGAGCAGACATTTGGGCGACCTCTTTCTTTGACGCGCCCAAGGTACCCCTGGTTGCGTCCGGTTCGGGTCCAACCGAACGAAAACATTTTCGCTTTGTTTTCGCCTTTCTGTCAAGGCGCGGCCCCGCGTCAGCTGGTTCCAGCGCACAGTCTGACTAATAAGCCTCTGTATTTATGTGACTTGGGCCGATAGGCCGGGCAACCATCCTGGAGAGCGTTTCCCCTCTCTGTGAGGCGAAAATCGCGCTGAGAGGATCCGTTGTGTGGCTAGACTTCGGGGCATGACCCATGGCCCTCGAATAGCGCTCGCCTTGCTCCTCCTCTGCGGCACATCCTCCGTGGCGCTCGGCCAGACCACGCCGGAACAGGCCCTCGGGGAGTTGATCCGAGACATCGGGGCCCATCGAGAGAAGGGCTATGTTCTCGCGCGACCCGAGGGCGTCGACGCTCGCTACGCGAAACGGCTCGAGGATGTCTCGGAACGCCGCTACGCCGAGGAAGCCGGGACTCTGGCTGCGTTCGACGCCCGCCTGGCCGCTATCGATCGGGCCACTCTGTCTCCCGCTCTGCGCACGGATGCGGAGATCCTCTCCCGTCAGCTGCGCGACCGGCGGAACGAGCTTCGATTCCGCGCCTTCGAGATCCCGATCGGCTCACGAGAGGGATTTCATTTCGAGATTTCGGCCCTGCCCGACAAGTACAACTTCGACAAGGTCGCGGACTTCGACGAGTACATCGCGAAGCTCCAGTCGTTCCGCGAGCACGCGGGGCAGAACATCGCTCTACTGCGCGCCGGTCTCAAATCCGGCCGGACGGTTCCGAAGGATGTCCTGTCCGGCTACGACGAGCCGGTGGCCGCGCTCATCGTCGCGGACGTGAAGGCGAGCCTGCTCTACCGCCCGTTAGCGAACGTGCCGGCCTCGTTCCCCGCTGAGGATCGCGAGCGCATCCTGCGGGATGGCGCCCTGGCCCTTCGCGACTCGGTCATGCCGGGGCTCAGGGACTTCCTGAACTTCCTGCGCACCGAGTACCTGCCCGCGGCGCGCACCACCCTGGGGCTCCACCACCTGCCCGACGGCGCCGCCTTCTACCGGCATCGCATTCTGATGCACACGACTCTGCCCCTCTCGCCCGAGGAAGTCCACGAGACCGGCAAACGCGAGGTCGCCCGGATCCGCGGCGAGATGGAGCAGGTCATCCGCCGCACCGGCTTTGTCGGAACGTTCGCGGAGTTCATCAAGCTCCTCCAGGAAGATCCGAGATTCACCGTGGACAGCGAGGAGAAATACCTTCAGGCGGTGGCTCTTGCGGCCAAGCGCATGGATGGCGCCCTGCCCCGGATCTTCTCGGTGCTGCCCCGCACGCCCTACGGCATACGGCCCATGCCCGAACGGATCGCCATCCGTCAGTCGGCCGGTTACTACGACTCCGGAGACCCGCTGGGCACTCGCGCGGGCTTCGTGAACATCAACACCTCGGACATAAAGGCCCGGCCGCTCTACGTCGCGGAGTCGCTCGCATTTCACGAGGGTGTGCCCGGACACCACCTCCAGATCATGCGGGCGAGGGAGAACACCGCGCTCTCCGACTTCCGCCGGAGGCTTGGCATCACCGTGTTCGTGGAGGGTTGGGGCCTTTACGCGGAACGCCTCGGCCGCGAGGTCGGCTTCTTCCAGGATCCCTATAACGATTTCGGCCGGCTCACCTACGAGATCTGGCGCGCGGTCCGGCTGGTGGTGGATAGCGGCGTGCACGCCCTCGGCTGGACGCGCGCCCGGGCCATCGCGTACATGGCGGAAAACACCGGCTTCAAGATCGGCCCCTCCACCGCCGAAGTGGACCGCCACATAACG
>CAYNHK010000414.1:0-2257 GCA_964396875.1 uncultured Acidobacteriota bacterium | reverse complement strand
TTCCTGCACCTCCTCCTTTGCTTCCTCGACTCCGGCCACGTCCTTGAACGTGATCTTCCGCTGCTGCGATGCAAGCAGGCGAGCCTTGGATTTGCCGAAGGACATGGCCTTGTTCCCGCCCGCCTGCATCTGACGCATGAAGAAAATCCAGATGCCGAGGAGAATGGCGTAGGGGGCGAACGTGATCAGGATCGTGGTGAAGGTGGGGGCCTGGTCATTGAGGACATTGACCTGGACCTTCTTTTCGAGAAGGTTGTCGAGGGGCCTGTCGTAGCCGTACGGCACAACGGTCTTGAACGCATCGCCCGAGGCGCGCTTTCCGCGGATCTCGCTGCCGTTCACCGTCACTTCCTTGATGTCCCCGGCGTCGACCTGGGCCATGAAGTCGGAGAACTTGATCGGCGTGTCTTTCTTCTGGATGTTGGAGAAATTCCAGGCGGCGAGCATCAGGACGAAGAGCGATGCCCAGAGGAGTGCGGTTTTAAAATTTGAGTTCAATGATGATCCCCTAGTACTTGAGGTGGTACGGAAAACGACCCGGCAAATGTTCAGTCAGGCGGCCTGGCGGAAGGCTTGTCTTTATCGAGAAATCCCACGTAGGGAAGGCCACGGTAGTAGTCGCCGTGATCGAGGCCGTATCCGACGAGAAATCGCGCGTTGTCATCGGTCTCGATGCGGAAGGCCGACCACTCCGGGATGAGCTGCATCTTCCTCGGCGCCGTCCGGTCCACGAGGACGGCGATGCGGAGGCTCTTCGGCTGGCGCGCCGCGAGATGGTCGCGCACGTAAGCCAGGGTGATTCCCGTGTCGACCACGTCGTCGACCACAAGGACATTCTGGCCTTCCACTGGAACCTCGGTGCCGTAGAGGACCTGCACCCCGGTCGGCCCGGAGGCGGTCTCGGACACTTGAACTACCCTGAGGGTATAGCTGCGGAAAGGAATCGGAATCGCGCGCATGAGGTCGGCCATGAACAGCATGCTGTTCTTGAGCAGGCCCACCACGACCAGCTCCTCTCCCTCGTAGGTCGAACCGATCTGGCGGCCGATCGCGCTCACGCGGGCAGCGATCTCGTCCGCGGTGAATAGGGGCGTCGGCGAGGGGAGGGTATTCATGGTTTGTGGGCTCGAGGAACGGCAAGACTATGACAGGAAAGGCTTTTCTCTGGAATGCCCCACTCCGACCCCGACGCGCCGGTGAGGACAAGGCGGCCCTTTTCGATGGCGGCGGTGCGGCCCCCGGGCAGGGGAAGCGACGAACCGCCACGGCCCAGGACCAACAGACTCCACAACTTATCGATGTGGACGAAGGAGACGGATCGGAGGCCCCCACTCCGGCGTAGGGCCTCGCGGATCGCGGTCTTGCCCAGACCCTCGGGCGCCGCCTTCAAAACGGAGATCTCGAAGGCCGCGCCTTCGACCATGGGGGCGAAGGCGCGGTCGAGGAGCTGAGCCGCCACCTCACGAAGCGCCGAGTGCTCCTCCGCGAGCGTTCGCGCGGTGCGCCCGAGGGCTTCCGCGATGTTCGGGTTGAACTTCTGCTCGAGCAGGGGCATCAACTCGTGCCGGACCCGGTTGCGGAGGAACGCGGTGTCTTCGTTCGTGGGGTCGGTCCGATAAGGAAGCCGGAAAGTGTTCAGGTGGGCGATGACCGCGGCACGGCGGGTTTCGAGAAGGGGTCTCAGCAGCTCTCCGTCCCAGGGTTTCATGGCGGAGAGTCCGAGGGCTCCGCTCCCTCGCACCAGCCGCATCAGCACCGTCTCCGCCTGGTCATCGAGAGTGTGGCCGAGGACGATCGCGGCCGCGTTCTCCTCGCGGGCCACGCGGCGCAGGAAGGAGTACCGGCTGAGACGCGCCGCCTCCTCGAGCCCTCCCTCTTTGAGCGCCTTGGCCGAGGGCCGCGCGCGGCCGGTGCGGAGACGGATCTTCAAGCGATCGCATAGCTCCTCGCAGAACACGGCGTCGGCTCGCGAGTCCGTTCGAAGCGCGTGGTCGAGATGGGCCGCGACCACGGTCGCGCCGGATTTCTTCGCCGCGCGAAGGAGAGCGTCGAGAAGGGCCACTGAATCCGGCCCCCCGGAAAGCGCCGCGACAAGGGACACGCCCGGCCGCGACAGGCCAACGGAGTCGAGACTCCGCCGCACCGCAGAAACCAGGACAGGCGTCGGCATGGAAGCCCCTGTACCTTACGCCCGATGGGGAAGGTGGTGGCGGTGCAGGGACTTGAACCCCGGACACTGCGGATATGAGCCGCATGC
>CAYNHK010000413.1:0-2261 GCA_964396875.1 uncultured Acidobacteriota bacterium | reverse complement strand
TCTGGCCGTACTTCTTGCGTTCCTTGATGCGCGAGTCGCGCGTCAGGAGGCCTTCTTTACGAAGGCGGGCGCGGAACTCCTCGTTGAGGTCGAGGAGGGCGCGGGCGATGCCATGACGAAGGGCGCGGGCGCGGGCGGCGACGCCTCCGCCGTTGACCGTGGCAATGACATCGAACTTCTCAAGGGTCTCGGTGGCCACGAACGGCTGGCGCACGATCATCTTGAGGGTCTCGTGACCGCCGAAAAATTCATCGAGGCTCTGGTCGTTGAGCGAGAAGGCGCCCTTGCCGGGGCGGAGGTGAACGCGGGCGACGGCGGTCTTGCGCTTGCCGGTGCCGAGATTTTCTGTGATTGCAGTTGCCAAGGTGGTTCTCTATTGAATCTTCGGTTACTTAGCCCGGGTGCCGGGGGACTTCAGAGTGATGGGGGTCGGGCGCTGCGCGGCGTGACGGTGCGCGCTGCCCGCATAGACCTTGAGCTTGGTGTACATCTGGTTCCCCAGCTTGGTCTTCGGGAGCATGCCCTTGATGGCTTCTTCGACCGCTTTCACCGGACGCTTCGCGAGCAGGTCCTTCGCGGGAGTCTCGGTGAGGCCGCCCATGTAGCCGGAGTGACGGCGGTAGAGCTTCCCTTCGAGTTTGCGGCCCGTAAACGCGACCTTGGCCGCGTTCACGATGATCACGTGGTCGCCGGTGTCGAGAAACGTGGTGTAGGTCGGCTTGTGCTTGCCCGCGAGCCGGCGCGCGGCCTCGGTGGCGAGGCGGCCGATGACGACGTTCTCAGCGTCCATCAGGAACCATTCACGTTTGATGTCTTTTGCGGAAGGGACGAAAGTCGCCATTTCAGTAGTTCTTCGGGTCTTTTTAGGTTCGAAAGGGGATGTCTTCGGGAAACGTCGGGCCGCGTTCCGGGCGCTCGGGCCAAGGCTCGCGCGGGAACTTGCGACTTTAGGTGAGGGGTCTTGAGCTTGTCAAACCGGGAGAGGTGAAAGCTCGAGGCCTCGAGCGCTCATCCGGTCCTTGTAACGGCGCAGGGTCAGCTCGACGTCGACCACGAGCATTTCCGTGGTGCTTTCGAGCTGATCCAGCACGCGGTGCTGCTGGGTGAAATCGGGCTTGTCGACCTCGGCCGAGTCGGCGAGCATTTCCAGACGCGCTCCCCATTCCATCAGGCCCTGGAGGCTCGCTTCCGAGTGCGTGTCGAGGTGCGAGGGTTCGGTCTTGCCGAGGTCGAGGCCGCGCATGAACGCCCCGATTTCCCTGCGCCGCGCGCGGGCGCGTTCGACCAGGCTCGCGAACGTGCGCTTGGTGGGGATCACGCGGTTGGGGGGAGCCGCTTCGATGGCGCCGCGGAAACGCTCTTCCGCGATGCGGGCGAGTTCGAGCAGTTCGCGCTCGGAGGGGTTTGGCTGGAGCCTTTCGGACTTGGCCCGGATCTCGGCCGCGGCCACGTCGAGGGATTCACGGACGCAGGCGACGGCGCCGCGGAAGAGGTACTGGATTTCCTCGCGCGACTTGAAGCCGTCCGGAAGGAAGACGGTGCCGGCCACGAACTGCGGCCCGCGCGTCGGCTTGGGCGCCTTGACCTTGCGTCCGGGTTTCTCCGGCTTGACCTTCCCCTTGGGAGCCACGAGGAGGTTGAGGCCTTTGCCCTTCGTTCCCCCGGCGTCGCCGTTCGGGGCCGGGACCCCTTCGCGCATCTGGCGCTTGAGGGCGAGGCGCGCTTCCTTGGCGAGGGCCTTCGCCGCGATCTTCTCCTCGAGCCGCATCTTGACCTTCTCGGCCTTGACCAGCTTCTTCTGGGCTTTCTCCGCCGCTTTCGCCGCGGCGCGCGCGAGGGCGCGTTCGGCCGCGCTCGGCTTGCTCGCCTTGACCGGCTTCGCGGGCTTCACGGCCTTGGCATGCGTCTTCTTCTCCGAAGCCTTGGCCGCGACCTTCGCGGATTTCGCCGCCTTCACCGGACGGGCGGGCGTCTTGTGGGCCGAAGCCTTCTTCGTCGCTTTGGGTTTTGTCTTGTTTGGCATGGCGAGCCTTTTCTGAAAGATCAGGGTAGGAAGGACTTCGGATTCTTGAGCTTCGCGGGCAGGTACGTGTCCATCACGTAGTTCAGCGAATGGGCGGCGAAGGCCTGCTGCTCCGCACGCTTTCCCATTTTGAGGAGGAGTTCGAACGCCTTTGCCCATTCGGGATAGTGCTGAAAGAACGGATCGTTCTTGAGCGCGTCCTTGGCGCGCTTGATGTCGACATCCTTGAGAGGATGGG
>CAYNHK010000412.1:0-2325 GCA_964396875.1 uncultured Acidobacteriota bacterium | reverse complement strand
GAGGTGCCGTTGTGAGCAGCAAGGAATGGAAGCGGATCGCCCTGGTGCCGGGGTCATTCGACCCGGTCACGCTTGGGCATCTCGATCTCGTCATCCGTGCATCGAGCCTTTTCGACGAGGTTGTGGTGGCGGTGCTCGAAAACTCATCGAAGCAGCCCTGGTTCTCCGCCGAAGGGCGCGTCCTCATGGTCCAGCGCGAGATGGCGGCCCTCAAGAACGTCCGGGTGGTGCGTTTCGCGGGGCTTCTTGTCGAGCTGGGCGAGAAAGAGGGTGCTGAGGTAGTGGTGCGCGGGGTCCGCGGCGGCGCCGACCTGGAGTACGAGACGGTCATGGCCCGGATGAACGCCCACCTTCGGCCCGGTCTCGACACCGTGTTCCTGCCCTCGTCGCCCCACTTGACCCACATCGCGTCGCGCCTCGTCCGCGAAATCGCGTACCTCGGCGGCTCGGTGAAGGGGCTGGTTTCCGAGAAGGTGGCCCTCGCGGTGGAAACACGCGCGGAGGAGAAGCGCGCCGAGAACGCTTTCTCCAGGCGAGGGACTGCGGAATGAAGCGGAAACTCCACGCGCTGCACCTCTCCGCCCGCGTCGACGCAGTCGAGGTCTCACCCACGGTGGCCACCGCGGCCCGCGCCACGCTCCTGCGGACCATGGGGCGGGACATCCTCGACTTTTCCGTGGGCGAACCCGACCAGGGCACGCCCGACCGGATCAAACAGGCCGCCACCGCCGCGATGTCCCGCGGCGAGACGCGCTACGTGCCGTCGCTCGGCATTCCGGCCCTGAGGCAGGCGGTGGCCGAGCGGTATCGCCTCGACGACGGGGTGTCGTTCGACGCCATGGAAGTGGCGATCACGCTCGGCGGGAAGCAGGCCTACGCCCTTGCCTGCGAAGCCGTGCTCGATCCCGGCGACGAGGTGGTGATTCCGACGCCGTTCTGGCCGACATTCTCCGAAGCGCCCCGGCTCTTTGGCGGCGTTCCGGTTCTGGCACCTCTCGATGGCGCCTCGGGCTTTGCGTTCGAGCCGGGGCGAATCCTCAGGAAGGTGCGGCGGAAGACCCGGATCCTCGTCATCAACTCACCCTCGAACCCGACCGGCGCGGTGGTGAGCGAGAGCGCTCTCATCGAGATCGCCCGCGGCCTCAAGGCGAAGGCCCCCGACGCGTTCCTTCTCTACGACGACACGTATGCGCGCATGCGTTACGTCGAGAACCATCCCCGGATGCTGGCCCGGGTTCGGAAGATCCTCGGCGATCAGATGATGATCGCGGGCACGGCGTCGAAGACGTACTGCATGACGGGGTGGAGGATCGGCTGGCTCCTTGCCCCCAAGCCCGTGATTCACGGCCTGTCCGCGCTGATCTCGCATCAAACGCAGTGCGCCGCCTCTTTTGCGCAGTTCGGGGCGGTGGAGGCGCTCACCGGGCCGCAGGACTTCGTGGGCGAACTCGTGGCGGAGTATCGCGTGCGGCGCGATCTCGTGGTCGACGCCCTGAACGCGATGCCGGGGATTTCCTGCCGGGCCCCCGCGGGGGCGTTCTACGCGTTTCCCGACATCAGCGGGCTGCTTTCGAAGACGGTTCCAGACGCCCTGACCTTCGCGGCCCGTCTGCTCGATGAGCAGGGCGTCGCGGTGGTGGCGGGGGAGGGTTTTGGTTGCCCCGGCTACATCCGCATCTCCTTCGCGCGTTCGCAGGATGAGCTTCGTCGCGGCCTCTCGGCGCTGCGGAAATTCGTCGACTCCCTCCGATACGATCCCCACGAGGGCGCCCGCGAGTTGCCCATACTGAGGCGCAGAAAGAAGCCGCGATGATCGCGTTTCAGAACGGCTCCGCGGCCGTCTTGTACCTCAACGACCCCAAGGAGAAGATCTGGGGCCTCGTGGTCTCGGTTTCGGCCGCGGGTGTGGTCATCCGCGGACTTCGGCTCGACTCCTTCGAGGATTGGATGCGGCAGGAGGCGCGGCAGGAGGAGGAGCTTCTCGGCCTCGTCACGAGCTTCTATCCGCTGCCGAGGATCGAACGTCTCGAGGAAGACCGTTCGGTCGGGTCGGTGGTGAGCTACTCGCAGCGTTTCGCGGAGGCCGTGGGCCGGACGGTTCAGGACGTCGTCGAATCGAGGGCCGCCGAACGAGAAGGCCCCGCGGGAACTCTCAACTAGCGCGCGATCTCCGGTTCGCCCGCGGCGACGCGACGACCCGAGGTGCTCGAAGGCAATCGCGCTAGGTGGGTAGCTCAGCGACCAGTAGGTTTCGCGGCGGGAAACGGGAGTCGCGCTAGGTGTGGTTTCTCATGACGTTGTTCACCCCTGAGACCAGCCTGGACA
>CAYNHK010000411.1:0-2329 GCA_964396875.1 uncultured Acidobacteriota bacterium | reverse complement strand
CCGAACCTCGCGCCCGCTCTCGGTTCGAACTATCAAGTATTCCTTGATAGTTGCTTCTCGGGCCTCCCCGTCCTCCAGGATGTGGAGAATGTGGAGGTTCACGTTCTGAACGGACGTCTGAAAGAGATCGGCCATCAGCGCCTGCGAGAGCCAGATCGTCTCATCCTCAAACCGGCACTCGATGCGCGTGCGGCCGTCCTCGGTTTGATACAGGATCAACTCGCTCGCCGGACCCGACGTCTCGCGAGTCTTCGGTGGCTTCGGGCGGCTCGCTTTCCTTATCGTCATTCCTGAAACTCCCGGAACGTCTTCACCAGCCCGGCGAAGTCGCGAGGCGTGTGCTTCTCGAAGCCTTCCTGATCGACGAACACGTGCCGATACGCGGGACCGTTGATCGCCCGGCTCGCCGCGGTCGCGTCGGCGCACCACTCCTTCATCCGCCTCATCTTCTGCGGCAGGTCGATCTCCTCGCGGCCCTTGGTTTCGATGATGAAAACCTCGCCGCTCGCGGTGCGGACTATGAAGTCGGGGATGTAGTTCGAAAGGTCGCCATCGGCGCGGACGTAGTCCAGCTTGAAGCCCACGGCCACGTAGTTCTTGGCGAAGGCCGCGACGTCGGCAGCGCCATCGAGGAACGCAGCAAAAGTCAGCTCGAAGCCGCCGCCCTGCGCCTCCCCCACGATCTTGTTGAAGATCGACTTCTTCGGCGACAGGTACGCCCGGTGCTCGGTTCGGAAAGGACGCGTGTCTTTCAGGCGGATGTGATCTTCGATGCGGGAGGTCCCCGCGTCGGTGATGGTGAGGGCGTTGATGGCCTTCTTGAACGCGTCGAACACGATCTTCCCGGGCTCCGGCTCGGAGAGGTTTCGAAGGACCTGAGGATCGTCGAGCGCCACCGCGCCGCCTTCGAAGAGGTGCCCGGCCATGAAGTCGCGCACGCGGGGGTAGAGGATGTCGTACCCTCCGACGAGCCGCAGCTCCTTCAGAAGCTGACGGGCGAAGAAACCCACCACCGAACGATGGTCGACCGGGCCTGCGCCATCGAGGCGGATGGTGTGGTCGATTTCCGCGTCGATCATCCGCTTGAAGACGATCTCTCGCGTCTCTTCATCCGTAAACGGCTTCAGGGCGATGCGCGGGTTGCCAAAGGTGGCGGGATCGAGGCCGCTCAGGTTCTTGAACTCGCGGGAATACCTTCGGGACAGCTTGGGCAACTGGATGTCGAGCGCCTCAACGTCCTTGTCGCCGTCGTCGTCAACTTCAACCACAAGCGAGTCCTGGCGGGCCGGACCCTCGCCCATGGGCCGCCGCTGGAAGTCGACGCCCTCGGCCTGGATCGACTCGACGAACTCCATGAAGGCAGGCGTGCCCATCAGCGAAACCGTCTCCGGCGTGTCGGTTCCGAAGTACATACGCCTTAGCCCGCGGCCCAGAGTCTGCTCGGGAAGGATCTTCGCCTCGGAAACGTAAGCACGCAGGCCGACGATCACGGTCACGTTGCGGACATCCCATCCTTCTTTCAGCATCAGGACGGAGACGATGGCCTTGAAGGGACTCTTCAGGCTGTCGATCTCATTCGCCTGCTTGCGCAAAAGGTCCAGTTCGCCTTTGTCGCGGCTGCTGCCCGCCTCGGAGATCTCGCCGTTCTTCTTGGTGTGGATGACGAGGACGCCGTCTTTCAGCTCGGGACAGATGCGCTCGAGGTAGGCGCCTACCTCGTCGCAGTTCTTCGTGTCGTCCACCATCACGAAGAGAACCGCCTTCTTGCCGAGTGCTTGATGGTCGGCGTAGCTCTTCTTCCACTCTTGAATGCCAAGGCGGAGGTAGTCGTCGTACCGCTCGGAGAAGATGGCGCTGGCGTTCTCCTTCAGACGATCCCGGCTGGCGGCGTCGGGCAAAACGGGGTGCTTGACCACGTTTTGGTGAATCGCTTCGACCAGCGGATAGTCGGTGACGGTCTGGACGAAGATCGCGCCGTTGTCGTGCCTCGGTGTCGCGGTGACGTCGATCTGCAAGGCCAGCCGCCGGTCTTTCTGCAGCATGCGGTGGTGGATGTCGCGGATGCTGCCGAACCAGGCCATGCGCTCGTCGTGGATGTGGTGCGCCTCGTCGTTGAAGACGGCCAGTTCGTCGATTTCGCGGATGAGTTCGCCAAGGTCGGTCTTGCTGTCGGTCGACTTGCCGGTCGGCCGCTCGCCGAAGGGGTGCAGGAAGTAGTCGCGCAGGTCGTCGTCTTCCAGCGTCGGCTCGCGCACGTCGCCGAGGTAGACGCGGTGGATGTTGGTGAGGAAGAGGTTGCCGACCTCACGCACGACGCGCACGTCGTCTT
>CAYNHK010000410.1:0-2333 GCA_964396875.1 uncultured Acidobacteriota bacterium | reverse complement strand
CAATTCCGTGGACGTGCAGGAGATCGACGCGGCCTCGAACAACGGCGTCGACAATGTCCGCGATCTGAGGGAGAGCACGCGCTTCAACCCCGCCCGTGATCGCTACCGGATCTGGGTCATCGACGAAGTCCACATGCTCAGCACCGCGGCCTTCAACGCCTTCCTCAAGACGCTCGAGGAGCCGCCGCCGCGGGTGAAGTTCATCTTTGCGACCACCGAACTTCAAAAGCTCCCCGAGACCATCCTGTCCCGCTGCCAGATCTACGCCTTCCGTCTGATTCCCGCGAAGACCCTGGCCGCCCACTTGCGCACCATCGCGGACGCCGAGAAGATCGAGGTTTCCGACTCGGCCCTGCTTCGGGTCGCGAGGGCTGCCGCGGGCAGCGTGAGGGACGCCCTCTCCCTCTTCGATCAGGTGTACGCCTTCACCGGCGCGAACATCCAGGACGAGGACGTCGCCAAACTCCTTGGCCTGATCGATCGCGAGTTGCTGCGCGAGGCGACCCGGGCGGTATTCGAGAACGATTCGGCGGGAGTGTTGCGCGTGATCGAGACGCTTGCGTCCTACGGTGTCGACTATCCCGCCTTCTCGCATGAGCTTCTTCTCTACTGGCGGGATCTGTTGGTTCTCAAGATCGCGCCGGACAGCGACGGAGTCGATCTGCTCCCTGAAGATCGGAGCGCCGCGGCGCAGTTCGTGGCCTCCGTTTCCGAAGAAGATCTGCTGCGCATGGTCGATTCCCTGTCGCGGTCCGAACTCGACTTCCGAAAATCGATCGACCCCGATCCGAGGCTCAGCATCGAAATGGCGCTGCTCAAAGCCGCCCAGCTGCGCAGGCTCGTGAACTTCGCCGATCTCGTGAGCCGGGTCGAGCAGTTCCTGGGAAGCTCGCCTCGTCCGGTGCTCACGACGTCCCCGCCGCCCGAGCGGCCTCGACTTTCCGTGGCGCCCGCGCCATCGATCATCGCGCCCGCACCCGGGCCGGCCCCGGCAAGGCGAATCACTCCCCCCGCCGAGGAGGCTCGAGCGGTCGCCACTCCGATCGCGAAGGAAGTCGAAGCACCTTCACCCGCCATCAACTCGCGCCTCTCCGCGATAGATCGCCTGCGAGAAGCAACGTCGGGACGGATGCTTCAAGCGGCGCTGAACGACGCAAGCGCGACCGTGGAAGGCGATTCCCTGGTGCTCGGCGTGGCGCCATCAAAGGTGAGTTACCTCGAGTCAGAGCGCGACGCCCTCGCGGCCAACGCTTTGAAGGCCTTCGGCCAAAAGCTCCGCATCGTGCTCAAACCCGGCGGCCAGGACGAGGTCGACGAGACCGCGCCACAGATGCCACGCCCCGCCAGACCCACACCCGCCCCGCCCGAACCGAAGGCGAAGCCCGAGGCTCGCGCGGCTGCCACCAAGTCTCCCGACAAGGCGGCGCTCAAGGCGAAAGCTGCCGCCGACCCCGTGGTCAACCGCACGCTCGACCTGTTCGGCGGGACCCTCCTCGACGTGAGACCCCTGGCGCCGCTCGAAGCCGAAGGCGCAACCGAAGACGAGGATCGCTGATCGTCGCGCCCGCGAGGGCGCTTGGTCACATCGAGACGCTGGCGACGCCTTCGATCGACCGCGCGACGTCTAACGCGCGCTTCTTCTGTTCCGCGGTGGCCGAAGGCGAAACCAGTTGGATCACTCGCTTCATCGCCTTCACCTCGAAGCCCGCATCGGCCAGGCTCTTGTCGAGTTTGAACGCGGCGCGGACCTTCAGTTCGAGCGCCTCGTCATCCATTCGCTCGCCGATGGTGCGGTCGTCGGACTCTTGAGATCTCGCCCCCGCCGCGCTGTCGATCTCGAGAAAGTTCACCACCTGGCGAACGCCGGGGACAGAGGACGCGACGCTCTCGACCGTCTTTGAGACCTCGGAGTTCGGGACCTTGCCGCGGAGCGTCACCACATCCTTCTCGGCGCTGACGCTGATATCGAGATTCTTGAGCGACTCGCGCAGCGATAGAGCGGCGCGGACCTCGGCGCCCAGCTTCACCGTCCCGACCTTCTCCTGTACGGAGGCGACCCCACCCTTCCAGGGCGCTTTGTCCGGGTTCTTCTGGTAGTAGAGGACGGCGCCGCCAAGGAGGGCGAGGATTACCACCACGAAGACGAGCCGGAACACGCCACCGATGCACCCGAACATGCTTGAGTCCGTCGAGCCGCGGCTAAGAGGCGGCTAACGCCGTCGTCGCGCCGACTCTTCCTCGAAGTATTTACGGTAGAGGATGTCCCACTCCTCGGACCCCTCGGGGATACCGCGTTTCTGGGTCTCGATCTTCTGGCGCACCGCGAGGTCGAT
>CAYNHK010000409.1:0-2350 GCA_964396875.1 uncultured Acidobacteriota bacterium | reverse complement strand
CTGCTCACCGGTCTCAACGACAAGACGTTCTCGATGAACGATGCGGTCCGCAAGGTCAACATCACTTTCGGCGACGAGGTGTCGTCGATCCTGATCGCGGATTCCACCGGCCGGATCGTCGAGGACACCCAGCCGATGACGCTTCTCTACCTGAGCTGCGTGGCGGAAAAGAACGGCGAGCGCGAACAGAACACCTACGGCGTGGCCGCGCGCCGCGACATGTCTTTCTACTCGCAGGACCGCCTCGATCTCATCGTGAAGGAAGCGGTGGACCGAACCATGATCCTGTTCGACGCGGTTCAGGCCCCGGCGGGCGAGATGCCGGTGGTCCTCGGCGCGGGTGCTTCGGGCATCCTGCTGCACGAAGCCATCGGCCACGGCATGGAAGCCGACTTCGCCCGCAAGGGCACGTCGATCTACGCGGACAAGATCGGCAAGAAGGTGGCGCACCCCTTCGTGAACGTCGTCGATGAAGGAACGGAGGACGGCGCGCGCGGTTCGATCAATATCGACGATGAAGGCAACGCGGTGGGCCGCACCAATCTGGTCGAAGACGGCGTCCTCACCACTTACCTGCACGACTCGATCTCCGCGAAACACTACGGAGTCAAACCCACTGGCAATGGCCGGCGGGAGAGTTATCAGTACGCTCCGCTGCCACGCATGCGGTCAACCTACATGCTGCCCGGACCCCACAAAAAGGAAGAGATCATCGCCTCGGTGAAAAAGGGCCTCTTCTGCACCAACTTCACCAACGGCCAGGTCCAGATCGGCGCGGGGGACTTCACCTTTTACGTGAAGAACGGCTATCTCATCGAGGACGGAAAACTCACGCAGCCGATCAAGGACGTCAACATCATCGGCAACGGCCCGAGGGTTCTCGAGCAAATCGACATGGTGGCGGACGATCTCACCATCGACCAGGGCGGCTGGACCTGCGGAAAAGACGGCCAGAGCGTTCCCGTCTCACAGGGGATTCCCACCGTGCGCGTCGCCTCGATCACGGTCGGCGGACGAAGCGACCGCTGAACTCTCCCCCACTCCAAACATGACAACTCGAGAGACCGTGAGCGAAGAATTTCGCGCGCTGGCGCGCAACGCGGTGACGTCCGCGCAAAACGCCGGGGCGCAGGGCGTCGCGGCGCGCATCGGCAAGGTCCGGGAGGTGGCGGTCCAGTGGCGCGACGGCGCGATCGAGCAGGTGACCGAGTCCACGACCCGAGGCCTCGCCCTGAGCCTTTACGTCGACGGGCGTTTCGCGTCGGTCAGCACGAGCGACCTCAGACCCCAGGCCATCGACCCCTTCATCGCGGACGCCGTGGCCATGACGCGGACCCTGTCCGAGGACCCGTTCCGAACGCTGCCCGATCCCTCGCTCTACGAAAACCGACCGACCGTCGACCTGGAGTTCGCGGATCCCGAGTACGGGACGGTGACGGCGAGCCGGCGCCGGGATCTCGCCCGGGCCATCGAAGAGGCCGCGCGCAGCGTGCCCCGCGCCGATCGCATCCTGTCGGTCACTACTTCGGTGAGCGACTCGCGGTCGGAGATGTTCCGGGTCACCTCGAATGGCTTCGAAGGCGAGCGGATCGACACGTCGTTCTGGCTCTCCGGCAGCGTGGCCGTCCAGGACGACGACGGCCGGCGGCCCGAGGATGGTGATTTCTCCGGCGGCCGCTTTGTGAAGGACCTCGGCGATCCGGCTGAGGTCGGCCGATCCTCGGCACAGCGCGCGCTCGCGCGTCTGGGTGCGAGCAAGGTCCCATCCGGCGTCATGACCATGGTGCTCGACCATCGCACCGGAGGACGTCTGGTGAGCGCGTTGCTCTCCCCGCTCTCCGCTTCCTCGATTCAGCAGCGACGCTCCTTCCTCGAAGGCCGGGCCGGCCAGGCCGTGGGCAACTCCCTCCTGAACATCACCGACGATCCCCTGATTCCGAAGGGCTTCGGCTCGCGCCACTTCGATGGCGAGGGCATCTCCGCGCGCCCGCTCCCCCTCTTCGAATCCGGCGTGTTGCGCAACTACTACGTCGACACGTACTACGGGAAGAAACTCGACATGAAGCCCACCACGGGCGGCACGTCGAATCTCGACTGGGCACTCGGGCCGAAGTCCGAGGCCGAGCTGATCGCGGACGCGGGCGAGGGCGTGTTCGTGACCGGTTTCCTGGGCGGCAATTCGAACGGGACGACCGGCGACTACTCGCTCGGCATCCAGGGGTTCATGATCCGCAAGGGCGAGATCGCCGAGCCCGTGGCCGAAATGAACATCTCCGGAAATCAACTCGATTTGTGGAAACGTCTCCTGGCCGTCGGGGGTCGTCACTGTTAACCGTCCATCGCCGATCGT
>CAYNHK010000408.1:0-2385 GCA_964396875.1 uncultured Acidobacteriota bacterium | reverse complement strand
GCCTTCGCTCTCTTCCGCGTTGAGCGTTGCACGGACCCGCCCCCCACAAACGAGCGAGCGCAGCGAGCGACTTTGCGTTGGCGGGCTCGGCCACAGCCGAGCCTGACAAAAACCCCCATAAGCGTGCGGACCTGTAGGGGCACGCTGCGCGTGCCCCGAACGTCGCAATCGTCGCGACCGTCGCAACGAGGTGTCCTCGATTAATCTCCGCTTCGATGCCGCATACGATTCCCGGGGTGGTTCGGCTCGAGACGGATTCGCGTGGCCTTGCCCGGTTCGTCGTCACGAATGCTCACGCCGAGGCCCACATCTACCTCCTCGGCGCGCAGGTCACCCACTTTCGGCCGGCCGGACAGGAGCCGCTGCTATGGCTCAGCCCTCTCAGTGCGTTCGAGGCCGGGAAGGCAATACGGGGCGGCGTTCCCATCTGCTGGCCGTGGTTCGGACCTCATCCTTCGCGGGCGGATCTTCCCGCACACGGCCTGGCCCGCACTCGGGAGTGGCGGCCACTCGACATCGCTCAGCTTGCGGACGGCCGGACGCGGCTGCGTCTCGCCCTTTCCGAAGACGAAACCACGCTCGCGGCCTGGCCGCATCGTTTCGCCCTCAGCCTCACGGCCACGATCGGGACCGCCCTCGAGATCGAACTCTCGACCACGAACACGGGCGACGAGCCTTTCGCTTACGCGGATGCGTTGCACACCTATCTCAGTGTCGGGGATGTCCGGAGCGTCTCGGTGCGCGGGCTCGAGGGCCGGCCTTTCGTCCACTCCACGAGGCATAACCGCGGCGTCCAGTCCGGGCCGATCGTGTTCGATGGGGGCGAAGTCAACAACATCTATGTCCCGAGCCGAGGGGCCGTCGTGGTTGACGACGCGTCGCTGAAACGCCGGATCGACGTGGTGAAGGCGGGCAGCGAGGCCACGGTGGTATGGAATCCCGGCGAGGCGGGCGGCACGAGCATGAGGGACGTGGGTGCTCACTGGAACCAGTTCGTCTGCGTCGAAGCCGGCACCTGCGCCGACGTCCGGATCACCCTGCTGCCAGGCTCCTCGCACACAACACGGCAGGTGACAGGACTCGCCCAGGCCGCACCTTGACAGCGTGGAGGAGCCGCAGCGATACTGCCCGTCCGAGGGGAAACATGGCGACCAAAAACAACCCGGTTCCGGCGCGAAGAGACGACCTGCTCGTTCAGAAAGTAGGCGAAGAAGTGATCGTCTACGATGTCGCCTCTCATCGTGCCCATTCCCTCAACCGCACCGCCTCATTGGTTTTCGAGAAGCTCGACGGCAAGCGCCCCATCTCGGGCGTGGCGAAAGACCTCGGGAAGGCGCTCGGCCAGCCTCATTCGAAGGAACTGGTCGCGGCCGCGGTGAATGAACTGGCCGCCGCCGATCTGCTGCGGCCTGGCGCGGCCCTTCCCCGCCGCTCCGTGCTGCGCGGGCTCGCTGCGGGGCTGCTTCCGGTTGTGGTCAGCATCGCGGTGCCGAACGCGGCCTCCGCCCAGAGTTGCGGCGCTCTCTACGCGCCGTGCTCCTACTACGGCGACGGGACATGCTGCCCCGGTCTGGAGTGCCTCAACTTCGGCAGCGGCAATGCCTGCCAGACGTTCGGCTACAGCTACAGCTACTACAGCGTCTAGGCAAAAAGCCGGGCGTGGTCCCGGTAGACCGGATTAGCCGGGTCCATCGAGATGCAAATCCGATGGTGCTCTCTGGCCTCGGCCGGGCGCCCGAGCCACAGGAGAGCCCAGTAGAGAATGGCGTGGGGGCCGTCCTTCAGGTTTTCCTCAAGTTGGGTGAAGGTCACTCGGGGCGGGATCGCGAGCGCGGCCATGGCGAAGGACGCCGCCGTCTGAAACCCGCCGGCTTCGAGTGAAAGTCGCGCAAGTTGCAGGAGCGGGTCGCGGTGGCCGGGATCACGGCGCGCGGCCCGAAAGAGCAGATCTGTCACCGCCTCATCGGATGGACCCCTCAGCCCCGCCACACAGAGCGCCGCCATCGACAGGCCGACCGACCGCACGGAGCTGGGAACGCCCGCCTGATCCAGGCCTTCGAAAAGCGCCAGCGCCGAGTGATGGAAGCCGCGCGCGAAGAGTTCGTGCCCGAGAACGAGGCGGCGCTGGGGCACGTGGGGCGACTCGAGAACATCGAGGGCCAAGCCGGTGAGTTGGTGGCCACGTTGTTTTGTCTCGTCGGTGTGGTGGGTGACGCGCAGACGGTCCTTTGGGATGGCGACTTTGCGGGGGTCCTGATGGGGTCGCGCGGGAACGATCTGATTGTGGGCGCGCCCGAACCATCGGGTGCGTCGTCGATCATGGAGGTAGTTGCGCTGTTCGATCACCCAACGACTGCGGTGCAGTCGGCGGGTCTCGAAGAGGAG
>CAYNHK010000407.1:0-2421 GCA_964396875.1 uncultured Acidobacteriota bacterium | reverse complement strand
AGGTTCGTTCGAACGCCCGGATCCAGTTGCGGTGGAGAAGGAAGCCGTGGACTTCATCCGGGAAGATGAGCTGCTCGACTTCGACGTTTCGTTTGCGAAGCTGCTGGACGAGATCCACGGTCTCTGAGAAAGGCACGTTGCGATCGTCGTCACCGTGGATCACGAGAACCGGCGACCGCCAGGAATCGATCGAGGCCATCGGGGAGGATTGGAACGCGAGCTTCGCGAACGCCTCGCGCTTTTGAGGGTCGTACCCCTGTGCGAAGTTCCCCACCACCACGTTCCAGTCATGCACCCCGTGAATGTCCACGCCCGCCCGGAAAAGGTCCGACGCACGGGAGAGGCCGAGGGCGGTGAGGAACCCGCCGTACGAGCCGCCCCACAGGCCGATCCGCGACGGATCCACGTCGGGCCGCGAACGAAGGTACAAACCCGCACCGAGCACGTCCGCGAATTCAGAGGCCCCGGTGGCGCCGTAGTTCTTCGCCTCCCGAAACTCCATCCCGTACCCCGTGCCCGATCGATAGTTCACCGACAGCACCACGTAGCCGAGACTGGCGAGATGCTGGTTCATCGCGTAGGTCTGGTGGTAGTAGTCCATGGAGTGCCAGCCCAGAAGCATCTGACGGCGGGATCCGCCATGGGTGAAGATGAGTGCCGGCCGCTTCTCCCCCGCTTTCACGTCCTTCGGTAGAAACAACTGCGCGGGAATCTTCATCCCGTCGGCGGCGGAGAGGGTCACCGCCGTGGGCGCCACGAGTTGGCTTGCCGGGAACGACGCGGGCACGAGAGATCCGCTCACGTCCTTCACGTCACCGACGGCGGTCTTGATGAACACCCGGCCCGGCATCCGCGCATCCGCCCGGATGAAGACGACCCCGCCATCGCTCGTCGACTGGGCGCCCCACTCGATCAGGCGCGCCTCGGTGAGCACCGAAGACGCCGGCAGCCCGGAAGGGCTGACGCGGGCGATCTGCCGGCGATCGATGTCGCCGGCATTGGACACCACGAAGACCTCCGTGCCGTTTTTCGAAAGCACCGCGTTTTCGACTTCGTGTGGACCCGGCGTCAGATTGACCGCAGCGCCTCCGGAGAGCGGAATCGAATAGAGATTCCGCCAGCCCGTCTTCTCCCACGAGAACACAAGTCGATCGTCGGCGGTCCACAGAATCTGGCGGCCGGCCAGGCCGCTGAAGGCGCTCCCCTGACCCCGATCCGCCTTGAAGACCACGCGCGACGCGCCGGTTTTGAAGTCGTGGGTGATGATCGACCATGGCTCGGCCTCCCGCACCGGCTCGAAGGGAAGGGCGAGGGAATCCGCGGCCTGACGGAGGAAAGCGAGGCGGGTGCCGTCAGGAGAGAACACCGGGTCGGAGTCGGTATCGACCGAGGGATCGGGGTGGGTCACGGTCTGGGTCTCGAGGTCGTACACCCCCACGAAGCCGTGGTCGCCGCGGCGATTGGTGAACGCGATCCGCTTTCCATCGGGCGAGAGAGTCAGCTGGGAAATGCCGCCGCGCGTCTTCACAAGGGACTTCGCATCGCCGCCGGCGAGCGGAGCCGCGAAGAGTTCGCCCGTGCCGGAGATGAAGAAGATCTGGTCGCCCTTCACCGATACCACCGGGCTCGCGCCGTCCCCCACCAGCCGGACATCACCGGTCGTCAGGTTCATCAAATGAACCTGCTGCTTAACTCCCGCGGGGTTGGACGTTGGATTCGGCCGCTCTCCCCGGCGATTCGGGGCGCCGCCGCGAACGAAGAGCAGCGACTGCGCGTCCAAAGACCAGGCAAGGTCGGAGATCTCCGTGCCGTCGTCCTTATCGAATGAAGTGAGCTTCTTTGGCGTGTAGGCCGGAGGTTCGGCGAGATAGATGTTCCGGCGACCGCCTTCTCTGAGCACGAAGGCAACCGCACCCCGCACCGGCGCGGCGGAGAGAGAGGCGACGAAGGGCGCCTGGAGGACGGCTGAAACTGGAATCGGCGCCGACCCCGTCTGGGCGTGCGCGACGGTCCCCAGGAGGACGGCAACCAAAACGTAGGGGCACGCCGCGCGTGCCCCGAAACTGGCGTTGCGGGTCACCGTCAATTATCCAGAAGATTCTTGAGCGTCGACATGAACTGCGACGCGTCCTTGAAGTCACGATAGACGGAGGCGAAGCGGACAAACGCCACCTTGTCGACCTGACGGAGCCGCTCCATGAGGTACTCGCCGATCTTCTCGGTGGGCACCTCGCGGTCGGGGCTCTCCTGCACCATCTGCTCGACCTTGGCCGCCATCTCTTCGATGGCGTTGATCGAGACGTTCCGCTTTTCGCAGGCCCTCATCAGGCCGCCGATCACCTTGTTGCGATCAAAGCGCTCGCGACGGCCGTCCTTCTTGACCACAAGATGTGGAACCTGGTCGATGCGCTCATACGAGGT
>CAYNHK010000406.1:0-2438 GCA_964396875.1 uncultured Acidobacteriota bacterium | reverse complement strand
TCGACTTCAACTCGCAGTTGATGTGCAGCAACATCGGGCACTCCCACCCAAGGGTCGTACACGCGATCCAGAAGCAGGCGGCGACGCTCTGCTACGCGAATCCGTTCATGGCCACCGAACCTCGGGCCCGCCTCGGCAAGAAGCTCGCGTCGATTTCGCCCGGCGATATCGACACATTCTTCTTCACCAACGGCGGCGCGGAGGCGAACGAGAACGCCATCCGCATCGCTCGTGCCGTCACCGGCCGTCACAAGATCATGGTCCGGTATCGCTCGTACCACGGCGGGACCGCGGGTGCGATCGCCCTCACCGGAGATCCGCGGCGCTGGTTCGCCGAGCCCTCGATCCCCGGGATCGTGCGCGCGCCCGACTTTCACAAGTACGGCCGCAAGGATCCCGAACCTCTCGACGTCTGCATCCGCGAGATCGAGGACATCATCCGCTATGAAGGTGGGCAGAACATCGCGGCCTTCCTGATGGAGACCGTGGTCGGCACGAACGGGATCCTGGTTCCGCCCGACGGGTATATGAAGGCGGTCCGCGAGCTCTGTGACAAACACGGCATCCTCCTGATCGCCGACGAGGTGATGTCCGGCTTCGGGCGCACCGGCAAGTGGTTCGCGGTCGAGCACTGGGGTGTTGTCCCCGACATGATCACGATGGCCAAAGGACTGACCTCGGCGTACGTCCAACTCGGGGCCGTGGGCATGCGGTCGCACATCGCGCAGGCGTTCAAAGACCGGGCCTTTCCCGGCGGCCTCACCTACAACTCTCACACCCTCGCGTGCGCCACCGCCCTCGCCACCATTGCGGTGTACGAGGACGAGAAGCTCATGGAGAAGGCGGTGAAGCTGGGCGGCGTGCTTCGCGAGCGGATGAAGGACCTGGAAAAGAAACACCCCTCGGTTGGGACCACCCGCTCGATCGGCCTCTTCGGCATCTTCGAAATCGTCCGGAACCGCGCGACGTACGAGCCTATGGCGCCTTTCAACGGACACTCCGAAGAGATGATGGCGCTCGGCGCCTTCTTCCGCGAGCAGGGTCTTTACACCTTCGTCCGCTGGAATACCTTCTTCACCAATCCGCCGCTCGTCATCACCGAGGCCCAGCTCCACGAGGGCCTCGACATCGTCGACCGCGGCCTCGAAATCACCGACCGCGCCGTCAAAGGCTAAGGACAGTTTCCCCATGACAAGCACAACCCAGGCCACACTCGAACTCACCATCCTCAAACACTGGATCGGCGGCAAGCGCTACGAGGGGCCGGTCGAGCGCTGGGGCGATGTCTTCAACCCGGCCACCGGCGAGTCGAACACCCGCGTCGCCTTTGCGAACGCGGCGGTTGTGGACGAAGCGGTGAAGGCGGCGACTGAGGCCCAGAAGAAGTGGGGAGCCTCGTCCCTGGCTCAGCGCGCGCGCGTCATGTTCGCGTACCGGCAGCTCCTCGAGAAACACAAGGTCGAGATGGCCGCGCACATCACCCGCGAACACGGCAAGGTCGCGGCCGACGCGCTGGGCGAGGTGAGCCGGGGGATCGAGGTAGTCGAGTTCGCCTGCGGTCTGCCCCAGCTCCTCAAGGGCGAGTTCTCCGAGAACGTCTCGACCGATGTCGACAGCTACTCGATCCGCCAGCCGCTCGGCGTCGTCGCCGCGATCACGCCCTTCAACTTCCCGGCCATGGTGCCGATGTGGATGTACCCGCTCGCCCTGGCCTGCGGCAACGCGTTCATCCTCAAGCCTTCCGAGAAGGATCCTTCGGCGGCGAACTTCTCCGCTCAACTCCTCGCGGAGGCCGGCCTGCCGGAGGGAGTGTTCTCGGTCGTGCACGGGGACAAAGTGGCGGTGGACGCCATCCTCACCCATCCCGGGATCGCGGCGGTGAGCTTCGTCGGTTCGACGCCCATTGCGCGGTACATCTACGAAACGGGGACGAAGGCAGGCAAGCGCGTTCAAGCCCTCGGCGGAGCGAAGAACCACATGGTGGTGCTCCCCGATGCCGATATGGATCTCGCCGCGGACTCCGCGGTCAGCGCCGGCTTCGGCTCGGCGGGCGAGCGCTGCATGGCGATTTCCGCGCTGGTGACGGTGGGCGACGCCGCCGAGAAGCTCATCCCGAAGATCCGCGAACGAATGGCGAAGCTCAAGGTCGCGGCGGGCAGCGAGCCCGGGGCCGACATGGGGCCGCTGGTGACGAAGGAGCATCACGCCAGGGTGAAGGGCTACGTCGACAAGGGCGTGTCCGAAGGCGCCGCGCTCCTCGTCGATGGACGAACGCTCAAGGTCCCCGGACACGAGCACGGCTATTTCCTCGGCCCCTGCCTCTTCGACAACGTGACCCGGGACATGACCATCTACAAGGATGAGATCTTCGGGCCGGTCCTGAGCATCGTCCGGGCAAAGACCTATGTGGAGGCCATGGAGTTGATCCAGGCGAACCC
>CAYNHK010000405.1:0-2448 GCA_964396875.1 uncultured Acidobacteriota bacterium | reverse complement strand
CGAAGAGGTCGGTGTCGTAGTTGTTGAGCTTGCCCTGGACCACCGCGGTGACGCGTTCGAGGCCCATGCCGGTGTCGACGCAGGCCGCGGGCAGGGGAGTGAGCGTGCCGGTCGCGTCGCGGTTGAACTGCATGAAGACGAGGTTCCAGATCTCGAGGTATCGGTCGCACTCGCACGCGACGCCAAGACAGGGCCGGCCCTCCGCCATTTCGGCGCAGGGGAGAGAGTCGCCCTGGTAGAAGTGCAATTCGGAGCATGGACCACACGGCCCCGTGTCGCCCATCGCCCAGAAGTTGTCCTTCTTGCCCAGTTCGAGAATCCGCTCGGCCGGCAGGTACGCGCGCCAGTGGTCGAAAGCCTCGGTGTCGCGGGGCACGCCGTCCTCGCCCATGAAGATGGTCGCGGTGAAGCGGTCTTTATCGAGGCCCATCGTGCCGGTGAGGAACTCCCACGCGTAGGCGATCGCGTCCTTCTTGAAGTAGTCACCGAACGAGAAGTTCCCGAGCATCTCGAAGAACGTGTGGTGACGCGCGGTGAGTCCGACGTTCTCGAGGTCGTTGTGTTTGCCGCCGGCGCGGACGCACTTCTGGGACGTGGCGGCCCGCTTGTAGCCCCGGGTTTCCCGGCCCAGAAAGACGTCCTTGAACTGGTTCATCCCCGCGTTGGCGAAGAGAAGGGTGGGATCGTTCTGGGGAATCAGCGGGGAACTGCGCACGACCTCGTGCTGCCTTTCCTCGAAGAACTTGAGGAAAGACGCACGAATCTCGTCGGCGGTCAGGCTACTCGTCTGCGTCATGCCGCGTATTTTCTTCGATAAGGGCGTTTTCCGCGAGGCGGAGGGCGTCGCGCGCCTGGGAAAGGCCGAAACCGCGCCCCATCAAAGATCTCACCACCCGGACGCGCTTCTCGCGGATCGTCTCGCCTTTTGCCCTCGCGAGGAGCTGAGTGGCGAAACGGACGAGATTCGTCTGGGCTTCTTCGGAGCCGGCAAAGGCTTCTTTTGCCGCGGTTTGGGCGGCTTCCTTCGGGATGCCCTTTTGTCGGAGCGTCGCGACCACCCGCAGCGGTCCGCGTTTGCCCGACCGCGCGTTGATCCGGGCGATTGTTCCCGCGAGGCGCTCGTCGTTCACCAGGCCTTCGCGTTTGGCGCGCCGAAGGGCGGCGTGAGTCGCCTCTTCCGAATAGCCCTTCCGGCCGAGCGCCCGCTCGAGTTCCTTCTCGGTATGGTCGCGGCGGCCCAGCTTGACGAGGATGAGAGCGAACGCGTTGCGGCTTTGCGCCTTGAGGTCGGTGTCGTCGGGCTCTTGTTCGCTACTCAAGGTCGGGCATCGAGCCCATGCCGCCGCTCCGGCTGCCGGTGTCGACGCCGGAGAGCATCATGCGGAACTCGTCGGGGTTGGTGCATCGCCGCGCCGCTTCCTCCCGCGTGATGAGGCCCTTCTGGCACAGGTCGAACAGGGCCTGGTCGAAGGTCTGCATGCCTTCCGTCGTGCCCTGGGCGATAGCGCCCTGGATGAGGCGCGTCTTCTCTTCGTTGACGATGCAGTCGCGGATGAACGGTGTGGAGACCATGACTTCGACCGCGGGCACGCGGGTCTGGCCGTCGGCCCGAGGCACCAGGCGGAGCGAAACCACCGCACGGAGGACGGAGGCGAGCTGGCGGCGAATCTGCTTCTGCTGATGGGGAGGGCAGACCGACACGATGCGGTTGATGGTCTCCGTGGCGTCCAGGGTGTGGAGCGAGGAGAGGACGAGATGGCCGGTCTCGGCCGCCGTGACCGCGGTCTCGATGGTTTCGTAGTCGCGCATTTCGCCGACCAGGATGACGTCGGGGTCCTGGCGCAGGGCGGCGCGAATGGCGCCTGCGAAATTCAAGGCATCGACCTCGATCTCGCGCTGGTTCACGATCGAGCGCTTGTCGCGGTGGAGGAACTCGATCGGATCCTCGACGGTGACGATGTGAGAGGTCTTCTCGGAGTTGATGTAGTCGATGAGCGCGGCGAGGGTGGTCGACTTGCCGGAGCCGGTGGCGCCCGTGCAGAGGATCAGGCCGCGCTGCTCGTCCGCGATCTTCGTGAGGGTCGGAGGCAGGAGCAACTCGCGGATGGTCTGGATCTTGAGCGGGATCAGACGGACGACGAGGCCGACCGTGCCGCGTTGCTGGAAGACGTTGCAGCGGAACCGGCCAAGGCCGGGAACCGAGTAGGCCACATCGACATCGAAGCTGTCCTTGAACTTCTGCTTCTGGCGGTTGTTCATGACCGAAAAGGCCATGTTCAAGGTGTCTTCGGTCTGCAGCCGGCGATGTTCCACCACGGCGGTGAGTTCGCCGTTCACACGAAGGACGGGATGCGAACCGACCTTCAGATGAAGGTCGGAGGCCCGCTTTTCAATCGCGAGTTTGAGTAGGTCGTTAATGAGCATTGATGGCGAGACTCCTGCCTTGAA
>CAYNHK010000404.1:0-2486 GCA_964396875.1 uncultured Acidobacteriota bacterium | reverse complement strand
TGAACGGCACCCTCAAGGCCGAGAAGTCGCCGATCTACCAGAAGTTCGCCAAACTGCTGTCGTGGACGGACGACGTGAAGCGGCTCGGCATCCGGGCCAACGCGGACATTCCCAAGGATGCCAAGACCGCGTTCGCGTTCGGCGCGCAGGGGATCGGCCTGTGCCGCACCGAGCACATGTTCTTCGCGAGCGAACGCCTTCCTCACGTGGTCGCGATGATTCTCGCCGCGGCCAAGGGCGAGAAAGGAATGGCGGTTCTGCGCGGCCTCGAGAAGAAGCTCACGGACGCCAACTCGGCCCAGAAGAAGGTGGTCAAGGCCGAACTCGACGCGGCGAAGAAGTCGTACGGTCCGGCCATCAAGCAGTACCAGGGCGCGCTCAAGAAGCTGATGCCCATGCAGAGGAGCGACTTCGCCGGCCTCTTCAAGGAGATGAAGGGTTACCCCGTCACCATCCGCACCCTCGACCCGCCGCTCCACGAGTTCCTCCCCAAGCGCGAGGATCTGATGGTGCAGGTGGCGGCGAAGAAGGGCAGCAAGGCCGAACTCGCGCGTGCTTCGAAGATGCTCCACGAAATCGAGAGCCTGCACGAGTTCAACCCGATGCTGGGCCATCGCGGCTGCCGTCTCGGCATCACCTACCCCGAAATCACCCGCATGCAGGCGAGGGCCATCTTCGAGGCCGCCCTCCAGGTTGCGAAGAAGGGCATCAAGGTCCGTCCCGAGATCATGATTCCGCTCGTCGGCCACGTTGAGGAGCTTCGGCGTCAGAAGGCGATCGTGCTCGAAGAGGCGCATCGCGTTCTGGGCAAGGACGCGGCCGGTGTCGAGTACCTGATCGGCACCATGATCGAAGTTCCACGCGCGGCGGTCACCGCCGACGAGATCGCGAAGGAGGCCCAGTTCTTCTCCTTCGGCACCAACGACCTCACCCAGATGGGCTTCGGGCTTTCGCGCGACGATGCGGGCAAGTTCCTCGGCCCCTATGTCGACATGGGCATTCTCGACAAGGATCCCTTCGTATCGATCGACGTTTCGGGCGTGGGTCAGCTCGTCGACATCGCGGTGAAGAAGGGCCGGGCGAGCAAGCCCGATCTCAAGATCGGGGTGTGCGGCGAACACGGGGGCGATCCGTCGTCGATCCGGTTCTTCCACAACGTCGGTCTCAACTACGTGTCCGCCTCGCCCTACCGCATCCCCATCGCGCGCCTCGCCGCGGCCCAGGCCCAGCTCGAAAAGCCCAACGCGGATTAGAGAGATGCTCCACTCGCCCCACGGCGTCACGAGGCTTCCCGCGCGCGCGGGAAGGCGGCCAGCCGCACCCGCTGGCCGCGCCGCGGGGTGGGGTGGGCATTCGCTTCACGGGATCCGCCCGTGCTGACGTACTTCCGCTGCGTCGACGGGAGGATCGAGCGTCGTCCCGGCTTTTCGGCCGCGGATCTCGCGGACTTTCCCAACGCCCAGCACTGGATCGACCTCGAGGACCCGACCTCCGACGAGGTGAAGATCCTCGAGGATGTCTTTCACTTCCATCCCCTGGCGATCGAAGACACGATCGCCGACATCCAGCATCCGAAGGTCGACGACTACGGGGACTACGCCTTCCTTGTCGTCCACGGAATCCCGTACGAGTCGCCGAAGGACTCGTTCATCACGCGCGAGCTCGACATCTTCCTCGGATCGAACTATCTGATCACGCATCACGAAGGCCTAATGCGGTCGATCCGTCTGGCCCAGGAGCAGTGCGACAAGAACTGGATGACGTCGATGCACAAGGGCGTCGACTTCCTTCTCCATCAGATCCTGGACAGCCTTTTCGAGCACTACTTTCCGGTCCTCGACACCATCGACGCCCGGATCGACGAACTTCAGGAAGAGGTGTTCAAGAAGCCCGAGAAGGAAACCCTCGACAAGATCTTCGGCCTCAAGCGTGACATTTCGAACCTCCGGCGCTTCTGCATGCCGCAGCGCGAAATCATCCATCGGCTGGCGCGCAGCGAAGTGAAGGTCATTTCCGCGAAGGCGTCGGTCTACTTCCGCGACATCCACGACAATCTGTACCGCATCGTGGAGGCTTCCTACGCTCAGCAGGATCAGGCTCAGAGCACGCTCGACGCCTATCTGACCGGCGTCAGCAACCAGCTGAACGAGACCATGAAGCGCCTGACCGTGATCAGCGCCGTGATGGCGCCCATGACCGTGATCACGGGATATTGGGGCATGAACTTCGAGCACATGCCGGAACTGCGCCTTGCCTGGGGGCCGGTTCTTCCGATCGCCCTGATGGTCGCGGCCTCGGGCGGCCTGCTCTATTACTTCAAGCGTCGCGGCTGGATTTAGCCGGGTGCTGAAAGGCCTTTCGGCACCCGGCGTATCCCGGCGCAAGCCGGGATCTCGGAATCCCACGAAGCCCTTCTTTGAGCGACTCTGATCATGCAAAGAATCGAGCGCCTTCCGGACGACGTCGTCAACCAGATCGCCGCGGGC
>CAYNHK010000403.1:0-2500 GCA_964396875.1 uncultured Acidobacteriota bacterium | reverse complement strand
CGGTGCGCGACGGTGTTCTAGAGATCAAGGACATCGATGTCGCCATGGCGCCGCCCTTCACCGCCCTTGCCGCAGTGGGAGAGATTCTGAAGGGGACATCGGTCGGCCTCGCCGCCCAGACCATGCACGAAGCCGCCAAGGGCGCCTTCACCGGCGAGATCTCGCCGGCGATGCTCAAAGACGTCGGCTGCACCCACGTGATCCTGGGCCACTCGGAACGCCGCCACATCTTCGGCGAAACCGATCTAAACGTCATGAAGAAGGCGCGCGCGGCTCTCGACCACGGCCTGATTCCGATCCTCTGCGTCGGCGAAACCCTTCAGGAGCGGGAGACCTCGCGCACATTCGACGTGGTCGAGCGCCAGGCGGAACACGCCCTGCGCCACGTGACACCCGAGGAGGCCTCGCGATCGGTTCTCGCCTACGAGCCCGTCTGGGCCATCGGAACCGGCAAGACCGCGTCGCCCGGACAGGCCCAGGAGGTTCACACCTTCCTGCGAAAACTCGTGGCCAAATCCCATGGCGAGAGCGTCGCGCGCGCTATCCGGATCCTCTACGGCGGCAGCGTCAAACCCGACAACGCCGGCAGCCTGATCGCCGAACCGGATGTGGACGGGTCGCTCGTCGGGGGAGCGTGCCTGGAGGCCCCCTCGTTCCTGGGGATTGTGACGGCCTCGCGAACCTGAGCGAGGCGGCTGCCCAGTTGGTAGTGGTTGGACGGGGTTGCTTCGGGCCAGAGCAAACGGACTGGGCCCTCGCAATGACGTAGTGGGGTACCTCCCGCAGCACGCGGCTGGTAGTGGCTCGACACCGTTCAACCGCTATCCGCCCATTTTTCCTCTCGTCATTGCGAGAAGGTCATCGAAACGCGACCGACGAAGCAACCCCGTCCCACAACTACTGTCCGGTGCAGCGGCCAACGGGCCGACTTCGATATACTCTCCCTCTTCCGGCCGCTTACCGGCCCCCGAACGACTGGACCCGAGGCAAAAGGCAACAAAGCGATGACCGTTCTCTACTACCTTGTTCTGATCCTGCACCTGATTGCGTGCTTCTTCCTGATCGCCGTCGTCCTGCTCCAGCAGGGCAAGGGCCAGGACCTGGCGAGCGCTTTCGGCGGCGGCGGCACCCAGGCCGCCTTCGGCCCTCGCGGTTCGGCGACCCTGCTCTCGCGCGTCACCACCGGCCTTGCCGCGGTCTTCATGATCACGAGCATCTCCCTGACCGTCCTCAAGCACAAGCAGGCGGCCTCGATCCTCGAAAGCATTCCCGCGGCCGCGACGCCCACTCCGGGTGCGACTCCCACGGACCTGCTCGGCGTGCCCATCGCGCCTGCTGGTTCGCCGTCCGCCACCTCGCCCGCGGCGACGACCAGCCCCGCAGCCACACCGGCGGCGTCGCCTGCTGCCCCGGCCGCGTCACCCGCCCCGTCCGCACCGAGCGCCGCGCCCTCCGCCTCACCCAAGAACTGAGCGAGGGCGACGGGGCCGGTCAGCGTCGGCCGATGAGGCGGGCGTGTTCGACCATCAGGCACCGGTCGTAGACGACAGTCCGCCCAGCCTTCACGAGATCGCCGATGGCGCCTTCGTGAACGCAGTCGAGCTGAAACCACACGGCCGGTGAGTTCTGGTGCGGACTGGTCAGGATGTCCGCCGCCACCTCCGGCAGTTCCTCGGAGCGTCTGAAGACGTTCACGAGGTCGACCGGCGCGTCGATTTCCCGCACCGAGCGATAGACCCGCGCTCCGAGAATCGTCTCCTCCTTCGGATAAACGGGAACGATCTCGTAACCGGCCCGCTGCATGTACGCGGAAACGCGGTGCGAATCCCGGTGCGCCTTGGGAGACAAGCCCACCACCGCGATCCGTTTCACCCGCTGAAGCAGCCCGCGGATCTCGTCGTCGGTCGGATTGTTCATTCGACGAAGGTCACCTTGTTGATCTCGCGCAGGCTCGTGGTTCCGTCGAGAACCTTGTCGACCGCCCCCTCGCGCAGAGTTCGCATCCCGAAACCCCGCGCCTTCTTCTTGATCTCGCCCACCGGCCGCCGCTCGAGTATGAGCTGCCGGATGTCGTCGTGCAGTTCGAGGAACTCACCCACCGCCCGCCTTCCGAGGAAGCCGCTCGAGGCGCAGGACTCGCAGGCCCCGCGATCGTAGATCGTGTGCCCCTTCGCGCGCACGGGGTCGATCCCGCTGGCCCGCCATTCGGTTTCGGAGATGGTCACCTCCTGGCGGCAGGAGCGGCAGAGCACGCGCACCAGGCGCTGCGCCATGACCAGAGTGAGGGCCGAGACAAAGTTGTAGGGATCGACCCCCATGTGGAGGAAACGGCCGATCACATCGAAGACGTTGTTGGCGTGGACGGTCGTGAAGACGAGGTGCCCGGTAAGCGCCGCCTGGACCGCGATCTGGGCGGTCTCCGGGTCGCGCACCTCGCCGACCATGATCTTGTCGGGATCGTGACGCAGGATCGAGCGGAGCCCGCGCGCGAAGGTGAGGC
>CAYNHK010000402.1:0-2504 GCA_964396875.1 uncultured Acidobacteriota bacterium | reverse complement strand
CCATCAAGATGGCGCCGATGCTCGAACGCATCTACAACCAGATGCCCGATCCGAAATGGGCGCTCTCGATGGGCTCGTGCGCCAACTCCGGCGGGCCGTTCCGCCACGGCTATCACGTGGTGAAGGGCGTCGACCGGATCATCCCCGTCGATGTCTACGTGCCCGGATGCCCGCCTCCGCCCGAATCTCTCCTGAACGGTCTGCTCCTGCTTCAGGACAAGATCGCCCACTTCCACCAGACCGGCCGCAAGGCCGATCCCTCGCCGAAGGTCGATTGACCCCGTGAATGAACTGTCGGCCGAGATGAACATCGCGCGCGCCCGCATGCTGCTCGAAGACATCAAGGGTGTGACCCTTTCCGGGGAGGGCCCCATTCTCACCGTCGAGACCGCCGTCGATCAGTTCGCCGTGGTCGGCAGGGTCCTCAAAGAGAAACTCGGCTGCCTCTTCTTCGCCTTCCTGACCGCCATCGACCACAAGGAGGCCGGGCTCGAAGTGGTGGCGCGTCTCGACAATCTCGACTCGAAGGTCTGCGTGATGCTGCGGACGAAGCTCGGGGCGGGGAATACCCACTGCCCCTCGCTCTACTCGGTCTATCGCGGCGCCAACTGGATGGAGCGCGAGGCCTTCGACATGTTCGGCATCATCTTCGACGGCCATCCCGACCTCCGCCGCATGCTCCTGCCCGAAGACTGGGTTGGCCATCCGCTTCTCAAGTCGTACGCCGTCGACACGCCGTATCCGCCGTACCGCTGATAACCAACAACCCTCATGGCTGAAGTTCGCGCGATCGACTACACGGGCTCCGAGCGGCTCACCATGAACATGGGGCCGCAGCACCCTTCGGCCCACGGCGTGTTCCGCGCGATCCTCACCCTCGAGGGCGAGAAGGTCGTGGGCGTCGACGCGGTGATCGGCTATCTGCACCGCTGTCACGAGAAGCTGGCCGAGAACCTCGCGTACGTGCAGTACCCGTCCATCGCTTCGAAAACGGATTACGTGGCCGCGATGTCGAGCGAACTCGCGTACGTGATGGCGGCCGAGAAAATCGCGCAATTCGAGGTCCCAAAGCGCGCCCAGTACCTGCGCGTGGCGGTGAACGAGCTGCAGCGCATCGCCTCGCATTGCTTGTGGCTCGGCACCTGGTGCCTCGACATGGGCGGTGCGCTTGGCGGCGGCACCTCCATCTTTCTTTACTGCATCCGCGAGCGCGAACTGGTGCTCGATCTTTTCGAGTCTCTGGTCGGCGCCCGCCTGCTCTACGGTTTCCACCAGGTGGGCGGCGTGCGCTATGACGTGCCCGCGGGCTGGGCCGAGCAGTGCCGGACCACGATGAACACCATCGAGCAGCGGCTCAATGAGTACGAGTCGATGCTGCGCGACAACGCTTTCTTCGAGGCCCGCACTCGCGGCGTGGGTGTTATCTCGAACGCGCTGGCCCAGGACGTGGGCGTCAGCGGGCCGCTGATGCGCGCTTCGGGTGCGAACTTCGACCTGCGCCGCGACCAGCCGTACTCCTCGTACGAGGACTTTGAGTTCAAGGTCCCGGTGGAAGTCGAAGGCGACTGCCACGCGCGCTACCGCGTGCGGATGGTCGAGTTCCGCGAGTCGATCCGGATCGTTCGTCAGGTTTTGGACTCTCTCCCCGAAGGTCCCATCTCCTCGCGGCCCGGCGTCAAGTCCCTCGGCCAGGTGCGCGTGCCCAAGGGCGAGGCCTATGCGCGGGTCGAAGGCCCGCGTGGGGAAGTGGGTTGTTACCTCGTGGCCGACGGCACGCAGAAGCCCTACCGGATGAAGTGGCGCGGCGCATCCTTCTCGAACCTCGCCGTGCTTCCCTACATCCTTCCCGGGGTGACCGTCGCCGACGTGGTGGCCATCATGGGCTCGGTCGATCCCGTCTTCGGTGAGGTGGATCGATGATCGCGGGGCTCCATCCGATGGTCCTCAGCTTCCTCATGGGCGCGATCATCCTCGCGTTCCTGACCCTTCTCGTGGCCTACGTCACGCTTCTGGAGCGGAAGTTCGCGGCCCGCATGCAGTCGCGTGTCGGCCCCTACCGCGTCGGCCCCCACGGTTTGTTCCAGCCCATCGCCGACGGCCTCAAGCTGTTCCTCAAGGAAGACCTCATTCCCGCGGCCGCGGATCGAACCGTCTTCAACCTCGCTCCGGTTGTGTTCGTCGTGCCCTGTCTCCTGATCTTCGCCACGATTCCGTTCGCGCCGAACATCGGTGTCGCCGACCTCAACATCGGCGTCCTCTTCTTCCTCGCGGTCTCGTCGATGGAGATCGTGGGTCTGTTCATGGCCGGATGGGGTTCGAACAACAAGTACGCGCTCCTTTCGGTCATGCGCGCGGTCAACCAGATCATTTCCTACGACCTTCCCCTGCTCTTCGCGGCCTTGGTACCCGTGATGCTCGCGGGGTCGCTGAAGATGTCCGACATCGCGGCGGCGCAGGAGGGCGGCTTCTGGTTCATCATCTATACCGTCCTCGGCCAGCTCGGC
>CAYNHK010000401.1:0-2539 GCA_964396875.1 uncultured Acidobacteriota bacterium | reverse complement strand
CCCCGTCCGACCACTACCAACCTACTGGTCGCGGCTGCGGCGCTTCTTCGCGGCCATGTAACCGGGCCGAACGCGAACCGTAAGCTCCGGGCGATTGGCGACGCGCACTTCGATCTTGCGGTAGGTGTTGTCGGCGGCGCGCGTGGGCGAGTAGGCGACGAGGTAGTTGTTCTTGAGGTCCTTCGCGATCGCCTCGAACACCTTGATCAGTTCGTTCACCTTGTTCGGAAAGAAATACAGGCCGCCGGTGTCCTCCGCGAGATTCTTGAGGAACCCCTTGGGCGTATCGAAACCCTGGATGCCGACTGCATAGATCGAAACCTCCAGTGACTTTGCGAGGGCCGTGACCTGGTTCTTCCCGGCTGAACTTGCGGTGTCGTCGCCGTCGGAGAGGAGGATCAACGCCTTGCGTCCGGGGCGATTGCGGAGACGGTCGAGGCCGTAGTTCACGCCGTCGTAGAGCGCGGTGCCGCCCCACACCTGGATACCGTTGATGAAGGAGTCGAGACGATCGATGTCGTCGGTGAACTCCGAACTCGACTTCACGCTCTCATTGAACTGGACCACGAGGGCCTGGTCGGTCGCTTCGAGTTTGCCCGTGAAGTAGGTCGCCGCCTCTTTCAGGAACGCGATGCTGTCCCGCATGCTGCCGGACGTGTCGAGAGTGAGCGCGATCGAAAGGGGAATCCGCTCCTCGCCCGTGCTGCTCGACAGGTACGTGATTTCCTGACGCACGCCGTCCTCGAAGATCTGAATGTCTTCCTTCTTGAGATCCGCGACAAAGCGCCCCGCCTTATCGAAGATCATCACGGGAACGGAGACGATCTCGACCTCGGCGCCGATGATGATGGGCGGACGCGGCTGCGGGTCCTGCGTCTTCAAGGCGCCCGATGATGAGGCGGCGGCGGCCAGAGCGAGGCCGGCGAGAGCGACGACGCTCGCGCGCCGGTTCACGCGGTCACCGCGGGAGCGGCGGGCGGCGCTTGCGACTTCATCCGGTTGCGGAAGAAACGTCCGGTGACGAGGGCGAACAGGATGAAACCCGCGGCGACCACGAGCGGCGCGAGGATCGCGAGGGCGACGAGGCCAAACGCGATCACATCCTCGAGAACCGAGAGGATGGGGGCGGCCACCCCCGCGGTGAGCGGCGACAACACCCCGCGCAACGTGGTCTTCGCGGCGTGGGGCACCAGAGAAGCAGGGGCTCCCACCATCACCCCAAGGGCCAGGGCCACGATCGGGTCGTCCACCGTCCACATCACCGAGGCCGCGAGAACGATGCCCGCCACCGGCTTCAGAAACGTCGAAAGCGCATCGAGCGCGTGGTCGACCACCGGGATCTTGTCGGCGATCACCTCGATGATCGTCGCGATCACGAACACGGTGAGGGCGGGGTTGGAGCCGATGAACTGGAAGGAATCGCCGAGAGGCAGGACGCCGAGGCGGACCGACAGGCCGAGGGCGAGGAGCGGCAGCCACGCGCGCAGGCCCGCACAGGCCGCCAGAGCGATGCCGAGAGCGATCGACTGAAGCAGGTCAACGGACATCGCGGGAAGCTCGAGCTGCGAGAGCCGGACGGACCAGTCGGTGTTCCGGAGCGTGTCCGCGAAAGAAGCCAACCCCGATTGGAGCGACGAGAAGAAGTCGGACATGACCCTCGAACACTAGGGACGAGGGTCTGATCGTGTCAAGTGAGGATCGCTTCGTCGGTTATGTCTCGACGTCCTCCTCGCGATGACGTTGACGCCTCGCGGCGCCTGCCGTCACTTCTTCGGCGGGTTCCTGGCTTCTTCCTTGTTGTAGGAATGAATCAGCGGAATGTCGCGCATCGTGAGGACGCCGGGGCGGGCCGACATGACCTTCGGGATGGCGTTCACGGAGATCGCGGCGGTGGCGATGTCGCCGGCGATGCCGCCTTTCACCGTCATGTCCATCGAGGGCGAACCGTCGATCACGATGTGGTCCTTCGGAGAGTCGGCTCCCACGTACATGTGCAGGTCGAGGCTGATGGCGAGACCAGCCTTGGTGTAACCGCGCGCGCTCTGCTTAATGCCGGCAGCGGTTCCCGCGGCTTTGCGGTGGTAGTCGGTGTTGAGGTCGCGCGGGGCGATCGCGGGTTCGAGGGTCTCCTCGACGCGCTCCAGCTTGAAGCCGAGCGAGTCGGCGATCATCTGCACGGACTCGGGCAGGCCCACGTGGCGGACGGTGCCCTCGGCCTTGGCGCGGCTGAACTGCGCGAGCGAGAGCCCGGCGCCCACTTTGCGCTGCAGGGGCAGGCGGCGCGTTCCCGCGTCGACGATGCGGGTGACGGAAACGCGGGTGACCGATTCGCAGGGCGCGGTCATGGTGAGGGCGAGGGCGTCCATGGCGAAACCGGGATTGACGCCGGTGCCTAAAACCGTGACCTTCTTCTTCTTCGCGATCACGTCGAGGTCGCGGAAGACCTTGGCGTTGGCGGGAACGGGATAGGCGAACTCCTCGCAGGTCGTCACCACGTTGATGCCGCGGTTGATCAGGGCCTCGATCGTGGCCTTCACCA
>CAYNHK010000400.1:0-2542 GCA_964396875.1 uncultured Acidobacteriota bacterium | reverse complement strand
CCGGCCCGCCCAACCGGCCTGAATCAGCTCTTCGGTGAGCCTCTGCATTTATGCAAGATACTTGCGAAATGTGAAAGTACCAAACATCACGGTCTTCAGCGGGGGAGGAGGGTCGCCTTCCAGAACGAGCGCAGCGTCGCCGGGAGGCGAGACCGTGATCAGCGGACGTAGCCCAGACTCCTCAGAACCTCGAGTGTCGCTTCGTCAAGCGCGGGCGCCGCGTGCGTCGATGGCGAGAGGCTCAAGCCCGCGGCCATCACTTTCGCCAGCTGAGGCTGGGCGGAGCTGACGTCCGTCATGGCGCCCGTCTCGGACAGAAGATAAAGGCGCGGCGGGGCGTTCTTTGAGATCAGGACCTTGTACGACCCCCGGACGCGAAAGGCCGCGGTCCCGGGGAGGGCCCCTTCCACCTGGTCGATTCCGTCGCTCGTGCGCAGGTCTCGGGGCGCTGTCTCTCCGCGCGCGGCCGCCATTATCGTCTCGGGCAACTGCGCATTGCTGGCAAGAGCTGACACTCGACCCGGGGTCACGCCATCTCCCCAGGCAACGAGCGGGATACGAAGCAGCTCCTGTTCAAGCCCATTGCCGTGAAACCACTGGCCACCCTCTCCCAGCAGCTCGCCATGATCGGCGGTAACGAGCACCAATAACGGTCGCCGACGGCTCCGCATGGTCTCGATCATCCGCCAGGCGGCCGCGAATGCGGTGCGAACTCCCTCATCGTATCGGGCAATGATCGAATCACGCTCCGCGTCCGTCATTTCCTGACCGGTAACCGGGAACTCGATGCGGCGCCCTGGGCGTCGAACCTTGTCGATCGGTGGAAACTTGAAGGGCGTGTGCGCGTTCATCAAATGCGCGTGCACATAGACGGGACCCTGACGGCCCACAATCCAATCCGCCAGGCGATCCGCGAGCCCCCGGTCGTTGCCGCCCCGCGCTCGATCGAGGACCTCGGCGGCGATCGAACCCCACAACTTGTATCTCCAGTAGGAGACGCTTCTCTGCTTCTCCTCAAAGCCGAAGTAAGCGGGCGGGGGGCCGGCCAGGTGAGGGTTATCCGAAAGCATGAGCGTCGCGTATCCAAGCTGAGTCAATCGAGCGGGAATTCCCGATGCCGCGCCCTTCCCCTCCTCCGCGCCAAGGATGTCGAGCGTGGAGGGGACGGTCCAGGGAGCAGTCGAGTACGCGTTCTCGTAGATCCTGGCCGCAGGGAGGTAGGGATCGAATCGCCCCGTGGTGGCGCGAGCGTAGCCAAGAAAATTGACGTGGTCCCTGCGGACGGAGTCCATGACGATCAACAGTATGTCCGGCCCTTTTCCCGCCCGGTCCTGAGCTTTCGGAAGCGATCCTGAGAACAAATAGGCGCATCCCGTCGCCAACAAGACAAGGCCGAGCAAAGAAAGGCGACGACTGGACGGCGCCGCACGAAGGGACCAGGTCCTCAGCAGGACGAGGAGGATCAGAAACGACGAGAAGACAAGCGCGTCCGCCCCGAGACTCTTAGAGGACGACCAGGGTTCACCGTTGAGCCAGAACACGTTCAGCGGATACATCGCGAGAACGCCCGTAACCAGGATGATGGATCCGAGCAACGGAACGACGCGATTGCTGATGACCCCGCAGAAGAATCCGGCCAGCCACCCAGCGAGAAAGTAGAAGGCGAGCGCTCCCCAGGACGACGGGCGGGAGAGGACGAGTAGATCGGCCATGCGTCCGAGCAAGGCGCTAATCGCGCCGAGCCAGAAAGCACCCGACCCGGCAACAACGATTCTGCTTTTCATGCACGCCCTCGGGCTGAGACCGCCGGTTGATTCAACTCTCGCCCGCCGCGTGAGATCGTTCGAGGAGACGGCTTCGGTCGGAGCCCGGAAGGAACCGATGAGCGCCCGAAGACATCGAACCCAGGCTGTAGTCCCCGATCGCAACTCGAGACAGCCTCAGGACAGACAGGCCCACCGCAGAAATCATGCGGCGAATCTGTCGGTTCTTGCCCTCATTGATGACGAGTTTAAGGCAGGGGCCGCGTTTGTCCGACGTGATCACTGTGACGTGAGCGGGCCGTGTCGCCTCGCCTCTGCCGATATCAACGCCTTGGCGAAGCCGTTCCAGCTGCGAGTCGTCTGGAAGCTGATTGATCTCAACTTCATAGGTCTTCGGCACATGGCTCTCGGGATTCGTGAGGGCCTCGCCCAGACGATGGTCGTCGGTGAGGATGAGCAGACCGGACGTGTCCTTGTCGAGACGCCCCACGGGAAACACGAACCGGTCTAGTTTCGGCAGCAGGTCGTAGACGGTCTTCCGGCCCTGGGGATCGGAACGCGTGGTGAGGTAGCCGACAGGCTTGTGCAGAGCGATCACGATGGGCTCACGGACGTCCTGCCCTTGCCGGCCATCGACGGCAATCCGGTCATGTTCGAGGGAAACACGCAGCGTGGTATCCGTCGAAACCCGGCCGTTGACCTCGACCCGACCGGAGGAGATGTGGTCGAAGGCCTCTTTCCGCGAACACAACCCCAGCTTCGACAACGCGCGGGGAAGG
>CAYNHK010000399.1:0-2551 GCA_964396875.1 uncultured Acidobacteriota bacterium | reverse complement strand
GCACCTGTTCGGGCGACATGTAGTTGGGCGTGCCCATCACGGTGCCCGCCCGCGTGATCTCCGACTCTCCGAGCCGAGCCAGCCCGAAGTCCATGACCTTGATGTGTCCGTTGGGCTGCAGGTGAATGTTCGGCGGTTTGAGGTCGCGGTGGATCACGCCCATGTTGTGGGCGTAGCCGACGCCGTCGAGGATCTGCTCCATCACCGCGACTTTGTCCTCGAGGGTGGGGAGCGCGCCGCGCCGAAGCGCCCGCGCGAGATCCTCGCCATCGAGAAGCTCCATGGCCATGTAGTACTGTCCGGCGTCTTCGCCGAAATCGTGAAGGGTCACGATGTTCGGGTGATTGAGCCGGGCCGCCGACTGGGCCTCGCGAAGAAAGCGCTGGCCCATCTCGGGGTTGCCGAGAACCGCGGGCGACATCGTCTTGATGGCGACGAAACGGTCGAGGACGGTGTCGCGGGCCTTGTAGACCTCGCCCATGGCGCCCTGGCCGATCTTCGAGACGATCTCGTATTTTCCGATGCGCCCCGGATGAGCCGGACGCGCCGCGCCCTCAACAGCCATAACGACGGACGATACTATGAGGCCGCCACGGGGCCGGGCCCCTGCTTAGGTGCTCTCGGTCTTGCCGAGAATCCGGTCGACGAAGTCGATGAACTGGCGCACGTACTGGCGCTTTTCGAGGTAGCTGCCGGGGAAGAAGCTGCGCTTCACCCCGTAGATGAGCGAGTCGCGGACCTCTCGCGCGCTCAAGTCGAAGGCCTCCACCGCCCGTCCGATTTCGCGGGATACCGTGGTGTTCGAAACGAGGCGGTTGTCGGTGCAGAACGTGGTGGAGAGTTTCCGCTTTCGCATCTCGCCGAAAGGATGTTTGGACAGGTCGGCCGCGAGCTCGGGCACGGTCTGCTGGTTCGAAGTCAGACAGACCTCGAGGGTGATCCGTTTGTCGGCGACGAACTGCACCAGCGACTCGACGTACGCTTTTTTGTTGGGGATGGCGGAGTGGATCTTCTCCTCGCTGAAGAGCCACGTCCCGTGGCCGATCCGGTCCGCGTGCAGATCGCCGAGGGCCTGGAAGATCGACTCCGGGCCGTAATCCTCGCCCGCATGCACGGTCTTGCCGAGGAACGCCTCGTGGGCGATCTGATAGGCGTGTTTGTGGTCGCCGGCGGGGTAGCCCTTCTCCTGGCCCGCGAGGTCGATCCCCACGACGAGGCAGCCCTCGTCGCGGAGACGGGCCGCCGCGCGCGCGACCTCGACGCTGGCCGTTGAGTAGAGCTCGAAACGGTCCGCTTCAGGCATCGCCTGGAAGAACCTCCCGAAACCCTCCGACCAGGTTCCCTCGAAGTAGCGCATCGCGCACAGGATCATGCCCGCCACGAACTTCGGCTCGCTGCCGTTTTGAACCTCGGGACGCAGATTGAACTCCTGGGCCGCGCGCCGCAGGCCGCGGTCCACCGCCTGAACCACTTCCGACATCGACAGGCCATGCCGGACGGAAAGCTGAGGGGCGAAGCGGACCTCGACGTAGCGGACGCCCTCGGCCTGGTTGTCGAGGCAGAACTCGTAGGCGATGCGTTCGATCGCCTCGGCGTCGATCATCACCGCCGTGGTGTACAGGAAGCCCTCGAGGTACTCGGGCAGGTTCTTGTAGGAATCCTTGAAGACCAGCTCGCGCAGGCCCTCGACCGTGTAGGACGGGAGCTTGACCTGCCGCTCCTTCGCGAGTTCGATCAGGGTCGGGATTCGCAGCGATCCGTCGAGGTGGACGTGGAGGTCCGTCTTTGGAAGCCGGTGGATAACTTCGGGTGTGAGTTCGGTCATTTGTCCTTCTTGCTTTCGTGCGCAGGCCCTATTGCCTGACGCCTGGTGCGTTCTCTTGGATCTTGTCGGCCGAAAGTATAGTGAAAGCCTTGATGAACCGCCGCTTCGGTCTCGCCCTGCTGGCGCTCGCTCTGGTCGCGGCCGACCTCATCCGACCGGGCCTCGACCCCGGAATTCCGCTCTTTCAGGCGACCCTGGTGGCGGTGGCGGTGGCCGCGGTCTGGAGCGTCTTCCTGAGTGACCGGCGTGCGGGGGGCGAGCGCTGGGCGCTGCTGGTGCTGGTCCTGCTGGCCGCCTTCCTCTACCTGCGGCACCCGCGATCGCTCGACGCGGACGGATTTCACTACTTCACGTTCGCGCGTTCGCTCATATTCGATCGTGATCTCAACCTGGCCAACGACTACGCCCTGCTCGGCCAGGACCCGACCACGAAGAATGTCCTGCCGATCGGCGCCCCCCTCGTCTGGAGCGTGTTACTCCTTCCTCTCTATCTCGTCCGGTCGGCTCTTGGCTTCGTGCTTGGGTTCGAGATGAGCGGCGGCGAGCCTCTGTTCATCGCCGCGGCCTGCCTCGTTTCAGTGACCCTCGGCTGTGCCGGCATCTTCCTTCTCTACCGGGAACTGCGGGCCTTCATCGGTCCGCTCGCGTCCCTGCTCACGGTGCTGCTCGTGTGGTTCGGATCGCCCCTGCGCTTCTACATGCGGGTGCTCCCGAGTTTCGCCCACG
>CAYNHK010000398.1:0-2558 GCA_964396875.1 uncultured Acidobacteriota bacterium | reverse complement strand
TGGACGACAAAGCACCTCCCAGGCCCCGCCCTGCCCGGGCAGCGGCTCCTCCCTCGCCCCCCCCGGCGGAAGCCCCGGCAAAGGCCGAGCCGCGACCGGCCCCCATGAAAGCCGCCGACAAAGCGGCGTTGAAGGCGCGGGCCGCGGCCGACCCGGCGGTGGGCCGCACTCTCGATCTCTTCGGCGGAACGCTGCTGGACGTCAAACCGCTGGCGCCGCTCGAAGCCGACGGCGAAGAAACCGAAGAGCGGTAACCCAACAAGAGGCGGTGAGTGGATCCCGGCTTTGGCCCAAGGCCAGGCTTCGCGCTCGCCGGGGTGACGCGCATGATTGGCTAGCGGTCCGCGGGACCGACCGGGCCCTACATCGAGACGGTGGCGACGCCTTCGATGGACCTGGCGACATCCATCGCGCGCTTCTTCTGCTCGGCGGTGGCGGTGGGTGAGGACAGGCGAATCGCGCGTTTCATTGCCTTCACCTCGAAATCCGCCGCAGCCAGTTCCCGGTCAAGCTTGAAGGCGGCCCGGACTTTGAGTTCCAGAGCTTCATCGTCCACCCTCTGGCCGATGGTTCGATCATCGGCGCCGTCCGCGGCGGTTCCCGCACCGCGATCGATCTCGAGGAAGTTCACAACCTGGCGAACCCCGGGAACCGACGAGGCGATGCCCTCCACAGCCTTAGAAACATCGGCGCTCGGGACCTTGCCCCGCAGCGTCACCACGTCTTTCTCGGCACTCACGCTGAGATCGAGATTTTTCAGGGACTCCCGCAGGGACAAGGCCGCCCGCACTTCGGCCGCGAGCTTCACCGTGCCCACCTTTTCCTGCACGGAAGCCACACCACCCTTCCAGGGCGCCTGGTCGGGGTTCACGCGAAGGTAGTAGTACGCGGCTCCGCCTAAGAGGACGAGCACTACCACGAAGAAGGCAGCCCGAAACGCAACGCCGAGGCATCCAAACATGAGGGGGCCTCCTTAAACCCGAGTCAGCGACGACGGCGCGCGGCCTCCTCGTCGAAGTACTTCCGGTAGAGGATGTCCCACTCTTCCGAACCTTCGGGGATGCCGCGCTTCTGACTCTCGATTTTCTGGCGAACGGCGAGGTCGATGGATTCGTCGATCTTCCCTTCGTTCTCGATGAACTTGAAGATCTCGGCGCGAATGTCCTTGGGGTCGGCGAAGAACTCGACCATGGGCTCGTCCTTCAAGTAGCCAATGGCTACATGCGAGAGCTGCATCATCTTCTCCCTGGAAAGCCTCACAGGATGATCCCCTTCTTCTTGGCCAGCTCTCGTTTTACCTTGCGAAACATGTCGAGCCCGGTGATGTTGTCCCGGGCCATGGTGGAGGAGTGGGACATGAGGATCTGCCGAGCTTCCTCGTTCAGAGCATCCTCCAGACGGATCTCCTTGAGCAGGGCAGAGGTGAGTCCCATCACCACCGCCTCTTCGTTGTCGCAGTCGATCCGGCCCGCGGTGGTCAGGGTTCTGATGATTTTCCGGGCTAGGTATTGGACGTCATGGTCGGTGGCGCGCATTGTTTCGTACTAGAAGTATCGCACGCCGGGGGAGCTAACCTCCCCCTCGTGCGCTCGGTGATTCAGCGGGTCAAGTCGGCCAGCGTCGACGTGGACGGATCGAGGGTCTCCTCGATTGGCTCCGGCCTGCTGATCCTGCTCGGGGTTGCCAAGGGCGACACCGGCGTCGACCTCGACTGGATGGCCGACAAGGTGCTGAATCTCCGGATTTTCGACGACGCGGCGGGAACGATGAACCTGTCGGTCATGGACACCGCGGGCGAGATCCTCGTGGTTTCGCAGTTCACTCTTCTCGCGGACTCGCGGAAGGGCCGGCGCCCGAGCTACCTCGACGCCGCGCCGCCGGACGAGGCGAAGGCACAGTACGAAGCCTTCTGTGACCGGCTGGCGCAATCTGGGAGGACGGTCCAGCGCGGCGTCTTTCAGGCCGTGATGGACGTGGCCCTCGTGAACGACGGACCGGTCACGATCCTCCTCGACTCCAAAGAGAGATTGCTTCGTCGTGACGGAGCGACTCCTCGCAATGACGGCGCCTTCTAGATCTTGAGCGCCGTCACTTGCCGGTGACGCGGACGAGTTCCGTCACCGTGGTCCGGCCGCGCATGACCTTCTCGAACGCCGATTCGCGCAGGCTCCGCATGCCCTCTTCGCGCGCGGTCTTGCGGATGTCCACCGACGAGGCGCCCTGGGCAACGAGGAGCCTCACCTTGTCGGACATGTTCATGATTTCGTAGATGCCGTCGCGACCAGAGTAGCCGGTCTGCCGGCACTGCAGGCACCCGGCACCCGACTTGAAGAGAACGGTCCCGAGTTTTTCCCGGACCACGCGGAGGGCCGCCACTTCCTCGTCGGTCGGCACGTGATCGACCAGGCAGGAGGGACAGTTGGTTCGGACGAGGCGCTGGGCGATCACGCCCACGAGGGTCGAGGTGACCAGGAACTGAGGCACACCAAGGTCGAGAAGGCGGGTGATCGAGGACGGCGCGTCGTTGGTGTGGAGGGTCGAGAGGACCAGGTGGCCGG
>CAYNHK010000397.1:0-2567 GCA_964396875.1 uncultured Acidobacteriota bacterium | reverse complement strand
ATCTCGGTGGATCCGCACCACTCCATGACGAGGCGGGAGAGGTTCTTCGCCTTCTTGAAGCCCTCGATGTCCGCCATCACTGCTTCGGCGAGGTCCATCTTGGTCTTGCCGGTCTTGACGTGAGTCGCCTGCAGCTTCTTGACGTAGTTCTGATCGAACACGGCGGGCCAGGGCGCCACCGTCTCGAGAAAGGGCTTGAGCGCGGTCAGGTGCTCATAGTGAAGCACGCCCGCCTTCTTCGCCGCGACGTAGGCGTTGTCGGGAAAACAGTCCCAACCCGCGAACTCTATGTCGGCAAGCTCGGCCAGCGGAACGAAGTCCCGCACCAGGGGCGTGCGCTTGTCGGTGCGCTTCCCGAGGCGGATGGTTCCGGTCTGGGTGACGCTGCCCACGGGCTTCACGAGGCCGCTGCGAATGGCCTCCACGCCGGCGATGAACGTCGTCGCTACGGCTCCCATCCCCGGGAGGAGAATCCCCAACTTGCCCGTGGCCGGGGCAATCGTCCTGCCTTTGCCTGAAGACATCTAACCCAACACCTCGTAATGGAAAACCGCGACAGAAGGGCGGCACGAAAGCAGCCGTTCCCGGAAAGCGGAGGCGGAGTTTATCACGCAGCCCCGTATCGATTCCCGCAAACGCGGGCCAGGGATCAGGCGGTCTTCTCCTGGGGGAGCGAACTTCCCGAGTCAACGGTGCGGATGAAGTCTCTAGCCGCGTCCATGAGCTGGGGATTCCGCTGGGGACCCACGAAGCGGCCCTCGGCGCAGTCGTAGTTCAGCATGCCCGACCGCACGATCCGCGCGGGGGTCGTGAAGCGGAAGAAGACGACCAGTCTCCCCTGCTGGGGAAGGCCGCCCTCTAGAAGACTGAATGTGAGATCGAACATTTGTTGCTGGTTTTGCTCAACGCCGTCGGTGGATGAGGCTTTGAGGGACGCGAAGCCTAGTGAGCGCCCGGAAATGCTGTCAACCCTTCTCTCACTGGGCTTTTTAGGCACTGACGACGCCCCACCCGCATGGCGCCCGCGCTGTACGCGGCGAAGAAATCCCGAGAATTTTTTCGGAGGAGGAAAGGCCTTATATAGTTTCTTGAGCGCCAGACTTTCGAGGCCTGTTTGTTGGCTCGCCGTCGTTCAAAGCCAGCGGCGCGAGGCCGGTCCGGCAAAGACCCGGTCGCGGGATCGTCCCGGGATCGTCACGCGACGGTCACGCGGCTCTCAGGCGAGCGCCGACCCCAGAAGCCGGGCGAGATCCTTCACCGGGACACCCTTCCTCCGGGCGTAGTCGTCCGCCTGGTCGTCCCCGATCGGCCCCACCGTGAAGTACCGCGAGGCCGGGTGCGAGAAGATCAGGCCGGACACCGCACTCCCGGGCGACATCGCGTAGCTCGACGTCAAGGTGATGCCGGTTTTCGGGGTTCCGCCGAGCAAATTCAGCAGAATTTCCTTCTCCGAATGGTCGGGCTGGGCGGGATAGCCGGGAGCGGGCCGGATCCCGCGGTATTTCTCGCGGACGAGGTCTTCGATCGCAAGATCCGTGTCGATTCCCCACGCCCGACGGGCCTCGCGATGGATCCATTCCGCTGCCGCTTCCGCCAGACGGTCGGCCAGGGTTTTCGCAAGGATCGACCGGTAGTCGTCATGATCCTTCTCGAACCGGGCGACCATCTCGTCGAGACCGCCCGTCACCGCCACCGCGAAGGCGCCGATCGTGTCCGGCACGCCGGTGTCGATGGGAGCGATGAGATCGGAAAGCGCCACGTAAGGCTCGTCCGTCTGCTTCTTCACCTGCTGCCTCAGGGTGTGAAGTTCGACACTCCCGCTCCCCGTCTGGACCTCGATATCGTCATGGTGATTGGACGCCGCCTTGAACAGACCCAGGCTCGCCTGAACCCGCAGCGCGCCCGGCTGGGACATCTCTTTGAGCATGGCCTGGCCGTCCGCGAACACTTCCTTCGCCCGATCACCCCACTTCGGGTGCTCGAAGATCTTCGGGTAGGTGCCCACGAGTTCCCAGGCCGCGAAGAAGGGCGACCAGTCGATGAGCTGCGTCAGTTCGGCCACCGGCACGTCCTGGTGCTTCACACCCAGCAACGACGGGACGGGCGGCACGTAGGTTTTCCAGTCGGTCCCGAGCTTCTTCGCCCGCGCTTCCGAAAGAGGGACCAGTACCCGCTGTGAGATCTTCTTCGCATAATCGGCGCGGAGCCGCTCCTGGTCGCGCAGGTTCTCATCCACGAACACCTGTCGCGCCTCCGACTTGAGGTTCGTGAGCACGCCCACCGCGCGGGAGGCGTCGAGCACGTGGACCACCGGCTGGTCAAAGGCGGGAGCGACCTTGACCGCGGTGTGGGCCCGCGACGTCGTCGCCCCACCGATGAGCAGGGGAATCGTGAACTTGAGCCGCTTCATCTCGGAAGCCACATGCACCATCTCGTCGAGCGAAGGCGTGATCAGGCCGGACAGGCCGATGACGTCCACGTTCTTTTCCTTCGCGACGCGCAGGATCTCGTCGCACTGGACCATCACGCCGAGGTCGATGATCTCGTAGCCGTTGCAGGCGAGGACG
>CAYNHK010000396.1:0-2570 GCA_964396875.1 uncultured Acidobacteriota bacterium | reverse complement strand
CTCAGCCCCCCAAACCCCCGCGCTCCGGCCGAAGTGAATTCGGCCTGCGCTAGCCCGGGGCTGTCCAGCGTGTGTCCCTACCAGCCGGTTCGCAGGGTGACCACGAACTCCTTCATGGGCAGGTTCGGTAGATCGACGGTTCGGAAGACCTCGTGGATGGTGTACTCGGCGGTGAGGTCGACATTGCGAACGAGGCCCATGCGCACGCCCATGTCGTACTTCTTCCAGGGCCACTGCACGGCGAGGCGCGGGTAGGAGCGCGGCGCGTCGAAGCGGTTTTCGATCCACGAATATCGGAAGCTCGGCTGAATCCAGTTCCCAAAAGGCGATTCACCGACGAGAAAGAGACCCGGCAACTGGAAGATCCACGCGGCCTCGGCTTCAATGCCGTAACGGCTGGCGCCGGCGAGGTCCTGATCCACCCATTGCGCGAAGAGTCGAAGGCCGCTCACCTTCCCCTGAAGGTTGATGCCCCACTCGTGGCGCTTGTCGCCGCTGGTCGGAATCGGGAAGCCCGCACCACGCAACACAGCGAGCTCGCCGGGGTAGTCCGTGCCGCGAAGGCGGGCGGTGTTGGCCAGCCGGCGGCCAAAGTACCAGGCGAGCATGTCCACGCCCGGCTTGGCTCCGCCCCCGAAGTGAGCGCCGAGACCGAAGCCCTTCTCCGGATTGGCGCCGACGTTGATCTCCGTGACCTTCGCGTCGTAGAGGATCGGGAAGCCGAAGCCGTACGTCGCCTTCGGATTGACCGCGGCCTCGGACAGGTTGTCGCCGGCGAGAACGTTGGTGTCGCGCATGAAGAGCGGGTTGCCCGACCCGATCATGGCGCGCGCGTAGAAATGGGAACCGATGGGAGCGCCGATTTCGAGCTGAGGCTGCTCAAAACGGCCCACCGCGGTGCCCCACAGGCCGTAGGTCTCGAGCCGACGCGTGACCTGCTTGCTGAAACGCGGCGCCATCCCGAAGAGGGCGTAGGCCTTTGAGCCTGCGCTGCCCGAGAGCAACTCGGGTTTGTCACCGAAGCGAACGAAGGCCTGGCGCACGAACACCATGTCATCGGTTGACGTGGGATTGCGGTTGTAGAGATCGAGAAAGCGCACCTCGAACTTCGCGAAGACACCGGACGTTACGAAGCCTTCGCCAGAGATTGCGAGGTGCTGGATCTCGAACGAGCTGCCCACGTCGGGCGTCCTCATGAAGCCGGCGATCTGGTTGTTCGCGCCGAAGATCGAAGACTGTTGCTCCTGGGACCAGCGGAATCCCGCCTTGATCTCGCCTCCGAACCGGAACGGCTCCGGCTCCTCCGCAACCGGAGGCGGCTCCTCCGCTTCCTGGGCCGCGGCCGGAACGCTCAGGAAGAGAAGAAGGGCGATCGAGGCCGAGCGCATGGGTCCATTCTAGACACGCACCCTCATGAGCCAGCGGTCGAGGTCGACGGCACTCGCCGGACGCTGCGCGCGATGTTTGGCCAGGCAGGCGAGGATGATCTCGGCGAGCGCGGCAGGAATCTCCGGACGCAGCGTGCGCGGGTCGGCCGGTTCATCGTTGAGGTGCATCTGCAGGATCTCGGTCACGTCACGGGCGCGGAAGGGACACTGGCCGGTGAACATCTCGTACATCATGACGCCGGCCGAGTAGATGTCGCTGCGTTCGTCGAGATCAGCGCCCTTGGCCTGTTCGGGGCTCATGTAGAGTGGCGTGCCCACGACGGAGACGCCGCCATGGTCCTGGTTCGAGCGGGTGCGCGCGACGCCAAAGTCCATCAGCTTGGCGACGCCGCTCCCCATCACCATCACGTTCTGGGGCTTGAGATCGCCGTGGATGATGCCCGCCTTGTGCACGGCGGCGAGGCCGCGGCACACCTGCTTCGCGATCTGCAACGCGGGCGTCAGCTGCAGGCCGCCGCGCACATCGATCACTTCGCGCAGGGTGGTGCCGGCGACGTACTCCATGGTGAGAAAGCGCGAGCCTCCGCTCTCGCCGAAATCGAAGGCGCGAACCACATTCGGGTGGGTGATCACACGAGCAAGCTTGATTTCCTGGCGGAGACGATCGACCTGGGCCGACGATCCTTCGCCCTCCCCCACGCCTTTCAAGACCTTGAGGGCCACTTCTTCGTCGAGTTCACGATCGCGCGCACGGAACACCACACCCATTCCGCCCTTGCCAAGCTCGGACAGGAGCTCATAGCGGCCCGCGAAGATCCGGCCCACCTGGCCGCTTTCGCCCGAGTCGCGGCTGTTGGGCGAAGCGCCGCGGAAGGTGATGTCGCCGGGCCGGCGCTGCATGTTGGCGACGAGGGCTTCGAGCTGCGCCTTCTCCTTGAGTTCGCCCACCATTCCCTCGAAGGCCCGCGCGAGTGCTCCCACCTCTCCATCCGCGCGCGGCAAGGACACATCAAGATCGCCGCCCGCAATCTTGCGTGCGCCCTCCGCGAGTTTCTGGATGGGCCCGGCCAGTCCCTGCGCCATCGCGAACGACAGAGGCAGGGAGAGGAGCATGGCGATGAAACCGACGATCAGGAGGCTGCGGCGGATCTCCAGGAACGGCGCCATCTCGAGATCCTTCGA
>CAYNHK010000395.1:0-2587 GCA_964396875.1 uncultured Acidobacteriota bacterium | reverse complement strand
CAGTTCTCGACCATCGCCGGCCTCGATTCGATGAGTTCGGTGAACGCCCTCGGCCTCACCCAGATCACACTGCAGTTCAGTCTCGACCGCAATATCGACGCCGCGGGCCAGGACGTTCAGGCCGCGATCGGCAAAGCGTCGTCGCAACTTCCGCCCACGATGACGACGCCGCCCTCGTATCAGAAGGTGAACCCCGCCGACCAGCCCGTCATCTTCATGAGCCTGCACTCCCCGACTCTCCCTCTGTCGGAGGTCGACAAGTACGCGCAGACCCTCATCGCGCAGCGACTCTCGATGATCAGCGGGGTGGCCCAGGTCGGCGTCATTGGATCTCAAAAGTACGCGGTCCGCGTCCAGCTCGATCCTTCTGCCCTCGCGAGCCGCGGGGTCGGCATCGACGAGGTGACGTCGGCCATCCAGCGGGGCAACGTGAATCTCCCGACCGGGACGCTCTCAGGCGCGACCGAGACACTCACCGTCGAGGCCAACGGTCAGCTCACCAACGCCGCCGCTTATCGACCCCTCATCGTGACTTATCGGAATGGATCGCCCGTCCGGCTCGAGGACCTCGGCCAGGTCGTGGACGGTATCGAGAACGACAAGGTCGCGAGCTGGTTCATGACCGACCACGGCCTCGAGCGGGCGATCACCCTCACCATCCAGCGCCAGCCCGGCGCCAACACGGTGGCGGTGGTGCAGGCCATCCGCGATCTTCTTCCGCAGTTCCGCGATCAACTGCCGGCCTCGGTCCAACTCGACGTGCTCTTCGACCGGTCGATGTCGATCAAGGAGTCGGTGGGCGATGTGAAGTTCACCCTGGTCCTGACCGTGGCCCTTGTCGTGCTGGTGATCTTCCTGTTCCTGCACAACCTGCCCGCGACCATCATCCCGAGCCTGGCCCTGCCCATGGCCATCGTGGGGACCTTCTTCGTGATGTACCTCCTCGGCTACTCGCTCAACAACCTCTCGTTGATGGCGCTCACTCTGAGCGTCGGCTTCGTGGTGGACGACGCGATCGTCATGCTCGAGAACATCGTGCGTCACGTCGAGGACGGCGAGTCCCCCATGGAAGCCGCGCTCCGGGGATCGAAAGAGGTTTCGTTCACGATCCTCTCGATGACCATCTCCCTCGTCGCCGTCTTCCTCCCCGTTCTCTTCATGGGCGGACTGCTCGGACGGTTGCTCCACGAATTCGCGGTGACGATCAGCGCGGCGATCCTCGTGTCGGGCTTCGTCTCCTTGACCCTCACCCCGATGCTGTGCAGCCGGTTCCTCAAGCCGCAGCCGGCCGGGAAGAAGCACGACCATCACGGCGGTCGTCTGTTCGAAGCGGTGCGGCGGGGGTACGAGCGCACCCTTCGCGCGACTCTCGCCATGCCGAGGCTCGTGCTCGCAACTTCCGCCGTCATCCTCGTCGCGACCTCGTGGCTGTTCGTCCGCATGCCAAAAGGCTTCCTCCCAACCGAAGACATCGGCCAGCTCCTGATCTACGCCGAGGCGGCCCAGGGCGTGTCGTTCGAGGCGATGGCCGAGCATCAGAAGAAACTCTCCGACATCCTCGCCAAAGAGCCCGGCATCGAAGTGTTCAACTCGAGCATCGGCGCCTCGGGCAGCACCAACACCATGAACTCGGGCCGGCTGTTCGCCCGCCTCTCTGATCGTCACGAACGTCCCTCGGCGCAAAAGATCGTCGAGAGTCTCCGCCCCAAGTTCGCGGAGGTCCCGGGAATCCGGGCGTTCCCGCAGATCCTCCCGCCCATCCGCATCGGCGGACTGCAGACCAAGAGCCTGTACCAGATGACGCTGCAGAGTTCGGACACCGCCGAGCTTTACCGCGTGGCTCCGCTCCTGGAGCAGAAGATGAAGGCGCTTCCCGGCCTCGACGACGTCACCAGCGACCTCCAGATCAAGAGCCCGCAGATCCACGTGGAGATCGACCGCGACCGCGCCATCTCGCTGGGCGTGACCACGCAGCAGGTCGAGGATGCGCTCTACACCGCCTTCGGCACGCGACAGGTCTCGACGATCTACGCGCCGGACAACCAGTACCGCGTGATCACCGAACTCCTCCCGGTTTTCCAGCGCGATCCGCAGACCATGGGGCTGCTGCATGTGAGGGCGTCGACCGGCGCGCTCGTGCCCCTCGAGTCGGTGGCCCGCCTCTCTCGGACGGTCTCACCGCTCCTGGTGAACCACCTTGGTCAGCTCCCGGCGGTCACTCTTTCGTTCAATCTGAAGCCCGGCACGTCGCTCGGCGAAGGGGTCGACTCGGTGAACGCGGCGGTAAGGGAGATCCTGCCCCCGTCGATCACCACTTCGTTCCAAGGTGCGGCGAAGGCGTTCGAGTCCTCGCTCGCCGGCCTCGGCTGGCTGCTCCTTCTCTCCGTGGTGGTCATCTACATTGTGCTGGGCATCCTCTACGAGAGCTTCATCCACCCCATCACGATCCTGTCCGGACTTCCCGCCGCCGGCTTCGGCGCCCTCGTGACCCTGGCGCTTTTCGGTCAGGATCTGAACGTCTATTCGTTCGTCGGCGTGATCATGCTCGTGGGCATCGTGAAGAAGAACGCGATCATGATGATCGACT
>CAYNHK010000394.1:0-2644 GCA_964396875.1 uncultured Acidobacteriota bacterium | reverse complement strand
ACGCCGGCAAGGAAGGCAGCATCATCGTGGCCAAGGTTCGCGAGATGAAGTCGGAAGAGGGCTACAACGCCCGAATCGACAAGTTCGAGAACCTCACCGAAGCGGGCGTCATCGACCCCGCCAAGGTGGTCCGCTTCGCCATCCAGAACGCCAGCTCGATCGCTGGACTCCTCCTCACGACCGAGGCCGTTGTGGCCGAGATCCCCGAGAAGAAGTCCGCGATGCCTGCAGGCGGCCCCGGTGGCCCCGGCGGCATGGGCATGGACGATTATTGATACGTACCCCGGGAGCGGCCTCTTCGGAGGCCGCTCCCTTTTTCTTTTTCCGACTTATTCAAGGCCTGCTACGTAGAATCATCTGACACCCTTTACCTTGGGGTGTTTGAGGGCAAACAGGCGTACTTCATTCCACAAGGAACCGTTTCCGCGACAAACCGACAAGACAAAAGAGAGAGATAGAAGACGATGACATCCAGGTCCCGGGCAGTGGCGACGTTCTTCGCCGTGGCGATGGCCACCACGCTCCTCGCCGCGTTCTTCCAGTCCCAGATCCGGCGGCCGCAAACCGCCGAGGCGCGAGCCATCGAAGCCGCCGCCCCCATGGCGACGCCGCCGAACGGCACTCCGCTCACCCTGGACACCTTCCGCAACATCGTCAAGGCCAAAAACGCCGGGGTCGTGAACATCACGATCTCCAGCAAGCCGAAGGCCACCCGCGGCAGCCGGCAGCTTCCGTTTCCCTTCTTCCAGGATGAGGATCCGCTCGGTCCGAATCAGCCGAACCAGCGTTCCGGCGGTTCCGGTTTCATCATCGACGCGGACGGCACCATCCTGACCAATCGCCACGTCGTCGACGAGGCGGACCAGATCAACGTCACCCTCGAAAATGGCAAGCGTTACGACGCCAAGGTTCTTGGCAAGGACGCTCGCACCGACATCGCGGTCATCAAGATCGAGCCCAAGGAGACCCTCACCGTTCTCGAACTCGGCGACTCCGAAGCCGCGGAAGTGGGCGACTGGGTGATGGCCATCGGCAGCCCCTTCGGTCTCGGCAACAGCCTCAGCGTGGGGGTGGTGTCCGGCAAGGGCAACGTCTCGCGCAACATCAGCCTCGGCCAGCAGGGCACCGGCATCGACATGCTTCAGACCGACGCCGCGATCAATCCCGGCAACTCCGGTGGTCCGCTTCTCAACACCCAGGGTCGCGTGATCGGCATCAACACGTTGATCATCACCCAGGGTCTCGCGCAGAACGCCGGGGTCGGGTTCTCGGTGCCCATCAATACGGTGAAGGCCATCCTTCCCCAGCTCAAGTCGAAGGGCAAGGTCATCCGCGGCTGGCTGGGCGTTTCGATCCAAAGCGCCTCCGAGGATGTGGCCCTTACCTTCGGCCGCAACACCGCCCAGGGCGTCGTGGTGAGCGACGTAACGAAGGGCAGCCCCGCCGATAAAGCCGGGATCGAGCTCGAGGATTACATTTACGAAGTCGATGGCCGCGTTGTCACCAACAACTCGTCGCTCACGAATTACATCGCCTCGCTGTCTCCGGGGACTACCGTGACCCTCAAGCTGATTCGCGCGGGTGCGGAAAAGAGCGTGCGCATAACCCTCGGCACCTTCCCGGAAGGTGACACCCCCGTCGCTTCGAACGACCGCGACGACGACGCCGAGAGCGAGGAGAAGGCCGCGACCAATCTCGGCTTCGAACTCCAGACGCTGTCTCCGAGCCTCCGCGAGCGGATGGATCTGCCCGACGGCGTCCGGGGCGTGGTCGTGCGGTCCGTGGAGGCCGGAGGCGCCGCCGAACTGGCGGGCCTCGCCCGCGGCGACGTGATCCTCATGGTCTCGGGCGAAGAAGTCTCCTCGGTGAAGGAGTTCAACGCCGCGGTCCGCAAGGCCGCGTCCACCAAAGTCGCGCGCCTTCGCGTGCGCCGGGGCGAGACCGTCATCGTCGTGGGCCTGCGGCTCGACCGTTAAAGTCCTGGAGAACGAGCATCGATAGAGCGCACCGCCGCATCAAGAGACCGATCAAGAAGGGAGTTCCCGCATGTCCGATCCAATAGAAAACCAGCCGCCTGACTTCGAGTCCGGGGGTTTCTCTCAGTCGTCCCTGTCGGATCTGCCCTCCGAGATCGCCATCCTTCCGCTTCGCGACACGGTTCTCTTTCCCGAAGCCGTTCTCCCACTCGCGGTCGCGCGTGATGCGTCCGTCACCCTCGTGAACGATGCGGTGCGCCAGCAGCGCACCATTGGTGTGCTCACCCAGAAGGAAGCCGGTGTCGACGATCCCGTCGAGGCCGACCTCTTCGCCATCGGCACCCTGACCCACATCCACAAGATGTTCAAGTTCCCGGACGGCACCCTGCGTCTCGTGGTCCAGGGGGTGGGCCGGTTCAAGGTCCTGGAGATCACGCAATACCGGCCTTACATCAAGGCCCGTATCGAAGTCCTCAGAGATACCGACACGGCGGACAGGCAGGTCGAGGTGAAGGCGCTCGCCCAGGCCGCGCTCTCGATGTTCCAGAAGGCGGTCGATCTCACCCCGAACCTGCCCGATGAGCTGAAGAACATGGCGGCCCGGACCACCAATCCGAGCCACCTCGCCGACTTCATCGCCTCGTCCCTGCCTTCGCTCACCAGCGCCC
>CAYNHK010000393.1:0-2651 GCA_964396875.1 uncultured Acidobacteriota bacterium | reverse complement strand
GTTCCTCGCGACCATGAGCCACGAACTGCGCACGCCCCTCAACGCCATCATCGGCTACACCGAGATGATGCAGGAGGAGGCCGAGGACAACGGGCACGACGAATACGTGCCCGATCTCAAGAAGGTCCACTCCTCGGCCAAACACCTGCTCGCTCTCATCAACGATGTGCTCGACCTCTCGAAGATCGAGGCCGGCAAGATGGACCTCTATCTCGAGACCGTGGAGGTGAAGCCGCTCATCGACGAGGTGGTGGCGGTGGTGGCTCCGCTCGTGGACAAGAAGGCGAACCGGCTCTCCGTGAATCTCGGACCGAACCTCGGCGCCATCCATGCCGATGTCACGAAAGTCCGCCAGTCGCTTTTCAATCTGCTTTCAAACGCATCCAAGTTCACGGAACGCGGCACGATCACGCTCGATGTCTACCGGAGCTGGCAGGACGGGGCGGAGATCTTCCACTTCATCGTCTCCGATACCGGCATCGGCATGAACAAGGAACAGCTCGGTCGCATGTTCCAGGCCTTCACCCAGGCCGACGCTTCCACCACGCGCAAGTTCGGCGGCACCGGCCTGGGCCTCGTGATCAGCCGCAACTTCTGCCAGATGATGGGTGGAGACATCACCGTGGAGAGCGAGGAAGGCAAGGGGACGAAGTTCACGATCGTCCTGCCCGTGGTCGTGGTCGACCCGAAGGCGAAGGCCCAGACGGCCTAGCCGTTATTCCTCGGCTTCGTAGCAGGCGCGGTTGGGCGCGCAAAGTTCGGGCGAACAGCACACGTCGTCGGGCCCGATCACCGTGGCGGTGCGCGAACACCAGTACTGCGATGTCGGCGACGACTTCGTGAGGTCGACGGCCTGACGGCCCAGCACGTAGTACATCTTCGTGCGGATCCGGCTGCAGGGGATCACGACCGGTTCGGTCTCGCTCGAAGCCGCGTTGGTGTGCACGGGAATGTCATTCATGGGCTTTTCCGTTCTAGGCGAGCTGGGCGAGGGTGCGGCGAACGAGGGTCTGGACCAGGCCGACCTTGTACCCGTTGTCCGAAAGTGGAGCCGCGCCCACAATCGCAGCCCGGGCCGCGTCCTGGAGCGTCATTTCGTTCAGGGGTTTGCCCATGAGCGCCGCTTCGGCTCGATTGGAGCGCCAGGGCACCGGGGCGACCGCACCGAGAACCACGCGGCAGTCCTTCACCAGACCGCCCTCAACCCGGACGGACGCGGCGAGTGAAACCAGCGGCCAGTCGAAGGCCTGCCGTTCGCGGACTTCGTCGTAGATCGAGCGGCCCGCCGCAGCGGGGACGCGGATCTCGGTGAGGATCTCCGCGGGAGCCATGGAGTTCTCCACCAGCTCGTTCTTCGACGGCAGCTGGAAGAACTCGGCGGCGGCCACGGTGCGCGCTCCCTTCGGGCCGTCGAACACGAACGAAGCGCCGAGAGCCACGAGAGCCACCGCCGCATTCGAGGGATGGACGGCATACGAGGGTCCGCCCCCGAAGATGACGTGGTACCTGTTTTCGCCGCCCACCGCGTAGCAGACCTCCCCGCCCTTCTTGAGGCACTTGTACTCCTCGAGGCGGTAGTACCAGCACCGCGGACGCTGCAGGACGTTGCCGCCGATGGTGGCGACGTTGCGGATCTGCGGCGAGGCAGCCTCTCCCACGGCGGTCGCGAGTGCCGTATGGGTCTTCTTGATGCGCTCGTCGTTCGCGACATCCGCGAGTTTCACGAGCGCGCCGATGCGAAGCGCGCCGTCGGCTTCGACCTTGATGTCGGCGAGGTTCGGAATGCCTTTCAAGTCGACGATCCGCGGCGGCTGCTCGAGGCGCTCCTTGAGGTGGTCGATCAGATCGATGCCACCCGCCTGGTAGCTGCTCCAGGCTTTTTCCTGGACGAGGTCCTTCGCCTGGGCGAGGGAGTTCGGTTTGACGACTTCGAAGCGGTTCATTTGGGTTAAGCCCTCCGTCGGGCTTCGGCGAGGGCGGCCAGCATGCGATCCGGCGAGATGGGAAGCGAGCGGACGCGGGCGCCCGTCGCGTTGAAGACGGCGTTCGCGATGGCCGCGAGCGGGGGCACGCTCGGCGGTTCGCCGATCCCCGTGGTGGAGGTGTTGTTGCCGAGGTTCGCGACCGGCGTGAGGATCGAGACCGCTTCGAACATGTCCGTGGGCATGAGGATCTTGTACGACTCGAGATTCGGATTCACCATCGTCCCGTAGCTGCGGTCGAGGATCCGGTTCTCGAAGAGCGCCCAGGAAGCGCCCTGGATCATCGAGCCGATGACCTGGCTCTCCGTGAGCAGAGAGTTGACCGGGATGCCGCAGTCGTTCACCGAGACCATCTTGATGATCTTCACTTCGCCGGTCTCGACATCGACCTCGACCTCGCAGAACTGTGTGCCCGCGATCTCCTGGCGGAACAGTTCGTACTGCTTCTTCCTCTCCGCGGTCGCCGCGACCTGTTCTCCGCTGATCTTCGCCGCCGCCTGTTTGAAGGTCAGGCTCTTCGCCGGTTTGCTGGCAACGAAGACTTTCCCTCCGCGAGCCTCCAGTTCCTCGGGCTTGACGCCCAGGGCGGGAGCGGCCGCCGCGAAGAGTTTCTGCTTCGCGTCGTTGGCCGCGAGTCGCACCACCGGCGCCACCGAGTTCGTGGTGTTG
>CAYNHK010000392.1:0-2666 GCA_964396875.1 uncultured Acidobacteriota bacterium | reverse complement strand
ATGATCCGCAAGGGCGAGATCGCCGAGCCCGTGGCCGAAATGAACATCTCCGGGAATCAGCTCGATCTGTGGAAGCGCCTCGTGGGGGTTGGGAACGACCCCTATGAGTATTCGCCCCTCCGGACGCCCACACTGGTGTTCGAGGGCGTGTCCTTCGCCGGCGTTTAGGCGGTCCTCCAGACTCCGCCGGGCTCGCTTGCCCGGCGGGATGAAACACTGCAAGAATGAAGGGAATTCTTTCGTTCCTTCATTTGTCGTTTCATTCATCCAGGAGACTTCCATGCTTTCACGCCGATTTTTCGGAAACGCCCTCATTGTCACCATTACCGCGCTCGGCATAGCCGCCTGCAGCAGCGACCCTCAGGAGAAGTACGTGGCTGAACTCCGCGGGTCGAACGAGGTGCCCGCCAACAACTCGACCGCGGTTGGACGCGTGGTCCTCCTGGTCAGTCGGGATGGGTCTTACGCCGAATACTCCGCCGAGGCGAGCGGTCTCTCGGGCGGCATTCGAGGAGGCCATTTCCACCGGGCCGCTCCCGGCGTCAATGGCGGTATCGTCCTCAGCTTCTTCTTTAACGCCGACGGCAGCGAGAACCGGCAGCCCACTCCCGGCACGACCGACCTCGAGATCAACAAGGCTATCGCCCGCACGATCACGAAAGCGCAACTCGACCCGATCCTCGCCGACCTTCGCGCGGGGAACATCTACGCGAACATCCACACCCCGAACTTCACCGGCGGCGAAATCCGCGGCCAGATGATCCGGCAATAGTCAGCGCGGCCGCGACTGGGCCAGCATCAAGACGTGGCCCACGGCCATCGCGGCCAGGATGATTCCGGCCTGTGCGAAGCTCCTCGTCGAAAGCATGTAGACGCAAAAAGTCAGGGCCAGGGCCGAAATGAGCCCCGCGAAGGGCACATGGAACTGGGCCTGGCCCATCCGTCGCCGGAAGACCCAGAGGGAAACGCACACCATCGCGTAGATGATCAGTCGGACGATGGCCGAGAGCACGGCGTTCCACTCGAAGGTTCCAAGAATCGCGAGAGCGCCGGCCACGAGCGAGAAGACGATGATCGAAACATGCGGCGTCCGGAACTTCGGATGGACGTTTGCAAGCACGCTCGGCATTTCGCCGCGTTCGGCCATCGAAAAAAGCAGGCGGGGAGACTGGAGACCGTTGCCGGTGGCCCAGCCCCACACCGAGATCATGGCCGCGAACGACGCGAAAGCGACGCCCGCCGGTCCCCACAGAATCGAGAAGGCGGCCGCGATGGGCGCTTTCTCCTGCTGGAGATTCGGCACGAGACCGATCGCCACGAACTGCACGGAAATGTAGACCGTGGCAATAACCGCGAGGGCCGCGAGCAGGGCGAAAGCGCTGTCCTTTTTCGCATCCCTGGCTTCCCCCGCGGCCATCAGCGGCGACTCGAACCCGCCGAAGGCGAAGACGAGAAGCAGGATCGCCTGCGTCCACTGGGGTTCCGCCACGGTCTGGGTGGCGAGCACCTCCGTGGAAACATTGGGCAGACCCCAGATCACCAGCAGACCAAGGGGCAGGAGCTTGGCGACGGTGAAGATATCGATCGCCCACGAAGCCTGCTTCACTCCTATGAGGTTGATCGTGGTGATGACGAAGAGGACGCCGAGGATGACCGCGGACCGGCCCGCGCCGCCCGAGGCGGCGGGCAGAATCTGCGACAGGTAGCTCGCGAAGATGTTCAGGTTCGCCCCCGCGGAAAGCAGCCGGGTCCACAACGTCAGCCAGCCGGCCTGAAACCCGACGTGACGGCCGAAGGCCTCGCGCGAATAGAGATACGCCCCGCCGCTATCGTCGAAACGACTCGCCACCTCGGCGAAGCACAAGACGATGGTCAACACTGCGAGGGCCGCGATGAGATGAGCGAGCGGACTTTGAACCCCGGTGAGTGCGGCGATCGTCGCGGGCATGCCGAAGATCGCGCTGCCGATGACGCCGTTCACGATGGCCAGCGTCAGATCCGTGCGGGAAATGGCGCGAACGGGGCGTGGGGCGCTCATTCCGGCCATGATAGCCAATGCCCCGGACGCGGGCGCGACCGAATCGCGGACCGGCACGTCTAAACTGCGAGGCAACCACATCTTTCGGGGAGAACCGCCATGCGTCCGCACCTGATTCCGGCCTTCGCCGCGCTGCTGTTCCTGTCGCCGGTCCCGGCTCCGGGACAGGATGAGCTTGCGTCGGTCGCGACCCTTCATCTCGCGGACGGCACGTCGGTCGCGCTCGTCGAGTGGAAACTCACCTACGAGTTCGCCGCGTGGAGGCAGAAGGAGCCGGTGAGTTCCGCGAAATCCCAGACCCGCCAGAACGCGATGCTCCTGCTTGGCAAGAAGAGCTACTCCGTGAAAGGCGACACGATGACGCTCACCCACGTCGCGGCCGACGACACGTTCCGGGTTTCCTCGATGACCCTCAAAAAGGCGGGCGAACTCAAGGTCGATCCACCGGCGCGCGAGGCGCTCGCCCCCGATCTCGAGAAGAACCTGATCTATCAGCCGCGAAGCCTCGACATCGCCGGAAAGACGCTTTCCGGGATCGAGCGCTCGTTCTGCGTGGCCTCCTTCTCAGCGCTGGTCGACTGCGGAAGCACCGCCACCACGCGCGTGGTGAAGATCGATTTCAACTGAG
>CAYNHK010000391.1:0-2670 GCA_964396875.1 uncultured Acidobacteriota bacterium | reverse complement strand
CAGGGCAAGGTGAAGATCCTCGACTTCGGCCTGGCCAAAGCACTCGAGGGAGACGCCTCGTCGTCGGGCGCAAACTCCCAGTTGTCCCGCTCCCCCACCATCTCGCGTCACATGACCGAGGCGGGGATGATCCTCGGCACCGCCGCTTACATGTCTCCCGAACAGGCGCGTGGCAAGGCGCTCGACAAGCGCACCGACATCTGGGCTTTCGGCGTGATCCTGTACGAAACCCTCACGGGACGACGCGCCTTCACGGGCGAGGACGTCACCGAGGTCCTCGCCGCGGTCATCCGCGACTCACCTGATATGACGGCATTGCCCGCGGCCACGCCGGAGCCGATCCGACGATTGCTGCGGCGGTGTCTCGAAAAGGACCGGCACGAAAGACTGCCCGACATCAGCGCGGCCCGGCTCGAGATCAAGGATGCCCTGGCTGCGAGCGTCGAGGTGAAAGACCCCGCGTCTTTGGACCGGAAACTCGGAGCGACCCGTTCCTCGGTGAGTCTGGCCGTGCTCTGCGCGATCCTCGCCGTCGCGCTGGCCGTGAGTCTGGCCACGCGGCGAGAGACAAGGACGGCGGACCCGGGTTCCGTTCGCTTTTCGTTGATTGGCGATCCGCGAATCCGGGTCGCCAACGGAATCACCACACCCTTCGCGATTTCGCCCGATGGGAACACCATAGTCTTCAGCGGCAGCAACAGCGGGCGGATCCGCCTTTGGGCCCGGACTCTCGACGAACCGGAGCCTCGCGTCATCGCTGACACTGAAGGCGGCGCGCAGCCCGCCATATCGCCCGACGGAGAGTGGGTGGCGTTCGTCACGGCGAACAACGTCATAAAGAAGGTCAGGATCAAGGGGGGCGGCGCAACTCTCATCGCCTCGATCGACGATACGACGGCCGCGCTCGCCTGGGGACTTAACGACGACATCCTCTTCGAACTGATCGGCTCGGCCTCGGGCATACACCGGGTGAGCGCCAACGGTGGGAAGCCGGAACTTCTGATTCCCATCGACGTGGCCGCTGACGAAGTTCGGCAACGGCGTCCATTCGTACTCCGAGCGGACCGGCGAGTGCTCTATGCGAGCTCGGTGAAGGGTGGGACGACGGCCCTCTGCGTGTATTCCCCGGACGATGGCCGGCGTGTCCGACTCCCGGTGGAGGGAATTCAAGCACTCGGTGTGATCGATGGAGAAATCATCTACGCTCGAGCGGACGGCGCCCTGATGGCGATCGCCTTCGATGCCGCTCTAATGCAGGTCCACGGACCGGCGCGCCAGCTGGCCGAGCGCGTGGCGGCCAGCGTCGTGGGCACCGCGGTCGCGATGTCTCCGGGCGGCACCCTGGTGTTTCGACCGACCGGCGCGCAGTCCTTCCGCCTCATCCTCAAGGACGCCATGGGTCGCGCTTCCGCTCTGGGAAACTGGGTGCGCGCCTTTGCGGCAGCCAGATTTTCACCCGACGGCAAGCGCGTGGCGGCAGCCGTGCTTCCGGGAGATGAAAGAGAGGGTCTGTGGGTCATCGATCGGGCGTCGGCCGAGCCGATCCGAGTGGCGGGAGGCGAGGATGCCGCACTGGTGGACTGGACTCCCGACGGCCGGGCTCTCCTCACTCTGCGCGCCGACGGGATCTGGATCACGCCGGTCGACGGGAGTCAGGCGGCACGCCTTCTGGCGCGGGTGGAGGGCATCTCGGTTTGGCGTGGCGCCGCCCGCACCCCCGATGGCCGCTCGATTGTGGTCGTTCGGCGTCCCGGAGGCTCCATAACGCAGGAGTTGATTCAGGTTTTTCTCGAGCCGGGCGCCACCCCAAGGACCATCGTCTCGGCAAGAAACTCCGGGGGCGGGTTACAGGCCGGTTCTCCTCGTATCTCGCCCGACGGCAGATGGGTGTCCTTCGTTGACGAAAACGTGTATCAGGTTCACGCCCGTTCCCTTTCGGGGAACGCGAGCATTCAGGTGTCCGACGATGGGGGAACCTATGCCGTGTGGGGATCCCGCGAAGGTCAGCTTTTTTATGGGATGTTCGACGGTCTGGTGGAGGCCGGTCTTACGACCTCTCCCCTGCTCACCGTGAGAAAGCGCGAGAGATTGGAGACGTGGGCGTCGGGCGAATGGCTCCTCGACATCTCACCCGACGGAAAGACCTTCCTCATCAACCAGGCCACCGTAGAAGGACCTCAGGCCCTGGTCGCCCTCAATTGGGGGGCCTCCGTTGGGACGGCCCGTGGTCAACGCTAAGGTGACATCGTGATCGGCAACCGACTTGGACCCTTCGAGATCACCGGCGCGATCGGCGCGGGCGGCATGGGCGAGGTTTTTCGCGCGCGAGACACCAGGCTCAACCGTGATGTGGCGATCAAGGTCCTGCCTGCGGCATTCGCTGCGGATCCCGAGCGTCTTGCGCGTTTCGAGCGAGAAGCACGAGTGTTGGCCTCGCTGAATCACACCAACATCGCGCATGTTTACGGCTTCGAGAGCGCGGTTGTGCCGGATGGCTCGGCCGCGCACTTCCTCGCGATGGAGATGGTCGAGGGCGAGGACCTCGCGGAACGTCTGAAGCGCGGCGCGATTCCGGTCGACGAGGCGATGGCGATCGCGAAGCAGATCGCGGATGGACTTGAAGAGGCCCACGAGAAGGGCATCGTCCATCGCGATCTCAAGCCCGCGAAC
>CAYNHK010000390.1:0-2675 GCA_964396875.1 uncultured Acidobacteriota bacterium | reverse complement strand
TTGAACCAGCACGGATTTCTCCACGGGCTTCTAAGACCCGCGCGTCTGCCATTTCGCCACGCCCGCGCGTGGGTTTCGAGTCTATCGCCCTGATCGCCGCCGCCACTCCCGCCTGATCCCGTGTTCGGCTTCAAAGGGCGACCGCGTAGAATACCGCGACGCGTTTCCTTAGAGCGGGCCGTGAGGCCGACGCGCGCCGGGGCCCCAGGGCCCAACAAACCAATAGACAGCCGGGCGCTTCGCGTTGTCTCCCATACCCCCGAAGAGAGAGACCTTGAAAGCTGAACTCACCTCCGAAAACTCCGTTCGCAAGGCGATCGACTTCGACATCGACAAGGAAGTCGTTTCGAAGGAGATCGACAAGCGCGCGAAGAGCATCGCCAGGAAGGCTCAACTCCCCGGTTTCCGGCCCGGCAAGGTTCCCCTCGCGGTGGTGAAGCGACAGTTCAAGCAGGACGTCGAGCAGGATGCCGTGGAGGCCCTCGCCAACGAGTACCTTCCCAAGGAACTCGAGACCCACAAACTGCGCCCCGTGGCTTCGCCCAAGCTCGAGAAGGTGGAACTCGCTCCCGAGGGATCGCTCAAGTTCCGGGTCACTTTCGACATCCTGCCCGAGGTCACCGTCCCCGCCTTCCGCGGGATCGAGGTGACCGTCAAGAAGCAAAAGGCGACGCAGGAGATGATCGATGTTGAGATCGATCGCCTGCGCGACGCGGGCGCGCGGTTCGAGCCGGCGCCCGACCGGCCGGCCACTACCGGCGACTTCGTCGAGGTCGACATCGAGGTCACCGACCACTCCACGGGGCAGGCGCGCAAGCGCGAGGCAACCCTCATCGAGATCGGCCATTCGGGGAACCACGAGGAACTGAATGCGGCCCTCCTCGGAGCCACACCCGGTGAGACCCGCGAGGCCCGGGCGGTGGAGCGAGAGAACGAGGATCCCAACTCCCCCGTCGTCCGCACCGTCGACTATCACGTGGTGGTCCGCGCCCTCAAGGTGAAAACCCTGCCCGCGAAGGACGACGAGTTCGCCAAGGACCTGAATTTCGACAACTACGCGGCCCTCGAGACGAGCGTGCGCGAGCGCATCGAACGGGCCTTGAAGCACAACGAGGACGTCGCGGTCGAGGACGCGGTCCTCAACAAGCTGGCCGATCTCGCGACCTTCGACATCCCACAAAGCCTCGTGGACGAACAGGTCGAGGCGCGCACCCGCCGGTTTGCCGAGAATCTCCAGCAGCAGGGTGTCGACCTCAACAAGGTCAATCTCGACTGGTCGAAGATCGCCGAAGAGCAGCGTGAAGGCTCCGAGAAGCAGGTCAAACTCGAGATCCTCCTGGACGCCATCGGCAAAGCCGAGAAGGTCGAGGCGAGCGACGAGGACATCCAGGATCAGATCAAGCGCCTGGCCGCCCGGGCGAGGACCAGCGAGAACGCGATCGCGGGCCGCCTCAACGACGACCAGAAGCTGCGCCTGGCCGCTCAGGCGAGGGACCGGCGCATTATTGACATGATAAGAGCCGCTGCTAGAGTCAACTTCGAATGAGGGATACCCACGCCATGCTCGTGCCCATGGTGGTCGAGCAGACCGCCCGTGGAGAGCGCGCCTACGACATCTTCTCGCGCCTTCTGAAGGACAACATCATCTTCATCGGCACGCCGATCGACGATGCGGTGGCGAACCTGATCATCGCGCAACTCCTTTTCCTCGAAGCGGAAGACCCGGAAAAGGACATCCACCTCTACATCAACTCTCCGGGCGGTTCGGTCACCGCCGGCATGGCGATCTACGACACCATGCAGCTCATCAAACCCGACATCCAGACGATCTGCGTCGGGCAGGCGGCTTCGATGGCCGCCACCCTTCTCGCCGCGGGAACCAAGGGCAAGCGCTGCGCCCTTCCCAACGCCCGCATCCTGATCCACCAGCCGCTCGGCGGCACCCAGGGCCAGGCCTCCGACATCGCCATCCAGGCGAAGGAAATCCTCCGCATGAAGGACAACCTCAACGCCCTCCTCGCGAAGCACTGCAACCAGCCCATCGAGAAGATCGCGGCCGACACCGACCGCGACTTCATCATGGACCCTCTTCAGTCGGTCGAATACGGGATCATCGATCAGGTGATCGCGAAGCGAGAGAAGGAAAAAGTCTGAGGGCCAGCTCCAGGTGACCACCCCAAGATGACAACGATGAAGAGAAACGACGGCGAAACCCTTCGCTGCTCGTTCTGCAACAAGGACCAGGGCGACGTCCGCAAGCTCATCGCCGGCCCCACCGTTTTCATCTGCGACGAGTGCGTCGAAGTCTGCAACGACATCATCGCGGACGACAAGAAGACCCCCACGCCCAAGGCCAAGGGCAATCTCGCCGCTCCCCACGACGTCAAGAAGTTCCTCGATGACTACGTCATCGGCCAGGACATGGCGAAGAAGAAGCTCGCGGTGGCCGTGCACAACCACTACAAGCGGCTCCAGATCTCCAAGCAGAAGATCCGCGGGGATGTCGAGCTTCAGAAGGCCAACATCCTCTTGATCGGTCCCACCGGCACCGGCAAGACGCTCCTCGCCCAGACCCTGGCCCGGATGCTTTCCGTGCCTTTCGCGATGGTCGACGCAACGACACTCACGGAGGCCGGGTACGTCGGTGAGGACGTCGAGAACATCATCCTCAAGCT
>CAYNHK010000389.1:0-2689 GCA_964396875.1 uncultured Acidobacteriota bacterium | reverse complement strand
GGAAGGTGGGAAGGGTCGGTCTTCGATCACCTTCCGATGTTCTGGGGCCAGGGCGGGGAACTGGTCGATGAGAACGGTGCGCCGGTGTTCGGCTTGCCGCCTCATCGCGAAAAGATGGTGCGCGTCCTTCAGTTCATGCGCGACGCGGTGGCGAAGGGCGCTTCACCGAGCTCAGTCCTCGCCAACAACGACTACCAGCAGATGTCCTCCGCCGCGATCGCGGGGGATGTCGCGATGTTTCTCGGCGGAAGCTGGCAGGTGCGCGAACTGCAGCCGAGCCTTTCGAAGGAGCAATTCGCGCTGTGGGACGTCGCCCCGGTGCCGCAGCGGGAAGCCGGTGTTGTTTCCACGGGTGCTGGCGGCTGGATCTGGGTCAGTTTCGCGAAAGAGCCCGCGAAGCAGAAGGCAGCGGCTGAACTGATCCAGTACATCGAATCCGCGAAGAACGTGGGCGCCATCTCGCAGCTCGCGCATCAGCTCCCCGCGCGCGCCAGCGTCTATCGGCAATTTCCCTACTTCCGGGAGGATCATTTCCACAAACGGTTCGGTGAGTGGCTCGCCCTGGCCCGCGCGCGTCCCGCCGTCCTCATCTACCCGGCGATCTCCGAACAGCTCCAGCTCGCGATCGGTTACGCGGTCTCCGGGGAAAAGACACCCGAGGCCGCGGTTGATGGAGCGTGGAATGCGGTTCTGCAGATCGCGGAACGCCAACGTGCAGGGGAGGCGCCTCCTCCTTCGTTCGATCCCGTACTGATCGTGCCTGCAATCCTGACCGTCGCCTTATTCGGTTTCGGTCTGCTCGCGGTGTGGAGAGAGAACCGCGCCCTCGTGGTCTGGCTCGCTCCGGCGCTTGCCCTCGCCGCGTCCTTCCTGCTCTATCCCATGCTCGAGTTGATCCGGCTCTCCGCCACCAATGCGACGACGGAGGGAGCCGGGTACTCGTACACCACGTCGACACTGGCCTCGGTCGCCGGCGATCCCGGACTGCCGCGGATGCTGTTCGTGACCCTCATCTTCGTGGCTGCCTCGGTGGCGCTTCAGCTTCTCATCGGCCTGGGTCTGGCCGTCCTGATCGACTCCGCGAGACGGCGGGGCACGTGGGGAACCATGTTCGCGCGAGCGTCGGTGGTGAGCGCCTGGGTGATCCCCGGTGTCTTGATCGGTGTGTTGTGGAGGATCCTCTTGATGGAGAACCGCGCCGGCATCGCGACCTACGCCGGATCCTTCTTCGGTCTGCCGTCGATGCCGTTCCTCTCGTCGGGTTCGTTCGCGCTCGCATCGGTGGTGATCGCGAATGTCTGGCGCGGTTCGGCCTTCAGCATGATCCTGCAGTTCGCCGGGCTGATGCGGATTCCGAAGGAGCTGCACGAGGCCGCCGATCTCGAGGGCCTCACCCGCATGCAACGCCTGCGATGGTTGATCCTGCCCCAGCTCAAACCGATACTCGCCTTGAACCTGATCCTGATCACCATCTCGACGCTCAACACGTTCGACATGATCCTGCCGCTGACCGGCGGCGGCCCCGCGCGGCAGACCGAGGTGATCGCGCTCTACATGTACCGGGCCGCGTTCTACTCGCTCGAAGCCGGCAGGTCCGCGGCCATCGCGGCGGTGATGCTGGCCCTGAACCTCGCCCTTGCTTTCGTCGCGGTGCGCGTGATGCGCAGGCAGGCGGCCTCATGAAGAAGCGCGCCGATCGCCCCTTGCAGATCGCCCTGCTCCTGATCGCGGCCGCGTTCCTGCTGCCTCAGCTCTGGCTCTTCTCCCTCTCGCTCAAGACCAAGGCCGAGGTTTACGAGTATCCGCCGCAACTCATCTCCGACGACGCCTCCTTCGCGAACTACGTGGCCGTGATCGAGAAGACGCAGATTCCGTTCTACCTCTGGAACAGCGCGCGGGTGGCGCTTCTCGCCACCGCCTTCACACTGCTCATCGGTGTCCCCGCCGCCTACGTGCTTTCGCGCGAAAGGTTCAAGCGCCGCGACGGCCTCGTGTTCCTCTTCCTCGCCGCGCAGATGGTTTCACCACTGATCCTGCTCGTGCCCATCTACGGCCTCGTCGCGAAACTCGGCCTGCTCGACACCCACGCGGGCCTCATCCTCGTCTACACGGCGATTCAGATTCCGTTCACCGTCGTGGTGCTGAAGAGCTTCTTCGACGGCCTCCCCACGTCGCTCTTCGAGGCCGCGCGCCTCGACGGCTGCACGCGTTTCGAGACGTTCCGGCTCGTGGCCCTGCCTTTGCTCGGCCCCGGCCTCGGATCGGTGGCGATATTCAACCTCGCCGCGTACTGGTCGGAGTTCTGCCTCGCCCTCGTTCTCCTCGATTCCCAGGCGCGCTTCACCATTCCGGTGGGCCTGTTCAGCTTCCAGAGCGGCTATGAAACAGAATGGCACCTCGTGGCGGCCGCGAGTTTCATCGGCCTGCTGCCCGTGCTCCTCGCCTTCATTTTCCTGCAACGCTTCTTCGTCTCCGGCCTGACCGCGGGCGCCACCAAAGGATGATCTCGTCTTGAACACCCTCGTTCCCACCCAGGTCCACGTCATCTCGCACACCCACTGGGATCGCGAGTGGTATCTGACCCGCGAGGACTACCGGCTTCGCCTGATCGATCTCGTGGACGGCGTGCTCGACCGCATGGACCGGGATGACGCGTTCACGTTCTTCCATCTCGACGGCCAGACCATCG
>CAYNHK010000388.1:0-2697 GCA_964396875.1 uncultured Acidobacteriota bacterium | reverse complement strand
CCATGGTGGCCGCGTGGATCAAGGCCGAGACCGGGGTCGGGCCTTCCATCGCGTCGGGCAGCCATACGTGAAGCGGGAACTGAGCCGACTTGCCCATCGCTCCGAGATAGAGACAGAAGGTGATGACGCCGAGCCCCGTGGCCGCGAGCGCGCCGCTTTCGACCATGCCGCGCAGAGCCAGCAGATCAAAGGTCCCCGCGAGACGGTAGAGGAGAACGATGCCGATGAGCAGGCCCACATCGCCGGCCTTGGTGGTCCAGAAAGCCTTGAGGGCGGCGCGCGCGGCCTCGGGTTTGCGGTACCAGAAACCGATCAGGAGGTACGAGCACACGCCGACGAGTTCCCAGCAGACGAAGAGCTGGAGGAGGTTCGGGGCGATGACCACGCCCATCATCGAGAAGACAAACAGCGACTGGTAGGCGTAGTACCGACCCAGCGACCCCGGCGGCTCGGTGTGGAGGTACTCGAGCGAGTAGATCTGCACGAGCGCCGCGATGAGGGTCACGAGGATCATCATCAACGTCGACACGGGGTCGATGAGGACACCCATCGTGGCGAGCGGCCCGTTCTGCGCGGGGAGCCAGTCCCATGCCGCCCGGATCGGCTCGGTGGCTTCTCCCGCGATCTGCCAGGTGCGGATCGCGGAAACGAGAGAGGTAAGGACAGCGATGATCGACACGATGGCCGCGGGCAGGCCCGCACGGCGCAACGGCGGCACCGCGGCGATGAGCAGGAACGCCGTCATCGGGGCCAGAAGGGCCAGGAGGATCAAGGCGACGGGATCGTTCATCATCGCGCTCAGCCCTTGAGCCAATCGACGTGGTCCGCGATCGCCGTCTTGCGCGACCGGAACAGGAGGATGACGAGAGAGAGGCCGATCGCCACTTCAGCCACCGTGATGCAGATGGCGAAGAGGGTGAACACCATTCCCACCTCGGTCCCGTGGAACCGGCTGAATGCGACGAGGTTGATGTTCACCGCATTCAGCATCAGCTCGACGCCGAGCAGGATGCCGACGGTGTTCCGGCGTGTGATCACACCGAACAGTCCGATCGAGAAGAGGATCGCGGCGAGGGTCAGATAAGCGGAAAGGGGCATCGCTTATTCCTCAGGCCTCGCGAAGTAGCTCGCCGCGATGAGGCCGGCCAGCAGGAGCACGCCCAGAAGTTCGAAGGGCAGGAGGAACTTCGTGAGAAGCGACATGCCGATCGCGTGCGTAGCATCGCCGCTCACTTCCGGCCGGGCGAGGTCGAGGCCCGCCCGCTGGATGACGTTCGCCACCATGGCGAGGATGCCCGCGGCCACGATCGCCCCGCCGGCGAGCCGTTTGCTGGTGTGCGAGATCTTCTCCCCCACCAGTTTTTCGGTGACCACGATCGCGAAGACCACCACGGTGATGACGCCGCCCGCGTAGAGGAGGACCTGGACCGCGGCGAGGAACTCGGCGTCCAAGAGAAGGAAGATTCCCGCGGTGCTGACGAGGCCGAGGGCGAGCCACAAGACAGAGTGAAAGAGGTTCTTGGTCAGGACCACTCCGAGCGCCGAACCGATCAGCATGATCGCGAGGACCCAGAAGCCGATGACTTCGGGGTTCATGACTTCTCGGCCTCGGGCGCCGGGGGTTTGGGAGCGTCGGCAACGGCCGGTGCTGCGGGTGCGGCCGGCGTGGCCGCGGCGGGCGCTTCAGCAGCCGGCTTCTTCGGGGGCGCTGGCGGCGCCTGCATGTCGCGCAGCCGATTGCCGGTTCCCCACGATTGCTGATGCTGGAGGCCAATCGCGTGGAGGCGGTCTTTGTCCATCAACAACTCGCGGCGGTCCGTGGTGGCCATGTCGAACGACTTCGTCATGACGATGGCGTCGGTCGGACAGACCTGCACGCAGAGTTCGCAGAACTCGCACGCGTACAACTCGAGGCTGAAGCTCTTCGCGTAGTTGCGGCCCGTCGACTTCAGCATTTCGACCTTGATCACCGCGGGCGGGCAGATGAACTCGCACAGCCGGCAGCCAATGCAGTTCTCTTCGCCGGTCTTGGGGTCGTAGGTGAGGGCGAGCAGGCCGCGATAACGATCGGGATACGCGCGGGGCTTCTCGGGATAGTGAACCGTGACGGGTTTGCGGAAGAGATTGAGCCCGGTGATGCGCATGGCGCGGATCACCGCTCCGGCCAGCGCCGCCGCTTCACGGAAGAAACCGCGGGAGACCGGGTTAGCCATTGGCCCCCCGCAAAACGATGACCAGCGCGGTCACGAGGAGCAGGGCCAGCGTCAACGGAAGCAGGAGTTTCCACGACACGGCGAGGATCTGGTCGACCTTGATGCGGACGAAGCTCCACCGCACCCAGGTGAAGAGCAGGAACACCAGCATCGCTTTGATCAGGAACCACAGCGGCCCCAGCCACGCGGGGCCGGGCCCCGCCCACGCGCCGAGGAAGAGCAACGCGCCGAGGAACGATGTGCCGATCACGTGCGCGTACTCGCCGAGCTGGATGAGACCGAACTTCATGCCCGAGTACTCGACCCGGAAGCCGGCCACGAGTTCGGACTCGGCCTCCAGAATGTCGAAGGGCGTCCGGTTCTCGGCCGCTACACCCGCGATCATGAAGGCCAGGAAGCCGAGCTGGCCGAGGACGGGATAGAAGATGAACCAGAAGCCGCCCTCCTGCGCCGCCGCGATGTCGGACATCTTGAGCGAACCGGC
>CAYNHK010000387.1:0-2699 GCA_964396875.1 uncultured Acidobacteriota bacterium | reverse complement strand
TCGCGGTGGTCTTGAGGCCCTGGTTCTGCGCGACCTCCATCACTTCCAGCCAGTCTTCGGTGGAGCCTTTCGCGACGCCGATGATGTTCCGCACGCGGTTCGACAGGACTTCAGCGCCGCCGCCTGGAATCGAGTCGAGGCCCGAGGCGATCAGCCGACGCACCGCTTCTTCAGTGGTGAGCTTCGAGACGCGGCAGATGTGCTTCACCTCCGCGGGTGAGAGGCCGTGCACCCAGAGTCTGGGGTAGGTCGCCTTGATCCAGCGGAAAAGGTCCTCGTAGTACTCGACGCCGAGGTCGGGATGGAGTCCGCCCTGGAGCAGGATCTGTTCGCCGCCCAGCGCAAGGGTCTCGTCGATCTTCTGCCGGAACTCGTCCTTGGTGAGGACGTAGCCGTCCTTCGCGGGCAGATCCCGGTAGAACGCGCAGAAGGCGCACTGCGCCGTGCAGACGTTCGTGTAGTTGATGTTGCGGTCGATGATGTAGGTGACGAGACCCTCGGGGTGAAGACGCCGCCTCGTCGCGTCCGCGAGTTCGCCCAGGGAAAGGAGGTCCGCGTCGCGCAACAGGAAAACGCCTTCGTCGCGCGACAGCCGCTCGCCCGCGAGAACCTTCCTCGAAATCTCGTCAAACCGCATGAAACTCAAGCTCCTTCACCTGGGTGAGCAGGCCCCATTCTCTCGCCAGCCGGTAGAAGTGGGCGAGGCCCTCTTTCTCGTGCCGGCCCAGGCCGTATCGGATCACGCTACACATGTAGCGGATGGCGCGCACCGGATCGACGCCCGAATTATACGAAGCGGCGATGAACGGAGCCGCCTCGATCCCGAGTTGCAGGGCCGCGGTGATGCGGGCCGCATTCGGCTTCCCGATCGCGTGGGGCCCAAGGACCATCACGGCGTAGACGAAAGGAAGGGAGGTTTCATGCTTCCACGCCTCGCCCAGATCCAGACGTTCGTATCCAGCGCGGGTGAAGGCGAATGCGGGATCCCCGATGACGAGGATCGCGTCGGCGTCTGTCGGTTCGTTCGTCGACGGAGAAAACACGGACGTTTCAGGAAGCTGTCCCGAGGCCCGCGCGATCAGTATCTTCGCAAGTGCCGCGCTCGTGCGGCTCGCGGTGTCGACGCACAGGCTCTTCACGTCGCGCAAGGCGGTGCGGTGATGGAGGATCACGGTCTCAACCGGTCCGTCGCTCGAGATGCAGATCGCGTCGAGCACCGGCGCCCCCATGGCCGCGGCCTCGAAGGAGGGAACCATCGCGAGGTCGAGAGCGCCTTCGCTGAAGCGCTCCGCGATCCGCGACGGCACATCGATCACGATCTCGACGCCCGCGTCTCCGCGCAACCCGTGAACGACAGGCTGAACATTGAGGTAGGGAAAGAGGCCGATACGGAGCCGGGAATCCATGGTCAGGACCCACGATATCGTGGCTTTCGCAACTCCCCGCCAGCGTGCCTGCGATGGGGTTTCCGGCGGGGTGTGAAGGATCAGCCGACGGTCACAAAATTTATTTTTATTGATGACTTGTGAATTCACATCTCGAAATCAAAACAGATGACGTCGTATAAGTAATTGTCAAGTATTAATAAAATTGTCTTCTTGAAATCCACCTAAAAGCCGCGGGTTTTGTTCTTCAAACAGTGTCGGTGCGGCGGCGAGGTTCGTAAATGACTCAAGTACTTCAGTTTGCCTTGGACCCACAAGATCTTGGGTTTATTCCTTGACAGACCCCAAGACGTCGCAGTAATGTCCTTGCCACAGCGACGAGGTTTGAGGGCGTTTTGGCCGGTTCTGGACGGCCGAACCACCCAGGAGGCCGCCGGACTTGGAGCGATAGGGGCGATGGTATCGCTCGCCCTCGCGACGGGTTCTGACGATTTCAGACAAACCCCATCGCCGGTGAATGGAAATCGGTTTTTTGAACGTCGTCAGGCTCGGGCACTGAAGCGCCAGGAATGGGCTCACCCGAGGCGAAGGAGGAGTCGAACATGGCCACCCAGCCCCCGGTCGTCCCGGCAGAGTCAGTCGCCCGAGTTGAAAACTCCTCCGACTCGATATTGAGTTCTCGCATCGAACCCAGGCCGGAAAAACGATCGAAGGGGCTCTCCTTCAAGCGCTACTTCTCGACGGAAGGCGTTCATCCCTACGACCAGATCGAATGGGATGTGAGAGGCGCGATCATCAAGGACGAGAGTGGCCGCCCGGTGTTCGAGCAGAAGAACATCGAGGCTCCCAAGAGCTGGAGCCAGCAGGCGACGAACATCGTCGCTTCGAAGTACTTCCGCGGGGCGATGGGCACGCCGGAGCGCGAGACCTCGGTGAAGCAGCTCGTGAGCCGCGTGGTGGATACCATCGCCGCCTGGGCGCTCAAGCAGGGGTACTTCGAGACCGCGGACGACCTCCAGGCGTTCAAGGACGATCTCTGTTTCCTCCTCGTGCGCCAGTACGCGGCCTTCAACTCGCCGGTCTGGTTCAATGTCGGCATCGAACCGCACCCCCAGGCCTCGGCCTGCTTCATCAACTCCGTCTCGGACACCATGGACTCGATCCTTGGCCTGGCCCGCACCGAGGGGATGCTCTTCAAGTACGGCTCCGGCACGGGCTCGAACCTCTCGAGCATCCGTTCCTCGAAGGAAACCCTCGCGGGCGGCGGCACCGCCTCCGGCCCCGTCTCCTTCATGCGCGGGTACGACGCCTTCG
>CAYNHK010000386.1:0-2703 GCA_964396875.1 uncultured Acidobacteriota bacterium | reverse complement strand
AATCGAAATAGGTGGGGGAGGCGCCGGTGGCCGACATGTCGGTGATCACCAGACCGTCAAGCGTCCACACGCGGTCGCCCGCGGTCGAGCCCTTGCCGGCGACGCTCGCCTGCTGGCCGTTCTCGTTGCCCGCGATGTTCACGCGGTCGATGAGGGCGCCCGGCACGTTGCGCATGATTCCCCACGGGTCGCGGGCGTTCGGCACGTCCTTCAACTGCTCGGTAGTGATGGTGGAGCCGGTGCCGCGTTTGGTGACGTCGATGAGCGGAGTCTCCCCGCTCACTTCCACGGTTTCGGTCTGCCCGCCCACGGCAAGGGAGACCGCGACCGTGGTGTTGGCGCCGGTCACGATGCTGACCGAGCGGTTCGCGCTCGCGAAGCCCGCGAGGGACACCGCCACCTTGTAGTTGCCGTAGTCCATGTTGAGAAAGCGGAAGCTGCCGTCCGATCCCGAGATCGTGGTGCGGGTTCCCGCCTCGCCCGAGATGGTGACGGTGGCTCCCGGGAGGACCGCGCCGGAGGCGTCGGTCACGGTTCCAAGAACGTTACCGGTGGATGTCTGCGCGTACGCACCCACGCTCGCGAGCACGAGCATGGCCAGAACTATTAGTCGTCTCTTCATTTCCGAAGGTTCTCCTGTGGGGGGTTGTAGGCCTCGCCATGAGGCTGGATCGGATCGTCCTGAACGACACGGCGCTCCCCACTGCGCACGTCCCGCCCAGAGCGATGGTGGACCAATCCGAAACGTCTCAACTTTTCCTGAAACGTGGTCGGAAGGACGCCCAGGGCCGCGGCCGCGCGCTTCTGATTTCCGCCCGCCGCGAACAGCGCGGTGGCAATGATGTTTCTCTCGAAACTGATCAGGAGATCGCGGAGCACGGGACGATCGGTCTGCGGTTCATCGACGCCGGAAGGCGCGGATGAACGATGTTCCTCAGACAGATCCCTCGGCATGTCAGGCAGGATGGGACATACGCCGGGAACAGACAATGGATTAGCGATTCATTGCGCGTGAATCTTGCGACCTCCGCTGTTCAAATCCTGCGAGGTTCAATGCGGGCACATCACTTGCTAACAAATCAATCGAGATGCCGAGTGTTCTACCGCTTGAACGGGTCGCGCCAGAGGAACGGGTCCGGAACGCTGCGTTCAATGTTCGGGTGAAATCCGGCTACACGTTTCCGGGCGCGTGGATAGCGGGCCAAATGCGATCAACTGAAGGGGCGCGTCGTCCCCGAGGGCGGCAATGAGCCACTTCCAGAACACGCGTTCGGAATTCGTTCTCGCCGGATCGAGACTCCAACGGGTTGGAGTGTCGGATCACTCCGTCATGTCCTCGATGGATGTGGTTTCGTTGAATGTCCACGTGCTCAGGTTCGGCATCTTTGAACTCGACACTCACACGCTTGAACTGCGCCGCGAAGGGCGTCTCATTCACCTGCGCCATCAACCCGCGCGCGTTCTTGCTCTCCTGCTCGAACGATCGGGACGTCTCGTCTCTCGAGAAGAGATCACGAATGAGCTGTGGCCGAGCGACGTCGATGTCGATGTCGAGCAGGGTCTCAACCACTGCATCAAGGAGATCCGGGCCGCGCTCGGTGACCGCTCCGAGGCGCCGCGCTACATCCAGACTCTTCCCCGCCGCGGCTATCGCACGCTCGTCGAAGTACAGAAAGTGCGGGAGCCTGCGTCCGAGGAATCGGGCGCGCTCGAGAATGCGACCGTGAAGCCCGACCCGCCGGCCCCGAAAGCCGCCTCCAGAGCCCGCGCGCTTCGCATCACGATCTCGCTCTCACGCGCGGGCGAAACCGCGCCGCTGTGGAGCGCCGCGCTCGAGGGTTTCGCCCAGGACCTCGAAACCTTCGAGCAGGACTTTCAGTCCGCGTTCCGCTCGGGCCTCCGCCCGGTCCTGCAGGCCGAAGCCAACAAGAGCCCGGATCGCGGAGACGAGACGGAGGCGGCGATGCCGCTCTCGCGGCGCGGTTTCGAGTAGCGGCCTCTACCAGCCGGTCTTGACTCCGCGGTTCTGCTCGTCGAGCCACTTCTGGAGCGGAGCGAAGTAGTCGAGGATCGCGGTCGCGTCCATCTGTCGCGTTCCCGTGAGCGCTTCCATCGCGTCGGGCCACGGCTTCGAAACGCCCATGCTGAGCATGGCCGAGAGTTTCGCTCCCGCTTCCTTCGAGTCGTAGATCGAGCAACGATTGAGGGGCCCGGTCTGTCCCGCGGCCTGGCACAACGCGCGGTGGAACTGGAACTGCTGGATGTGGGCCAGGAAGTAACGCGTGTACGGCACATTCGCGGCCACGTGATACTTCGCCGCGGCATCAAAGTCGTCCTCGGTGCGCGTCCCCGGAGGTGCGATGCCCTGATACTTGAGGCGGAGGTCCCACCAGGCCTGGTTGTACTTGTCGGGCGTGATCTCCCCGGAGAAGACCTTCCATCGGTACTGATCCACGAGCAGCCCGAAGGGCAGGAAAGCGATCTTGTCGAGGGCCATGCGGAGGAGGAGGCCGATGTCCTTGGACGCGGGCGGCTCCTTGTCGATGAGGCCGATCTTCTTCAGGTAAGACGGGGTGATCGAGAGGGCGATGGTGTCGCCGATCGCTTCGTGGAAGCCATCGTTCGCGCTGTCGCGGAAGAGAAACGGCTTCTGGTTGTAGGCGCGCTGGTAGAAGTTGTGGCCGAGTTCGTGGTGGATGGTGG
>CAYNHK010000385.1:0-2721 GCA_964396875.1 uncultured Acidobacteriota bacterium | reverse complement strand
GGCCGAGTTCAAGTCGCCTTCCGGCCTCCCCCGGCCCGCCACCGCGCCAGCACCCTCCCGCGATCTTCCACCGCCCGGGGCCTATCCTTTCACCCGCGGCGTCCATCCGGGCGGTTATCGCTCCAGGTTCTGGACGATGCGGCAATACGCGGGCTTCGGCACCGCGCGGGAATCGAACGAGCGCTATCGGTATCTGCTCGCGCAGGGAACCATGGGCCTGTCGGTCGCCTTCGACCTCCCCACCCAGATCGGATACGACTCCGACGACCCCCACGCGATGGGAGAGGTGGGCCGTGTGGGCGTCGCCATCGATTCGCTCGAAGACATGGAGACGCTCTTCGACTCGGTGCCTCTCGACAAGGTGTCGACGTCGATGACCATCAACTCCACGGCTTCGATCCTGCTCGGTCTCTACATCGCGGTGGCCCGTCGCCGCGGAATACCCGAGGAGGCGCTTTCGGGCACGGTCCAAAACGACATCCTGAAGGAGTACGTAGCGCGCGGCACCTACATCTACCCGCCCAAACCTTCGCTGCGCCTGGTGACCGACCTCTTCGCCTACTGCCACGAGCGTGTGCCGAAGTGGAACACGATCTCGATCTCCGGCTACCACATACGCGAAGCCGGCGCGACCGCGCCGCAGGAACTCGCCTTCACCTTCGCCCACGCACTCGAATACGTTCGCGCCGCCAAGGAGAAGGGACTCGATCCGAACGTCTTCGGAGAGCGGCTGTCCTTTTTCTTCGCCTGTCATTCGGATTTCATCGAAGAAGTCGCGAAGTTCCGCGCCGCGCGACGACTGTGGGCCACGCTCATGAAGGAACGCTTCGGCGTCACCAATCCGAAGGCTCAGCATCTCCGATTCCACGTTCAGACCGGAGGCGTCACCCTCACCGCGCAGCAACCCGAGAACAACATCGTCCGGGTCACGGTTCAAGCCCTCGCCGCCGTACTTGGCGGCTGCCAGAGCCTGCACACGAACTCCATGGACGAAGCCCTCGCCCTGCCCACCCAGGCCGCGGCGAAACTGGCGCTGCGGACGCAGCAGGTGATCGCGCATGAGACCGGCGTCGCCGACATGGCGGATCCGCTCGGAGGATCGTTCGCGATCGAAGCCGCGACCGACGACATCGAAACCGAAGCGCTCCGACTGCTCGACGGAATCGAATCGAAGGGCGGCGCTTTAAGGGCGATAGAGCGGGGCGAGATTCAGCGGGAGATCGAAGAGTCGGCGTACCGGTTTCAGCGCGGGCTGGAAACCAAGGAAACCGTCATCGTGGGCGTCAATCAGTTCCAGGAGGAGAACGAGGCGCCGCGCACCGATCTTCTGCGCGTCGATCCTGACCTCGAACGCGACCAGGTGGAACGTCTGCAAGCACTCCGCTCCCGCCGCGATCCCGCGGCCTGGGCGAACGCGCTTCAAGTCCTCGAGAACGCCGCGAAGTCCGACGCCAACGTTGTGCCCCCGATCATCGACGCGGTGCTTGCCTGGGCCACGGTCGGCGAGATCGCGACCTGTCTTCGGGGCGTGTTCGGCGAACACCGCGACGCGGTGTGAAACCGGCCCGCGTTCTGGAGCCCGGAGCGGCGCTCCGGCGTCTCTTCTTCGGCATGCGGCCCGAGGAAGCGATCGCCGTCTTGTTCCTCCTCCCCACCACCTGGATCACGGGAATCGCCCACTACTTCGCCCCTGAATCGGGGGCGATCGGGCCGAAGTTTGCGGGCGGGGTGCTGCGCATCGGAGTCGCGCTGCTCTGCGGCGTGGTGCTCGCGCTCGCCATCCGCCGAAGGCCTCAACCCGGCTCGGCTCTGTTCATCGTTCGGGAGATGCTGCCGTTCCTTCTCTGCGTGCTGATCTACACCAATCTTCACGACACCATCGGTTTCGTCAATCCAAACGACATTCACGATCACCTGCTGGCCATAGACATCTGGCTGTTCGGAGTCGAACCCTGCCTTTGGGTGGAGCAGTTCTACTCCCGGGAACGCACGGAGATCTTCCAGCTGTTCTACATGAGCTTCGCGGTGCTGGCGCCGGCCGTGCCGCTCGTCTTGTTGTTCCAGAATCGCCTCGCCGAATTCCGTCGCACAGCGCTTTCGATCATCGTGTGCTTCTACCTGGGCTACGGCCTCTACCTGATTCTGCCCGCGGCCCCTCCACGGATCGTCCTCGCGAGTCAGTTCACGAAGAATTTCGGAGGGGACCCCATCCGTGATCTGGTCCGGGGTCCGACCTGGCCCTGGGAAGCCGAGACTGTGGTCCGAGCACCGGTCGATTCAAGAGGGCTCGCTTCGATGGCGGCCGAGAGCACGCTCTCGCTTCTTCCCACCGACTCGCGGGCGGCGTTTCCGTCCCTGCATGCCGCGGTGTCCCTGCTGGCGCTCGGTCTCGCGTGGCGCTTCACGCGCCGGCTGTTCTTTCTCCTCCTGCCGCTTTCGCTCGGACTCTGGGCATCCACGATCTACTTGCGGCACCACTTCGTCGTGGATCTGATCGCGGGTTTTGCGCTCGCCCCCATCGCGTACGTTCTGACTCCTCGCCTTGAAGCCTGGTGGGCGAGGAAGCGCCTGGAAGGCGAAAAGAAAGCGGGCTCCGAAGAGCCCGCTTGAAGGCACGATTCACGGGGGGCTAGCGCAGGCCGAATTCACTTCGGCCGGAGGCGCGGAGCCTGGCCTTGGGCCACGCGGGGGTTTGGGGGGCTGAGCACTTTGCGGCCCCCC
>CAYNHK010000384.1:0-2724 GCA_964396875.1 uncultured Acidobacteriota bacterium | reverse complement strand
GTGCATGTTCACGACCTGCATGCGACGATCCTTCACCTGCTCGGGATCGATCACACGAAGCTGACGTATCGCTACAGCGGCCGCGACTTCCGCCTGACCGACGTCTCCGGAGACGTGATTCGCGACATCATCGCCTGAAGGCGGTGCGACGCTACTCGGGAGGCTCCCAGTCGACGGTGAAGGCGGTGATGGCGTCGCCCTCCCAGGACCTCGCGGTCAGTTGTGTGATCACACTTCGGCCGCCCGCCATCTCCACCAGGCGCCCGAAGAACCCGAGGGTCTGGAAACTCGCGGCCTGCTCGGCCCGCGCGGTCATTCCGTATTGGACGTGAACGGTTGCGTGCCCGTCCGTGAGCTGGGGCATGGTCACGGGGTCGAAGTCGAAGAAACTTCCTCTAACGACGAGCAGGCGCATCAGGGACTCCCGCGGATCCTTCGGGACGAGCAGGCCTTCGTGAACCGTGACCATGTGCTCGAGCGACATCCGTCCCCAGGCGCGGGCCGGGAACGAGTCGCCGTGCGCGATCTCATCGAGGATGGCGAGACCGAACCGCGCGAACGTCTCCATCGGGTACCAGGCGTCGGGATGAATCCGGGCCTCGAGGTACAGCAGGTCTTCGGGCTGCAGATAGCGGCCCCAGTCCACATCCTTCCGGGAGCGGAGCATGCGGACATAGTCCACGAAGAGCGATCCCTTGACATGTTTTTCCATTGTCTACCGGATGCATCCTTCCACGCGCCGAGCTGGATGTCCAGCCGCTTGAATTTCAGGGAAGAGGCGCACAGGCCCGGTTCCCGGCCGCGTCGATCGCGCAGACCTGCACGGGCGTGCCCGCCTTCACCGAGGGGGGAAGGACCGTGCGCCAGAGATATTCGCCGTACCAGCGCATCGGAGACGACTGCGCCCGGCCATCGCTTGTCCACTCCGCGGTGACGCTTCGCCAGTCCGTGCTCAGGGTCGGGCTCTTGCGGTCGTGGACGCGCGCCCGGATGGTGAGCGCCTCGGCGCCGACGCCCTTCGCCGAGACCATCGTGATCGACGGGGCCTGGGTGTCCGGAGCCAGGCCTCGCCCGGAATGGACCCTCTCCTGGATTGCGGTCGGGTGCTCACCCTGGGCCTGGACCACATCCATCCGGCCGTCGCCATCGAGGTCGGCGAGGGCAAGGCCGAGGGTGCCCGGTGTCTCGGGGCCGTCGAAGACGTCGAGCCGAACCCTCAGGCGACCCTTGCCGTCGTTGATCAGCAGGCGATCGGGCCCGCTCAGCGAGCCGATCACGAAGTCCGCGTCGCCGTCGGAGTCGTAGTCGAGAAACGCGACCATGTTGTCGTCCTCGCCGACGTTACTGGCATCGCTCCACCACTGAGCCGTGGCGTCGCGATAGCGGCCCTTCCCGTCGTTTCGCAGAATGTGTTCGCGGCGATCGGAGCCGTTCTCGCGCACGATCTCGCCGTCGTTCAGGGTCACGAGATCGAGAAATCCATCGCCGTCCAGATCCATCGGCTCATATTCGTAGTTGTTCGTGTACTGAGGGAGGCCGCGGCCGTCCTCGGCGAACTTTCCGGCGCCGTCGTTGCGAAACAGGCTTCCCCCGCCGCAGCGCTTGCAGGAGATCACGATGTCGAGATCCGCATCGTTGTCGGTGTCAACGAACTCGAGGTCCCAGGAGAAGCGGATCAAAGTGGCGGGCATCCGGGCCGCGGTGTCGTCGGTGAATCGCCCCGCGCCGTCGTTGAGCCACAGCCGGGTGCGTCCTCCGCCGTTGGTCATGTTGTTTCCCGGACCCCAGTCGGCGAGGACCAGATCCAGGTCCCCGTCGCCATCGACGTCGCCGGCTTCGAGGTCGCCGACGCTCAACGGCGTTTGCGGAAGGTGGGTCGCGGTTACCTCGCGGAAATCGCCGCCACCCGAACCGAGGTAGAGACGGCTCTGAGTCTGGTACGTCGTGCCCACGACAATGTCGATGATGCCGTCGCCGCTGAGGTCGCGTGCCTTGATCACCCGGGCCAGGTCGGGAGTGGTTCCGAAGACCGCCGTGCTCCTCTCCGTGAACTTCCGGCCCGGTCCGTTATTGATGAAGGCGCGGTTTGGCTCCGGCGGGCCGGGATCGGAATAGTTGCCGCCGTTGGCGAACAGCAGATCGGGCCGGCCATCCCCGTTGATGTCCGCGATCTCCGCCTTGTTCGTCCATTCGCCGGTCTCGCCGATGGTTTCCGCGGTTACGTCGAACCAGATCGGGGCCGGCGCCGGAGATGCCTGGTGTGGCGGAGCGGGCATCGGGCTCTGGCCGGGAAGCGCCGCCCCGCTGATCAGGAGAAGGAAAGAAGTCCACGCCGGAAGTCCGGTTGCCATCCGCTTCCTCAGCGCGCGAGTCTGAGCGCGTCGACCTCGACCCAACGGGCGAGGAGCGTCCGGACCCGGTAGGAGTCGACGGGGAAGGAGGACTCGCACTCGCGAGCGGTCGAACCCCTGGCGGCCAGGTTCCAGAGTGCGTCGACAAACTCCTGAGCCTGGTCGGTGGCGATGCTGCGATCGGCGCCCGACGGGATGAGACGCGCGTCGTCCGCGACAAGCGCGGCCGCGCGCCTCCACTCGTCGTGACGCCGAACACCTTCGAAGATCATTCCGCCCAGATCCCGGGGCGGGTCCAGAGCGCCCTCTTCGGGGCCGTCGTCGCGATGCACGAAGGCGAAGGTGCCGGGGAAGGGTCGGATCAGGAGTTCAT
>CAYNHK010000383.1:0-2762 GCA_964396875.1 uncultured Acidobacteriota bacterium | reverse complement strand
TCGGGCTTCGTGGTCGCGAGCATCTGGTCGAAGTCCGTGAAGGTCGGGCAGTCAACGCCGATCAGTTTCCGGCCGGCCTCGAGGCGGAGCGGATTGATGTCGCACAGGCCGACGAACTCAACCGCGTCCGGGTGTCGAGCGACTACCTCGGCGCCCCACATGCTGGTGCCCCGGTGTCCGGTTCCCACCATCGCGTAACGGGCCCGGGCCGGAGCAGCACCGGCGCGCGGAACCGCGCCCGCGAAGGAAGCAACCGCAGCCGTCCCGGTGGTGGCGACGAATTCCCGGCGAGAGAAGGGGCCGATCTCGGGCATGGCGAACTCCTTGACAATGCGGGCGGACCGAAATAGGTCCGACCACTCAAGGGATGAAGCTAGCTTTGAGCCGTGTCGGTGTCAACCGATGCTCATGAAGCGCCTTATTGGACTGACCACTTCTGGTCACCCCGGCCTCGCCGGCTGGGGATGGACATATGCTCGCGAGACCGTGGATTCCTCCGCCGAACTCACCGCCGCCGCATTCGAGTTCCAAAGGTATCTCTCGGACCAGGTCGCCCCATTGATGCTGGTCGAAGAGTTCGGCGTTCTTCTGCGAGAGCCGCCGGCGATGCTCGCGGCCGAGACCATGAAGTGGATTGGCGAAACGGGGCGGCCGACGGACGCGGCCGCCACTGCGGATCTCATCTTCCACGGGGCCCGGAAGATCGCCCAGATGGGAGAGTTCGATCTCGTGCCCCGCGCGTCTCTCGGCGCCTTCCTGAACGACTACTGCCAGGAGATGCTCGCGAACTGCCCCGCCTCGGAGCGTTCGCGACTGATCGACCGTCTCGTCGAATATGGCCAGACCTTGACCGCGCCGGGCGCGGTTCTCGAGCAAGTCCAACCGCCGCAGAGGATGGGCGGGGCCTCGGCCCACAAGATGGCGGTGTTCCTCGATCAGATCGAGGCTGCCGAGCCGGGAGAGCGCCGCGACGAGGTCGCCTCGGAGTTCATGACCACGGCCGCCCTCGAAGCCTCGACCAGCGAGGAGTTGAACGCGAGCCTGGCCCCGCTCAGGGATGTCGGAATCGATCCCGCCACCGACAATGTGCTCCACTCCATCGCGAAGACCCTCCCGGGCTGGGGGGCGCTTCTGGCCGACGACGTGGGTGGCGTGGCCCCCACCGGGGAGCGGCTTGGGGCGATGAGACAGATCGTCGCGCTCGGCGGCGATGACGAGGAGGTGGCGAAGCGTTTCCGAGAGATGGTCCACGCCGCGATAGCGCAGTTCAACGCGGGCAACGTCGGGCGCGCGCAGTCGGTTCTCGTCCTCGCTCAACAGATGGCCACCGAACAGCGGGTGAAGCCCGCCTATGTCGACTCTCTGCGCAGTGCCTCCGACTACCTCGACATGGAAAGCCTGCGCAGCGCCTCCGAAAAGGCCGAAAGCCTTCCCGCCCTGCGCACGATGATGGCTTTCTTCCACGCCCTCGGTCCGGAGGCCCTGGTCAAGTCGCTGAGGGAAGCGGGCGACGACAGCCGCCGCCATGACCTTTCCTCCCTGATCGAGGCCCACGGTGAAGCCGGGCGGGCCCGGGTGCTCGAGGCTCTCGACGCTCCGGAGACCGTGGCCGACCCTGCCTTTGCGGCCGCCGCGTTGCGCCTGCTGCGCCGCGTTCCTCGCCCGGCCGACGTCCCGGCCGATCGTGAGGTCGAAATCGTCTTGAAACACGCGACGAGGAATACCGATCCCACCGTCGCGACCCAGGCCATCTATGTTCTGGGTCAGTTGAAGGGCGAAAGAGACGAACGCGCCCTGCTCGGCCTCCTCCGCGTCTACGAGGGCCTCTTGACCCGGCCCGCCGCGATCCCCCGCGGCATCACCGCCGAAGACATCTCGTCCCTGCTCGACCGGACCTGCGGCGCCCTCGCTCGTTGCGGCACCGCGCGCGCGTTGCGAACTTTGGTCGATCACGGCCTCAAGACCGCTCCCGAGCTGGGTGACTGCGCGAAGCGCTTGAGCGAAGGTTCGCACGCCGACTTCTCACCTCACCCCGAGTTGCTGGCACGTCTGGTCACCGCCCTCCGGGCCGAGCTGCCACGCGGCGTACTCGGGATGCGATTCAAGAAGGAGGCGGGCCGGGCCGTCCATTTCGTCTCAGCTCTCTCGGGCACGCCCCACGCCGAAGTGAAAGCCCTGTTCCAGGAGGTCGTCAAGAAACATGGCGACTCCGACTTCGCGGTCCTCGCCGCCGAGGCGCTCGACACCTTCGCCGCGCGAGAGAAGCCCGAGCCGCCTGCGGCCTCGGCCTTCTCGGGAGACCTGAGCTTCTTCGGGCTTCCCATGCTGCTCCAGACCCTGACCCAGGGTGCTATGACCGGCCTGCTGACCCTGATCGACACGTCGGGCCATCCGGTGTCGAAGCTCTGGCTGCTTTCCGGCCGCCTCCAGCACGCTTCCTTCGGCCGGCTGTCGAACGAGGATGCGCTTTATGAACTCCTGATCCGACCCTTCCCCGGCACCTTCGCCTTCGTGCATCGCGACGATGGCCCCGAGGCGGGCGCCCTCGACCCGCCCCGGGATCTGGGCGGAATGATTTTCGAAGGTGTTCGGCGCCACGATGAGTGGAAGCGCGCGGCCGCGCTGGTCGCGGACGATGCGCGTCTCATCCCGTCGGGCGCCGATCGCAGCATCGCCACCGACCAACCCCAGGAGTTTGTCGACGCCCTCTGGAACCTGGCCGCCAGGGGTTCGACCGCTCGGGAGTGCGAGTCCTCCTTCCC
>CAYNHK010000382.1:0-2764 GCA_964396875.1 uncultured Acidobacteriota bacterium | reverse complement strand
ATCCTGTGCGAGCGGGGCATCCGCACGTTCTCCGATCACTCGCGGTACACCCTCGACATCAACATCGTGCCGGAACTCAAGAGCCTGACCCACCTGCCGGTTCTGGTCGACCCTTCACACGCGTCGGGAAAACGCGAGATGGTGGTGCCGCTGGCCCGGGCCGCGTTCGCCGCGGGCGCCGACGGCGTGATTGTCGAGGTCCATCCGTATCCCGACAAGGCGCTTTCGGACGGGCGTCAATCCCTGAACCTCCAGCTCTTCGGGGAAATGATGCGGGGCCTCGAACGGTACGTGCCCGAAGCCGAGCCGGAGCCGGCGCTGGTCGCATGAACGCCGCCCATCTGCGCCTCGATACCGCGTCGAACGCGCTCGAGGGTTTCAGGCACCTCTATGCGACTGAGCCGTACGCCTTCCTCTGTGAATCGTTGGGAGAGGCGGGTCGCAATCGTTTCTCCTTCTTTGGCGGACGTCCCAGCCAGATCCATCGCAGTTCGCCCTCGGAGATCACGATCGAACACACCGCGACCGGCGAAACTCTTCTCGACGCTCGGGATTTTCTGGAGTCGCTCCGCTCCGTCCTGGCGCAGTCTGAAGCGCTTCCCGACCTTCCTCCGTTTTCGTCCGGAGTGATCGGCTACCTCGGCTATGACGTGGTTCGCCGGTTCGAACGCCTGCCCGCGTCACCTCCGGATCCCGAAGGCGTGCCCGACAGCGTCTTCCTGGTCCCTTCCGAGATCGTCGTTGTGGATCACGCGCTCGGTGTCACCGACATCGTGGTGCATGGCGAGGGCGGTCTCTCGCGTGCCACAGCCATACGAGCGCAGCTTCAAGGAGTGGATGTCGCGACTTCGCCATCGGCTGGCGCCGGCGCGGGCCGCACTGTTCCGCTCCACTCGCGCACGTCGCCACCCGCGTTCATGGCCGGTGTCGAAACAATGCTCGAACACATTCGCGCGGGCGACATCTTTCAAGGCGTGCTCTCTCAGAGGTTCGAGGCGGATTTCGATCGCGATCCCCTGGACCTGTACCGCATCCTGCGTGAGACCAATCCCTCGCCCTACATGTACTTCCTCAAGCTCGGGACCGAGCATGCCGTTCTCGGCTCATCGCCCGAGGTCCTGGTGAGTCTCGACGGCCGGCGCGCGATGACCCGGCCGCTGGCGGGCACGCGGCCGCGCGGCTCATCACCGGAGATCGATGACGCCCATGCGCGCGAGCTGCTCGAGGACGCCAAGGAACTCGCGGAACATGTGATGCTGGTCGACCTTGCGCGGAACGACCTGGGGCGCGTGTGCGAATTCGGGTCGGTGAAGGTGACCCGGCAGTTCGACATCGAGCGACACGCGCGGGTGATGCACATCGTTTCGGAAGTTCTGGGCGATCTGCGGGGCGAACACGACGCCCTCGATCTCCTTCGCGCGACGTTCCCCGCGGGCACGGTCACGGGCGCGCCCAAGGTTCGGGCCATGGAGATCATCGACGCGCTGGAGCCGGTGCGCCGAGGTCTCTATGGAGGCGCCATCGGCTACATCGATCCCGCCCGACGCATGGACTTGTGCCTCGCCATACGCACGATCGTCGTTCATCGCGGCCGCGCGCTCCTGCAGGCTGGCGCCGGTGTCGTCGCCGATTCCGATCCGGCCCGCGAGTACGAGGAGACGCGCCACAAGGCCTCGGCCCTCGTGCGCGCTCTGGAACAATGCCGTGCGTCAGCCCTGGAGTCAGCTTCGTGATCGCGGTGATTGATAACTTCGACTCGTTCGTCTACAACATCGTCCAGGCGCTTGGTTCGCTGGGCGAGACGATCCGTGTCTTCCGCAATGACGCGATCGACGTGCCCGCCTTGAAAGCGCTTTGGCCCGATGGTCTGGTGCTTTCTCCCGGACCCGGACGCCCGGAGAGCGCGGGGATCACCATCGACGCGATCCGCGAACTCTCGACGACGATTCCGACGCTGGGCGTCTGCCTCGGGCATCAGGCGATCGCAACGGCTTTCGGGGGCCGCGTGGTGAGGGCGCGTGAACCGCGCCACGGGAAAGCGTCTGCGGTCGAACACGACGGTCGTGGCCTCTTCGAGGGATTGTCTTCGCGGTTTGAGGCCGGCCGCTATCACTCCCTCGTGGCCGACCGGGCGACGCTGCCGCCCGAATTGCGGGTGAGCGCCTGGACGCAGGACGGCACGGTCATGGGGCTCTCTCATGAGGAGCGCCCTCTGCACGGGGTCCAGTTCCATCCCGAGTCGGTTCTCACGCCGGAGGGTTCGCGGCTGCTTCAGAATTTCCTCCGCCTCACCCGAAGGCGATCTTCGCTCTAAGCTCGGGCGTCTATGCCGGCCAAGGCCTCACGTTCGCGCGAGTGGATGTTCCGACTCGTTCTCATGGGCCTTTCGTTTCTCGTCGTCTCGAGCCTGCTCGAGATCACGGCCCGGATCCTGCGTTCCCGACAGCAGGGCGGCAAGGAAGGGCGTGAAGACTCGCTCTACAAGGAGTACGACCCGGCCCTCGGCTGGCGGAAGAAGAAGAACGCCACCGCAGTGTACAAACGCCGCGAGTACACGGTTGAGGTCAAGATCAATTCGCAGGGGCTGCGCGATCCCGAACGTCCGGTCGAGCCTTCACCGGGAACGTTCCGGGTCCTGGCCCTCGGCGACTCGTTCATCGAAGGGTATACCGTCGATCTCTCGCAGACCATCACGCAGCGCCTGGAGGGACGGCTCAACGCCGCGGGGTGCCGTGCCGAGGTGATCAACGGAGGAACTTCGGCC
>CAYNHK010000381.1:0-2782 GCA_964396875.1 uncultured Acidobacteriota bacterium | reverse complement strand
CTGCGCCGAGAGATCACGGAGCGCGCGCGTGACGCCGAGGCGTTCCGTCGCGCCCTCGAACAGAGCGGCATTTCGTCACCGCAGGCCGCGGCACTCGCCCGCAGACTCCAGGGCCTGGCCTCCGACCGAAACATGAAGGATCCCCTCGGCCTCGCGGAACTCGCGGGTCAGGTGGCCGACGACATCAAGATGCTCGAGTACGTTTTGCGCCGCGAAACCGACGGACAGCGTCCCGAACTCCAGCTCTCGGGCTCCGAGGAACTTCCTCCCGGATACCGGGCGATGGTCGAGGAGTATTACCGGACGCTCGCGCGCAAGCCGAAAACCGCGGCCCCCCGTCCCTAATACGCCTTGAGGTCGTCGATCCAGATTTTGCCGCTGCTTCCAAACGCCATGGCGCCATGATCGATCACGAACACCATGTGCGCGATGCGGCTCGGGTCGAACGAGCCATCGGTCGTGCGGTTGATGCTGCGCAGCGAAGAGAAGGGAATGTTGTGAAGCGTCCACGCGGGTGAGGTCCGCACCGACGCGAACCAGGCCTCCGTGCCTTCATCCGCGGATGAAGGGTTCAAGTCGCGAATCTGAAACCAGACCCGATACTCACCGTCGGCCCTGAGCCAGAAGGAGATCCCCTTGCGGGCCGAGAGGTCCCGTTTCGTTCGGTCGACGAGAGCGCACCACACCGGGGGCTTCGGCGTCGCGTTGAGGCGGAAGGCGAGGAGGGCCGCTCCCCCTCTTCCCCGTCCGCCCGCGTGGTCGACAATCGGCGTCTCCACCGAGGAGCCGGGGTCATGCTCGCCCGCGAATGTGGTGGCCCCGTCGAACTCATCGATCGACTCCGTGCCTTCCACCTGCGGCTCATGGAACGGGCGCGCCGCCTCGGCGCGGGCCAACTCGACCTCCGCGGTCAGGATCGAGATCGGGTTGGAAAGGATCCACGGTGTCGTGGCGCCAGGCGCGTAGGCCTCGACACGGTAGACGCCCGGGCTCGAGACCGGAACGTCGAGCGCGTCCGTGGCCGTTGCGATCACCCTTCCGCCCTCGATAAGTCGAAGGGTTGTTCCCAACGGGACCGCGCCACCCCCGCGGAGCGTGATCCCCGGAGCGAAGCGGAGCAAGGCTCCGGGTCCGACGGCCGCCCCGTCCGCGCCTCGGGCGACGAATGAGAAGCCCTTGGGATCAGCGAGAGACGGAATCGCGATAACGCTGCTTCCCGTGCACAGTGCTTTCGTAACCGCGGCCCGGGCCGCAGACCGATTGGGTGGAAGCGGCTCATCCAGATGCACCACCGTGCGCACCAGGCCGAACAGGGCCTCGTATGACGGCAGCGGGACGCTCGACGTGCGGGTCACGGGGATACGTCCGTGCGCGTCCGCGCCGCCCACCGCCGGGGCGAATCGACGTGCGAGGATCCGGTCCCATAACGCGCGCTCGGTCTCAAAAGTGTCGAGGGTTCGGGCGAGCGCAAAGCGAGGATTGACGGGGTAGGTCCACGCAGCCAGAGCCAACGCCATCGGCGAAGCCTCACGCCACGCGGTGTCGCCGTTCACGACTTCGACACCCCACCGCCCGGGCTCATCCTCCCGGGTGAAGCGCGTCTCGCCACGCGGCGATGTCGGATGGGCCGTGAAGGCGCAGCCGCCGAGGTGGCGTACATCGTCAAGAACTTCGCGCAAGGTGCCCGAGAACTTGAAGGTCGGCGCCCGGATTCCGATGGCCAGCATGTGGCCGGCTTCGGTCGAGACCTCGGATCCCACGATCACCAGCGGGTTCCCCGGCTGCGTGACCCGATCGAACTCCTCAGGATCCACCCGATTGTGGTCGGTGACCACGATGAAGTCAGCCCCCGCCCGGCGAGCCGCCGCGACGACCTCCGCAGGCGTGCCGCGCCCGTCGGAGAGATTCGTATGAACGTGAACGACGCCCGAAGCCCGGTGCCTCGGCCCCTCTGCGATGGGTATCGAAGCAACCGAAGCGGGTCCGGCCAGAAAGGCCCGGACCCAGATCAAGACTCCGACCGCTGCGGCGACGCGGATCGCCCAGATCCGCTTGCTTCGCCCTCGTCTCACCGGGGCCGCGCCCGCCCCGTCGGTGCTCACCTACTTGAGCAGCGCCTTCAGCTGGTCGGCCTTGTCGGTCTTCTCCCACGTGAAGTCGGGCTCGGTCCGGCCGAAGTGACCGAACGCCGCCGTCTGCCGATAGATCGGCCGACGCAGGTTCAACTGTTCGATGAGGCCCGCAGGGGTCAGCTTGAAGATCTGACGGACGGCGTCCACCAGCTTCAACTCATCGACCTTGCCGGTGCCTTCGGTATCGCACATCACCGAGACGGGCTCGGCCACGCCGATCGCGTACGCGACCTGCACGAGGCAACGCTCGGCGAGGCCCGCGGCCACGATGTTCTTCGCGATGTAGCGGGCCATGTAGCAGGCCGAACGATCGACCTTGGTCGGATCCTTGCCGGAGAAAGCGCCGCCGCCGTGGGGCGCCGCACCTCCATAGGTATCGACGATGATCTTGCGGCCGGTCAGGCCGGCATCACCCTGGGGTCCGCCGACCACGAAACGGCCGGTGGGGTTGATGTGGAACTTGGTCTTGTCGTCGAGGAGATTCGCCGGAAGGGTCGGGAGAATGACTTTCTTGAGGATGTCGTCGCGAAGGGCCTCGGTCTTCACCCGGTCATCGTGCTGGGTCGAGATGACCACCGCGTCGATGCGCTTCACTTTGCCGCCGTCGTACTCGACCGTCACCTGGCTCTTGCCGTCAGGGCGGAGGTAGT
>CAYNHK010000380.1:0-2782 GCA_964396875.1 uncultured Acidobacteriota bacterium | reverse complement strand
CCGCGCTGCCCGAACTTGGTTTCAACTACGCGATGAGCGGTCCGGCGCGCACCTGGCAGGAGATCTGTCCTCCGTGCAAGAGGAAGACGATCGCCCGCGCCCAGATGCGCCTGAAGGAGGAGAGCCTTGGCTAAGGCCCCGCTACACCCCGAGTCGCTCGTCGAGCGGTACGGGCCGAATCCGAACTACGTGCCTTCGGGTGGCTGGCAGAAGGGATCGGAGGCGCCCCCCGATCGTCTGGTCAAGACGCATTGCTGCTTCTGCGGCCAGCAGTGCGGCATCCAGCTGAAGGTCCGTGACAACCGCGTGGTGGGCTTCGAGCCCTGGGACGAATTCCCGTTCAACGAGGGCAAGCTGTGCCCCAAGGGCGTCAAGCGCTACATGCAGAACGAGCATCCCGATCGGTTGCTCGGCCCGCTGATGCGCGCGCCGAACGGCGATTTTCGCACCGCTGCGTGGGATGAAGCGCTCGACTTCACCGCGCAGAGTCTCCGCGCGATTCAGGAAAAGCACGGCAAGGATGCGGTCGCGATCTACGGGGGAGCTTCGCTCACCAGCGAAAAGAGTTATCTCCTCGGCAAGTTCGCTCGGGTGGCGCTGGGCACGCGGCACATCGACTACAACGGCCGTCTCTGCATGGTCTCCGCGGGAACCGCCTACAAGATGGCGTTTGGCGTCGATCGCTCACCCAACCCTTGGAGCGACATACCCAAGGCCCAGGTGGTCCTCGTCACCGGCGCGAACGTCGCCGAATGCGCGCCCATCACCACCGACTACCTCTGGCGGATGCGTGACAATGGGGGCAAGCTGATCGTGATCGATCCGCGCATGACCCCGATCACGCGCAATGCCGATCTTTACCTGCCGGTGCGGCCGGGCACCGACGTGGCCCTGATGATGGGCCTGCTTCACGTGGTCATCCGCGACGGTCTGACCGAACCCCAGTTCATCGCCGATCACACCGTGGGTTTCGAGGACGTGGAGGGCTCGGTCCGGGAGTGGAATCCGCGCCAGACCGCCGAGTTGACCGGCGTGCCGCCCGAGGCCATCGAGAGGGCAGCACGACTCTTCGGCGGCGCCGAGCGGGCCATCGCTCTTCACGCCCGCGGCATCGAACATCAGTCGAAGGGCGTCGAGAACGTCCTGTCCCTCATCAACCTCTGCCTCGCCACCGGGAACATCGCCCGCGAGGGCGCCGGTTGCATGATGATCACCGGCCAAGGCAACGGCCAGGGCGGGCGCGAGCATGGCCAGAAATGCGACCAGCTTCCCGGCCAGCGTTCGATCTCCGACCCGGCCGCGCGCGAACACGTCGCGAAAGTCTGGGGCATCACACCGGAGGAGATGCCTCAAGCCGGCCTTTCCGCCATGGAGATCATGGAGGCGATCCATCGCGGCGAGATCAAGGGACTGCTCTCCATCTGCTTCAATCCGCTCGTCTCTCTGCCCGACTCGACCTACATCCGCGAAGCGCTCGAGAAGCTCGAGTTCTTCGGCGTGGTCGACTTCTTCCTCTCCGAAACCGCGCATCATGCCGACGTGGTGCTCGCGGGCAGCCTCCAGGAGGAAGAGGAAGGCATCACCTGCACCGCCGAGGGCCGGGTCGTCCACATCCAGCAGGCCGTGACGCCGCCCGAAGGCGCGCGCAACGACTGGGCCATCTACTGTGACCTCGCGAGGCGGCTGGGCAAGGAGAAGTTCTTCCCTTACAACTCCCCGCGCGAGATCTACGACGAGCTGCGCCAGGCGTCGCGCGGAGGCCCCGCCGATTACTACGGCATTACGTACGAAAAGATCGACAGCAATATGGGCGTCTTCTGGCCCTGTCCGACCGAGGACCATCCGGGCACGCCGCGTCTTTTCGAGGGGGGGGAGTTCTTCCACAAGGACGGCAAGGCGAGGTTCATTGTCGCTGAATACCGGGTGAGCGGCGATCCGGTGACGGAGGAACACCCGATCTACCTCACCACCGGCCGCGTGGTGTCCCAGTACCTCTCGGGCACCCAGACCCGACGCATCGGAGCCCTTGTCGATCAGTATCCCGAGCCGAGGCTTGAAATTCATCCCCGGCTCGCCGAGGCCCATGGCATCGCGAACGAGGACTGGGTCAAGGTCACGACGAAGCGCCATGAGATGACCATCCAGGCGCTGGTGGTGAAGACGATCCGGCCCGACACCGTCTTCATTCCCTATCACTGGGCCGGCCTCAAGAGCGCCAACCAGCTGACCCATCGAACCCTCGATCCGCGCAGCAAGATTCCGGAGTTCAAGGTCTCCGCGTGCCGGATCGAGAAGACGGTGGCCCCGTCCGGCTGGTCGAAAACCGCGAAGGCGCCGGGGCGATCGCAACACGCTCCGAAGCGCGAACTGAGGGTCATCCAATAGTGTTCGGCCGTCAGTTCTTCATCGACCCCTCGCGCTGCATCGGCTGCGAAGCGTGCGTCAACGCCTGCGCCGAGTGTGACAATCACCGGGGCGAGTCGATGATCCACCTCGACTTCATCGATCGCCGCCAGACCACGGCCACCGTGCCCTTCGTCTGCATGCACTGCGATGATCCGACCTGCGCCCAGGTCTGCCCGGCCGACGCGATCAAGAAGACGGACGACGGCATCGTGCAGTCGTCCCTGAAACCGCGTTGCATCGCCTGTTCGAACTGCGTTCTCGCCTGTCCCTTCGGCATCCCGAAGGTGATGGTGCGACAGGAGCAGATGATGAAGTGCGACATGTGCTACGACCGCACCTCGGTGGGGAAGAAGCCCATGTGCGCGACGGTGTGCCC
>CAYNHK010000379.1:0-2796 GCA_964396875.1 uncultured Acidobacteriota bacterium | reverse complement strand
CACCTTCCGGCGTTGAAGAGGTACCCGGAGATCTTCTTCTCCTTCGTGATCCGGCTCGCCACCGTGATGAGCTCATCCCACGTCTTCGGCGGCACTGGCACGAGGTCCTTGCGGTAGTAGAGGACGCGGCAGTCGGTCCCGTGCCACATGCCGTAGACGTGGCCCGCGGCATCCGAGAGCGTGTCGATGGTGAAGGGCAGAAAGTCATCACGGTCCTCCTTTGGCCAGAAGGGGTCGAGAGGCTGGATGTGTTTTCCCGCCATGAACAGCGGCACCCAGAAACTGTCGATCGACGCGACGTCCGGAAGCCGGCCATTCGCCGCCGCCATCATGAGCTTCGCCTTGTGAAGTTCCAGAGCGGGCATGGCCGAGATGTCGACGCGGATGTCGGGGTGGGCGATCGCCCAGTCGCGGAAGATCTGGTGGAACATCGCGGCCTGGTCCTCCCGCGCCGCCAGATGCGAATACTCCTGCTGAGCCCACATCGAGATCACGAGCGGCGCGTCGGCACGGCCGATGCGGATGGGGGTCACCAGATCGTCGCTCTGCGCGCGGCTGGTGGTAGCCGCGAGAATCAGAAGGACCGCGACGACGCGAAGGAGCATCAGCGCGTCGACGTCCGGATCCAGATCGGGTTGGTAACGACGAGCGGCGCGCCGGAGGCGGCGAGGACGTGAACGCGAAGGTAGCCGCTCGTCGAGGCGAATCTGTCGAACGCCACCTTGCCATCGACCAGCGGTGCGGTGGCGATCCGCTCGCCGTTCCAGAACAGTTCCGCGCGAGCGCCCTGATAAAGCGGCGCATCCGCAACCAGCGCGACCCCAAAAGCATCGCCGGGACTGAGGGCCAGGGTGTCGCCGACGCTCGCCTGCCTGGCGCCCGAGCTCACGGCCACATCCGGAGGTGGTGTCGTTCCATCGATCATCACAACCACGCGGCCTTCGCGGATCGAGTCGAGGATGGCGCGGGTCGAAAGTTCGCTTGCCCAGACGCGAACGCTCGCCGAGCCGAGTGGCGTCTCGCCCCGGTGCCAGTCGCTCACCCCGATGGCGGTGATGCGGCGACCCTGCCGCAGGAGCATGTCCCACAACGCCACCGCGCGCGGCATCTCCTCGGGTTCGCGGCCGCTGATCTCGATCGTACCGATGCCCACGGGAACAGCGTGAGTCCACGAGCAGGCGACGCACGAGGAGTAGGGATGATTGATCCCGACCAGTGCCCCCCGCGAAGCGACCGCCTTCACGAGATCGATGATGGCGGGATCGCCGGGCAAGACCCGGAAATCCACGAAGTCGCGCATGCCGCCGAGACCCCATACGTTCATGTGGCCGCCCGGCGTCGTGACTTCTTCCCCCACGATGGTGAGAAGACCGGGAACGTCGATGGCTTCGCGCTGGGAAGCGGTGTTGTTGTGATCGGTGATGGCGATGAAGTCGAGACCTTCAGCGCGCGCCCGAGCGGCGAGCGCCTGTGCTGAGAGCGCGCCATCGCTGTTGTGGGTGTGCGCATGCAGCGCGCCCGAGTACCACCGGGCCCCGGCGCGGATCGGCTCGTTCGGACGTGCGGGCAGGGAGGGCATCACCGCGGTCACGGGGTCGGACGATGTCCGCACTGTGACTTCGACATCCACGCCTTTGACGCCGACCTTGTATAGCCCGAGGCCCACGTGCCACTTGCCCGCCTGGATCGGTCCGGGCCAGTAGCCGGGCGTGGCATCGACGGCGCTCACGAAAATCGTGCTGCGCTCCCCACCGGTCCAGCCGCGGAAGGCCGAAGTCCCGAGAGCGAGGGAACCGGGTTCGAGGAGACCCAGATCCACAACGTTCTCGCCGTTCGCCTTGTCGTACTTGAGATCGATCTCCACTCGGGTTGTGCCCGCGGGGACATCGAAGGGGACGTTCACATAGCGAAGGACCTGCTGATCCTTTGCGGTGTAGTGGGCTTTGATGACGCGGGGGGTGGAGTCCTGGGCAGCGACAGAGTTCGTGACCACCAGGATGGCGAGGGGAACGAGCCTGGTAGCAATCAACAGGGGATTGCTTCGTCGCTTGGCGTTTGAGGGCTCCTCGCAACGACGGCGGGTTGCAATGGACGATCCGCCGTCGGCCCGGTGGTTCGGGACGGTGTTTGATCTCACGCCACTTCCTCGTGATCGGCGAGCATGTTGAGGACTAGTGCGGTCCAGGAGAAGGCGTGGGCTCCGAAACCTTCGCCGGTGTAGGGATCGTAGTACTCGCGGAAGCCGTGCTGTTCGATCAGCGCGGCTGAGCGATCCTCGATTGTGCGAGCGAGGTCTACCCGGCCATGGCGGCGCAGGCCGCGGGCGATGTACCAGTTGGTGTTGATCCACGACGGGCCGCGCCAGAGGAGCTTTGAATCGTGCTCCGGGCGGCCGTCCGAGGGCTTTAGATAGAGGGGCTCGTTGAGCGCTGTCGAGGGGACCGGGTACGCCGCCGCGTATTCGTGCGGATCTGCGATGTGCTTCACGAGCGAGTCCACCATTTCGCGCGGAAGGTCGGGCAGGAGGATCGGCATCAGAGAGGTGACGGTGCTGACTCGCAGCTGCTCTTCCTTCTTTCCGGCAAGATCGTAGAAGAGGCCGGTCGTCTTGTCGTAGCACTTGTCGAAAAGCGAAGCCGAGGATTTCGCGGCCCGCGCCCGCATCTGTGCGGCGGCGGTGGTGTCGCCCGCTTCTTCGTGCAACTCGGCGAGGACACGCTCGTTCTCCGCGTAGATCGTGTTCACGAGAACGTCCTCGACCACAAAACGATCCGCGGCGAACATCTTGTCGTGATC
>CAYNHK010000378.1:0-2803 GCA_964396875.1 uncultured Acidobacteriota bacterium | reverse complement strand
GAGGCTGCGGCCAGAGCACCCGGGCGTTCCTTCACATCCGGGGGCCGCAGGTCGTCTTCAATGAATGGAGCGGAGCTGGCCGTTCCGCTTCGCTTCAGAGGAGGCTTGCGACCCCCTGCGTTCAGGAACGGTGCTCTGGCCTCCGCTCGCGAGGCTCGCGCGCGAGTTCCCGTCACCAGGCCGTCGCGTCACTCGCGATGTCGCGAGATCGAGAGCCTCCAAGTGTCGCGGGACCCTGAGTTGCGAAGGGCGATGGGCCTCGCCTGAACGAGCGGGCCGCAGGTCTCCTCCCAGAGCTTGGCGAAGCGGCAGCTTCGCTCCATCACATGGATGAACGCCATGCGGTCCGCGAATGTGAGGGCGAGCCAAGGCCCATCGTCCGTAGCTACCCACCGAGCGCGGGCTCACAATCGCGGGTCGTCGCGGCGGCAACGGGTTGGTAGCTGGAGGACGGGGTTGCTTCGTCGCCATGCGGACGAAATGGCTCCTCACAATGACGACCGGTCCAATGGGCTTGGTAGTTACTCCACGCTGATCTTCAGGGACCTCAGGAACTTCTTGTCGAGAGGGGTCATCGTGGCTTCGACGGGGTCGGGGCTGCGGTGTACGCCCACGCTCATCTCGATGCCGGGATCGCCATCGCCCGGGGATCCGCTCGCCGAAGCCACGCTCGTCTCGACCACGAAGGACGGCTCGTAGCCGCGTTCGCGGATCCGGTCGAGGGCCGCGTTGACCTCGGCTGAGCCGGTGACCGCTTCCTGGACGCAGCGGCCGAGATCGCTCAGCAACTCGTGCAGCTCTTCGGATCTCGATCGCGGCTTGTCGTTCATGTCTCCACCTTGGTCGAGAGAGTTTTTAGGCGGTTCCGCTCGCTCGTGTCAAGAGAGAGCGGTCAAGGGGAGGCGCGCGGTTTTCGTGTTAGCTTCAGACTCTTCCCATGATGCTCGCCTTGGCCCTGGCCCTCCTTCTCCCCCAAAGCGAGCCGGCCGAGAAACTCAAGGTCGGGGCGCCCGCGCCCGCGTTTTCCCTCGCCGCCTCGAACGGGAAGACCATTCAGCTCGCCGATTTCAAGGGAAAGAAGAAAGTCGTCCTCGCCTTCTTCCCGAAAGCGTTTACCGGCGGATGTACGAAGGAGATGTCGGGTTTCCGCGATCAGCAAAGGGCCTTCGACGAAGCGGGCGCCCAGGTTCTCGGCATCTCGATGGACGACCTCGAGACCCAGAAGAAGTTCGCCGAGAGTCTCAAACTGACGTTCCCCCTCCTCGCGGACAAGTCGGGGCGCACGGCCTCCGCGTATCGCGTGAAGGCGGCGCTGTGGGCGAATCGAACCACCTTCATCATCGATGAAGCCGGCCTGATCACCGCCATCTTCGAGGGCAAGGACGCTCTGGACCCCGTGGCCGCCGTGGGGGCCTGCGTCCGCAAGACGCCCACCGCGCGTTGAAGCTCCGGGCGAAGCAGGCGACATCGCTCGCGAAGAAGGTCCAACGCTTCGGGCGGCTTCTCCGCACCGGCCTGCTCGGGCGATTCATCCTCGTCCTCGGCGCGGTCAGCCTGATTCCGCTCATCATCATCCCCTGGCTCGTGAACCTCACCCGCGATTCCGTCACCGACCAGATCCTCAGGACGCATTCGGTGACCGCGCGGACCACGGCGGCGCGGGTGGATGCCTGGATCCGGTCCCTGCGGATCTCCGCGCAAACCCTCTCTTCGAACCCGTTCATGCTCCAGGCGAGCCGCAATCAGGTGGCGGAGATGATCGCCGGCCTCCTGCAGGCCGATCCCGCGATCAAGGGCGCGGTGGTGGTGAATGCGACCGGCATCGAGGTGGGCGGAGCCACGCGAAACGGCTTCGCGGAGATCGTGGACCCCGCCCTCGCCGCACCCACCTCGGAGCCCGTCTCGGTGGTGCCGGGGGACCGGATCTGGATCCGCATCGCCACTCAGCTCGACGAAGGCCAGGGCGAACTCCGACTCATGATCGACGGTTCGGAGCTTTCCGAGCTCTTGAAGGCCGAGGAGATCGGGCGCGACGCCATCATCGGTCTCTTCGACGTCAACGAGAAGATGATCGCTTCGTCGAACGTGTCCGACTCTGCCGCGCGTTTTCCCAAGGCCCTGCTGCGCGCCGGACGCGGCCGCACCACGTCGGGGGCCGCCCGCTACGACGACGACGATCCCGTGATCGCCGGGGCCCACAGCCGGGTTCAGGCCGCGCCCTGGTTCGTGGCTTCGATTCAACCCGCCACCAGCGCGGAGGCGGTGGCCACGGAAATGCGGCAAACCGGCATGATCGCGGTGTTCGCGGCGGTGCTTCTGACCGGCGTTTTTTCCGCCCTCGGCTACTACGCGATCATCCGGCCCATCGACGAGATCGCGAAGTCGCAATGGAAGGTGGCGAAGCGGCGCGACAAGGTCGCGACCGGAGGCAACGAGATCTCGCGGCTCAAGGAAGCCTTTGCGACCGCGCACCGCCAGACCATGGACCGCGAGGCCATCGGCAAGATCTTCCTTTCACGCTACCTCGTGCTCGACATCCTCGGCACCGGCGGGATGGGCTCGGTGTTCCGCGGCTGGGACCCCAAACTCGAACGCCCGGTCGCGATCAAGACCGTACATATAGGCGGCGACAGCCGGGCCAGCGTCGACGTGATCGAGCAGCGTCAAGTCCTCCTCCGCGAGGCGGTCACGGTGGCGAAGTTCAACCACCCGAACATTGTCGCGATCTACGACGTCGAGGACGCGGCGGAGGCCGCTTTCCTGGCGATGGAGTTCGTGGATGGTATGAGCCTCGAGAAGCTGC
>CAYNHK010000377.1:0-2818 GCA_964396875.1 uncultured Acidobacteriota bacterium | reverse complement strand
GGGCGAGGCGCAGCTCCCGCTGCCGACGACTCCGGCGCGTCCGATGACCATCGCCGAGAAGATCCTGCACTCGCGGATCGCGACACCCGCCAAGCCCGCGGCCATCAAGCCGGGCGACGCGGTGGCGGTGAATGTCGACGGTGGTTTCTCGCATGACTTCACCTCCGCCCAGGTGCACTACTTCCTCACCGAGGAATACGGCGAGGGATACAAGCTCAAGAATCCGTCGAAGTTCGCGGTGTTCGAAGACCACATGCTCTACGCGCAGGAGATGCCGACCTACGCGAAGTTCCGGCCAAAGCTGATCGAGCAAAGCGAACGCCAGCGCGCCTTCCAGGCCGCGACCGGGGTTCGCGCGTTCCTCGCGAAAGACGGAGTTTCGCCGGGCATCTGTCACACCGTGGCCCGCGAGAAGATGATCGAGCCGGGTGACTTCATCCAGGCCACCGACTCGCACACCTGCATGGGCGGTTCGCTCAACTCGCTCGCCTACGGTGTGGGCGCCACCGAATACGCGGCGCTCGTGTACTCGGGAATCACGTTCATCGAAACCCCGGGGTCGATTCGGTTCGAACTCACCGGCGCGCTTCGGCCGGGCGTCACCGCAAAAGACGTGATGCTCTTCATCCTGAAGGAGTACGCGAAGCCTGGGAAAACGCTCGACCTCGTGATGGAGTTCGGCGGCCCGGGCCTTGCCGCACTCTCACCCGACGAACGCGCGACGATGGCGAACATGGCGACCGAATGCGCGGCCAAAGCCGGTGTTTTCGAGGGCGATGAGAGCACGGTCGAGTGGATCGTCGCCCATCGTCCGGGCGTCGATGATGCCCGGCTGCGTTCCCAGCTCGTGGCTCCGGACAAAGGCGCCGAGTACGGCGGCGGCGTTCACATCGTCGATCTCTCGTCCATCGAGCCGATGGTCGCGACGCCGGGCGACGCCGCGAAAGGCATCTCCTCCGACCCCACCAATGGCGCGCTGATCCGAGAGATCGGCGATGTGCGAATCGACATCGCCTACGGCGGGTCGTGCACCGCGGGCAAGGAAGAGGACCTCGACATGTACGCGCGGGTAATGAGCCAGGCTCTGGCCGCAGGTAAGCGCGTGGCGCCTGACGTGAACTTCTTCATCCAGTTTGGTTCCGAGTCCGTTGAAGCCTATGCCACCGCGAAGGGCTACCTCGACGTCTTCGCGAAGACCGGGGTGAAGGTCATCAAGCCCGGCTGCGGCGCGTGTATCGGCTGCGGTCCGGGAATCTCCGAGAACAAGCAGCAGGTGACGGTATCGGCGATCAACCGGAACTACCAGAATCGTTCCGGCCCGGGCGCCCTGTATCTCGCCTCGCCTCTCACCGTCGCCGCGTCGGCGGTGATGGGGAAGATCGTCGCCTACGAGCCCGAGATGTTCGGGAAGTAGACGAACCTAACCGGCTATCCCCGCTATCCACCGGGGCGCGCCAGCCTTGTAGCCCGCGCCGAACGACTGAAGGACGCGGCGCGCGCGGGTCGAAGGATCGATCACGACGATGTCGGTTCCGCCGGCCGCGTTGGTTTCAGAGAAGACGATGCCGTCCTTGCTCCAATCCGGCGCGGAACGGAACTGCGGCCCCGAGACCAGGACGGTGGGCGCTCCTCCGGTCGCGGGAACGGTGAGGATGTCCCAGGCCCCGCCCGGGACCGCGGTGGAGGTGAGGCGGCGGAAGACCACGGTGGCGGCGTCGGGCGAGTAGTCGGGCCCTGCGTCCGAGCCCACGAGGTAGAGCGTGCCCGGCAGGAGTTCGCCGGTGATTCCGCTGTCGGTGAGTTTCACCTGGTTTGCACTCGCGCCGAAAACCCAGATCTCGCTCTTCCCGGCGCCGAGGCCGTCGATTCGCTCGTACACCACGCGGGTGATGGCCGCGTTCAGTCGCGCGCCGCGTTCGCGAACGCCGGGCGTGGTCAGGATCCGCTGATTGTTGAGGGCGTTCGAGTCGATCTGATACAGATCGTCGCCGCTGCCGTCGGAAGAGGAGGTGTGGACCAGGAAGCTTCCGTCCGAGGCCCAGTCGACACTGCTCGTGCTCCAGCCGTTCGGGAGAAACGGTCCTTCGATCTGGCGAGCCAGGTCCACGATGAGCAGAGTCACCCGGTCAGCCTCGTCGAGCCGCGTGTCCTGGTTGGTGTCGGCATCGACCCGGCGAAGGGCGACGCGGGTCCGGTCGAGCGAGGGTGTGGCGCTGATGGCCTGACAGCCCGTGCAGAAAGTCAGGCGAGTGGCCTGCGTCCCTCCGCCAACCGAGAAGAGTTCGAAAGTGCCTCCCGGACGGGTGGACCAGGCGTCTGAGGCCACGAACACGGTGTCCGCGGTCGCGGGGACCGATGTGCTGACGAAAACCGGAACCACCGTGGGTTCGATGCCCGCGGTGCAGGCGGAGCCCATGGCCGTGGCCAACAGGCAGACGATGAATGCGCGACGGATGGAAATGAAGGTCATCTTGGTCCGCACGCTACGCCCGCGCTCGCGAAGGCGTCAAGCGGCCGCAAGGTAGAATGACGGCCCCCAAACACCCTCAAGGAGCCCCACCATCAAAGCGACCAAAGACATCTTCATCCTGGGCGGCGCTCGTACGGCGATGGCCGAATACGTCGGCAATTTCAAGGACATCAACGCCAACGCTCTCGGCGCTCACGCGATCAACGCGGCGCTCGAACGGTCGGGCGTCCCGGCGGCCGAGGTCGAGCAGGTGGTGATGGGTAACGCCATGCAGACGTCCGCCGATGCGATGTACGGCGCCCGTCACTCGGCGCTCAAGGCCGGCATCTCCATCGAGACTCCCGCCCT
>CAYNHK010000376.1:0-2827 GCA_964396875.1 uncultured Acidobacteriota bacterium | reverse complement strand
TGCTCACCCCGCTCAGCGGCGTCTGTCTCATGGTCTTCTTCGTCCTCGCCTGTCAGTGCATGAGCACGCTGGGCGTGGTCGCTCGCGAATCGCGCTCCTGGAAGTGGCCGCTGTTTCTCTTCACCTACATGACGGTCCTCGCCTACGTGGTCACGCTGATCCTCCACCAGACGGGCCGCGCACTGGGGCTCGGCGTATGAGCGTCGGCTGGCAGGACGCCGTGGTAGCACTCATCGCAGTGCTCGCGGCCGCGTTTCTATACCGCCACTTTCGTCCCCGCCGCGGCGGAGTGGTCGCGAGGATCCCCACCAGCGCACTCCGCGTGCGAAAGCCGCGCCCGCCGTCCTCCGACGTGAAGTAGAGGAAAGGGGCGGGGCCGGTTACCGCCTCCCCAGTTTCAAAAACTACTCCAGAGGTACTGGTTTGTGACCTCGTGGTGGAACTGGATCTCTGCGGTCTTGATGAGCGAGCCCAGGGCCTTCGGGCAGCGCTCGGCGGAAGCGAGCTTCAGTTCCGCGTACTTGGCGGCCACGTCCTCACCCATGAGCTTGCGGGTGTAGTCGCTGCCCTTGAAGAGGCGGATGGCGTCGTAGATGTTGTCGGGCAGGAAGCGGGTGCGCTCCTTGCGATCGTCATCCTTCTCCGAGACCGGCCCTTCAAGACCCGTCCGCAGCATCGCGTAGATCGCCATGTAAGGATTCGAGTCGGGAGCCACCGAACGCACCTCGACCCGCTTCGACCGCTCGTTCCCGAGAGGGATCCGGATCATGGCGCCGCGGTTGTTGGCCGACGCTTTGATCTGGTTGGGCGCCTCATAGTGGGGGTCGAGGCGGCGATAGGCGTTGACCGATGAGTTGAGCATCAGGCAGATGTCGTTGGCGCTCGTGAGGATGCGGTCGACGAAGTCCCAGCCCGCCTTCGAGAGCATGTCCGGGCCCTTGGCGTCGTAGAAGATGTTCTTGCCCTTGCGGTTGACGGAGAGGTTCGTGTGCATCCCGTTGCCGTTGACGCCGGTCACCGGCTTGGGAAGGAACGACGCGGTCATGTCGAAGTTCTGCGCCACCTGGCGGCAGAGCAGCTTGTAGAGCTGAACCTGGTCGGAAGCGATCAGGGCCTCGGTGTACGAGTAGTTCATCTCGAACTGCGATGGCGCCACCTCGGGATGGTCCTTTTCGTTCTGGAAGCCCATGGCGCGCTGAACTTCGGCCGCGTGATCGATAAAACGACGCAGGGCATCGCCGGGGAGCGAATGGTAGTAGCCCCCCGTGGAGATGAATTCGAACTGCCCGGTCTCATGGTACCGGCGTTCCGCGTCGCGGCCCTTGAAGAGGAAGCCCTCGATTTCGTTCGCGGCGTGGCACACCGTGCCGTCCTTCTCGTAGAGCTTGTTCATGTAGCTCTTGAGGGTTGCGCGCATGTCGCCGATGTAGGGCTCGCCGTCACGTCCGAGGACTTCGCCAAAAACCAGGACCTTGCCCGGTCCGAAGACATCCGAAGGCAGCCAGTAGAAGGCCGCCCAGTCGATGGCGAGGCGGAGATCCGACTCCTGCTGGGCGGTGAAACCGCGGACCGATGACCCGTCGAAGGTCAGGTTGTCGGCCGAGGCGAGCAGGAATTTCTTGTCGTAGTCGAGCATGTGCAGCCGGCCCTCGAGGTCGGTGAAGCACACCGTCACCGCCTTGATGCGCTTCTCGTCCTTGAGGTACTTGAGGCGCTTGTCGCGGATCTTCGAGGCCGAGGCGCGACCAAGCCGCTCCTCTTTCACCTCGAGGTTCATCTCCTCGAGCTGATCGTAGGGAATTTCAAGGAAGTCGCGAAGGGGCACTGGGGTCATTGGGGATCTCCTTAGATCAAAATCGCATGGAGGTTACTATAAAAACTCAACGATTAAGTTCTAATTTAATCTGTTTTACTTCAACCAGGAAACCCGGTTCACCAACGGCGGCCATCCCCGCCCGCCTGGCCCGTTCCAGCATTGACGCCTCATACGGCGGGTGCCTATCCTTCACCTACAAGTTCCCGTTTTGAAAGCAAGAAGGAGCACAAGGCTTCATGTCCCAGTCCCGCACGCAGGATACGTCCCGAGAGGTTTCGTACCGGAAGCGGCTGATCGAGATCGCCCACGCGCTCAACTCGGCCACGAGCATCCAGGACATCCTGGTGGAGGTGAAGGACAAGATCCTCGACCTCGTCGATGCCGACCGAGTGACCATTTTCGCCCTGGACACCAAGAACCAGGAGCTGTTCTCCATGTTCAAGGCGGGCACGGACGTGAAGGAAATTCGCGTGCCGAAGACGTTCGGGTCCATCGCGGGCTTCACCGCCCTCTCGCGAAAAACCATCAACATTCGGAACGCCTACGATCCCTCCGAGCTTGGAAAGCTCCACCCGAACCTCAAGTTCGACTCCCGCTGGGACAAGACCACGGGATACCGGACCACCCAGGTTCTCGCCTGCCCGATCGTTTTCGAGAAGTACCTGCTGGGAGTCCTTCAGCTCATCAACAAGCGGGGCGGCGCATTTTTCGGACCCAAGGACGAGGAAGCCGCGGAAGAGCTTTCGAAGATCCTCGGCATTGCGTTCTACAACCAGCATCGCGCCGCCCGCAGCTCGAAGCCCACCAAGTACGGGGCGCTCGTGGACAAGGGCGTCGTCTCCGAGAAAGACATCGAAGCCGCAGTCACCAAGGCCCGGGTGAACCAGGTCGATGTGTCGAAGATCCTCATGGACGACTTCAAGGTGCCCAAGGAGGAACTCGGCAAGGCCATGGCGCAGTTCTTCAACTGCAAGTTCTGGGCGCCGCCCGAGGGCTACCTGATGCCCGACG
>CAYNHK010000375.1:0-2877 GCA_964396875.1 uncultured Acidobacteriota bacterium | reverse complement strand
GAGCAGGCGACCACGCCGGGCTTGATGCCCTCGGTCACCCACGCCTTCACGATGAAGTAGCCGATGCGCGTGGACACGCGAACAAGGTCGCCCGTCTCGACGCCCACGCGCTCGGCGTGCGACGTGTGAATCCAGAGCGGATTCGAGTGCGCGATCTCCGACAACCACTTCGAGTTGCCGCTGCGGGTGTGAATCTGAATCGGAAGTCGGAAGGTGGGAATCAGAGGCAGCTCATCCGAGAGCAGATTCTCGGGATGGACGTGACTCTTGAGATAGACGGGAATCGCGGCTTCGGGATATCCCCAGGCCTTCAGCGTCGGCGAGTAGAACTCGAGTTTCCCGGAAGGTGTCGGGAAACCGCGGAGCACGCGGCCATCGACGTCGATGCCGATGGGCCGGCGGCCCGAAGCGTCGGAATCAGGCACGGGCTGGGGCGCGACGTTGAACGTGTCCGGCTTGGGCGAAGCCGCGAAAACACGCCCGAAGGCATCGCGGGCCACATCCACCTGCTCGGCCGCGGGCACTTCCTCCGCGAACAACTGGCCGATCCCGCTCTTGATCTCGTAGGCGCCATATCGCCGCATGAACTCGCCAGGCTGAAGCTGCTCGGCCGCCGCCTTGGCGGGCAACCCCGGCACGGAGTTCTCGAAGATGTGGTCGTAGTACTCCTCGATTGAGAGCTTCGTCCCCGGCGCCTTCTTGGATTCGAAGAACTGGCGGATCCCCATCGAACCGTCGGGATCGATCCGCCACGACAGATCGATCCACATCTCGTTCTCTTCCCAGACCTCGCCGGGATTGACGTCGCGCGTGTCGACGCCCGTGTCCTTCCGCATCCGCCGCTTCGCTTCTTTCAAAACGGGCTGGCGGAAGCCGATCCACTGCGCGTCCTGGGTCTCGTACGAATGCAGGTCGTGACGTTCGCTGCCGAGACCCATGGGAAGGATGTAGTCGGCGAAGTACGCGGTCTCGCTCCACGTCGGCGTCAACGCGACGTGCAGACCGATCGGCGAGTCGTCCCTCGTCATCTGGTCGATCCACGAGAAGCCATCGGGATTCGTCCACACCGCGTTGTAGACGCGCGTGAAGTAGACGTCGAGTTTGCCGCGGCCCTCGCGGAGGAAGTGAGGCAGCAGGATCGACATCTCGTACATCGACATCGGGAACTCTTTCGGCCACGTGAGTTCGTTCCAGGTCTTGGGATGCGGCGGCATGTAGATCGGCTTGGGGACGAACTTGTTCCAGGTGTTGGGATACGTCCCGCCCTCGCAGGCGACCGCGCCCATCAGGCAGTTGAGGAAGAACAGGCACCGCGCGACCTGCCAGCCGCCCTCGGCGCCCGCCGCGGCCGAGCGCCAGTTGTGCGCGGCGAGTTTCGTCCCCGCCTTCGAAACGATCTCGGCGATCTCGCGCAGCTTCTTCTCGTCGACACCCGACTCCGAGGCGGCGAAAGCGAAGGTGTAGCTCCTATAGGCCTCGGCGATGGCGGTTTCGAAGCTCTCAAAGGTGCGCGGAAGATCGGGCCGCTCCGCGGCGAGGTACTGCTCCCAGTTCCAGAACTTGCGCATGAACTCGGCGTTGTAGCGCTTGCGCTTGATGATGAAGTTCGCGATGGCGAGGAGAATCGCCGCCTCCGACCCCGGGTACGGCGCGATCCAGTGATCGGCATGCGTCGCGGTGTTGGAGAGACGCACGTCCATCACGATCAGCTTGGCGCCGTTCTGCTTGCCGTCCATGATCCGCTGGGCGTGGGGATTGAAGTAGTGGCCCGACTCGAGGTGGGCGCTGATCAGCAGGATGACTTCGGCGTTGGCGTGGTCGGGGCTGGGGCGGTCGAAACCCATCCAGAACTGATAGCCGGCGCGCGCGGCGGACGAGCAGATGTTCGTGTGCGAGTTGTGGCCGTCCACACCCCACGCCGCAAGAACGCGCTCCGTATAGCCGTCCTCGCCGGGCCGGCCGACGTGGTACATGATGTCGTTCGGCCGCTTGTCGACAAGGGCCTTGCGGATACGCCCCGCGATGTCGTTCATCGCCTCGTCCCACGAGACGCGCTCGAAGCGCCCGGAGCCGCGCTTCCCCACGCGCTTGAGGGGATAGAGGATGCGATCGACGTCGTGAATCTGATTGAGCGTCGCCGGCCCCTTGGCGCAGTTGCGTCCGCGCGACCCGGGATGTTCGGGGTTGCCCTCGAACTTGCGGACTTCGAGCGTCTCCTTGTCGATGTACGCAAGCAGACCGCACGCCGACTCGCAGTTGAAGCAGGTGGTGGGAACGAGAACCTGCCGCAGCTCCTTTTTCTTCGGCCACGACTTCGAGTCGAGTTCGACCCAGTCGTCCCAGCGCTCCTTCGGCGGGAACGAAGCGAGGTCGGAACCGCTCGGCCCCTGGTAGAAGGTTTCCTTGCGGCTCACGGTCTCGTCCTTGAAGACGTCGACCGCGCCGTGATCGACGTCGATGGGAAGTCGTTTGGCGGTCATGCGAGGGGCACCGATTGGCCGGCCTGGACGTGGGCGTGTTCCCAGGCAAGAAGGCCGAAAAGAGCGCAGGCGGCGCCAAACATGCCGATCCACGGCGTGGCGACACCCACGAGCGAAAGGACCAACGCGGCCACGAAGAAAGGCTGGAACTCGCCATGCGTGATGTTGTGCGCGGCGAGGCGGGCATGCGCGGTGCCGTGCGTGAGCGTGACGTCGCCCACGACCAGCAGCAGATGAAGCGCGGTCGATCCCGCAACGAGCGAAGCGATGGTCTCGAGCCCGGGCGCCACCAGAGCGAGCACGGAAGCCCCGGCCACGAACGCCTGCACCGCGAAATGCGCAGGAAGCAGAGGGTTCTGCCACAGATCGCGAGCCTTCGCCTGCGCGAAGAGATACG
>CAYNHK010000374.1:0-2902 GCA_964396875.1 uncultured Acidobacteriota bacterium | reverse complement strand
TCGGCTCGCTCTCGGGGTGGTTGATGTTGTTGGGGATGATGGCGCGGCCGCGGGCAACTTCGTCGCGGACGAATTCCGGGGTCACGTGCCGCGGGATGGACGCGCCGAATGAGTGGCCTTTGTGCTGGAAGCGGATGTTGCTGCGATCGGGTGACGATTCGAAAGCCCCCTCGCGGCCCATGTTTTCGCGCAGGGCCACAAACTCCATCTCCGGAGTGACGATGCCCTTGCGGGCGTAGTGCATCTGCGTCACCCGCGCGCCCGGCCTGGCCCGCAACACACGCCGCGGAGTCTTCGGAAAGAATTCGAGCTTGCCTTCGGCCTTGAGCTTCTCGAGTCGGGCCAGTTCTTCGGCGGAGTTGCGATATCCGTTGTCCTCCGGCCGGGTCATCCGCCCGTCGATCTCCTCCACGTCATTGCGCTCGAGGATCCAGTGGCGGCGATAGGTGGGAAGGCCCTCGCGCACGTCGCCCCGGAACGCCGGATCGCCCCACGGCCCGCTCGCGTCGTAGAGGCGCACCGTCTCGTTCTCCTCGGCGCGTCCGAAGCGGTCGCGCGTCGGATGCGGTGTGATTTCGCGAAAGGGAACGCGCACGCCGCGCGGGCCCTCGACGAAGATCCTGCGGGAGCGGAGGGCCGGTGCTTCGGGCTTGGGCTGTGTAGACATTCTTGAAGTTTCGGTTGGCTCAGGAAATGCGACGGGAAAGCAGAAGGAAGGCCAGGACGAGGATGCCCATGAGGGCGACGAGATAGCGGCGCGCGCGCGCTTCCGAGACCACGGTGGTCGCGAGCCGCAGCGGCGGCAGGAGGAGTATGAGGGAAACGCTCAGGTTGACCCACACCGGTCGGCGCGCCACGAGGCCGCCGAGCAGTCCAAGCGCCGCCGCGCTCAGGGCAAGCGTGTGCAGCGCCTCGACCGGCTTCGAGGCGGACTCGTGAAGGGTGCGTGACATCGAGGCCGCGATTGTAGCGAAGTGGCCCTGAAGTCAGGGGGCGGGGCCCCGGGCTAAACTCCGCAGGCTTGGAATCCAAATCGACGCAACGGCAGAGCCGTGGCCGCTGGTGGAAGCGCATCCTGGCGGTCCTGTTCCTCGCCGTCCTGGTCTTCCTCTTCGGCATCGTCCCTTACACCCTGGGCGGCCTCGCCACCCGGCGCCGCTTCAGCCTTCCCGACCGCGAGAACGCCGAGTACGTCAAGACCTCCTTCACGCTCCCGCGCGAGGACGTCAAATTCCAGACGAGTGACGGCGTCTCCATCTCCGGATGGTGGATTCCCGCCGCGAATCCACGCGGGTCCGTGGTCATGATCCATGGACTCAACCGCACACGCATCGAGATGGCGAAGAAAGTCGAGCCTCTCCACACATGGGGCTTCAATTGCCTCCTCATCGATCTGCGCCACCACGGGGACTCGGGTGGAGACGGCACGACCTTCGGACTCAAAGAGAAGCTCGACGCCCAGGCCGCCGTGGACTTCGCGCTGTCGAAGTCTTCCGGGCCGGTGGTCCTCTGGGGCGTTTCGATGGGCGGAGCCACCGCCACCCTGGCCGCAGCGGACGACGCTCGCGTGGCCGGACTGATCGCGGACAGCAGCTACGACTCGGTTCCGAACACGGTCCGCCACCACCTTCGGCTCTTTCGGGGTTTCAAACTCTACGGCGTTCCTGCGCTGAAACTCGTCCCTCAGTGGCCGACCTCGGATCTTGTTCTCTTCTGGATCAAGCAACGTGGCGCGTTCAATCCTTCGGACGTCGACGTCACCGCGGCCGCCGCGAAAGTGAATGGCCGTCCCTCGCTTTTCGTGGCGAACCGTGGCGACGCGCGTATCCCGTTCGCGATCACGGAGACCATGAACCGGCTCGCCGGAGAGAAATCGCACTTGCTCATCACCGAGAGCAAGAGCCACGGCGGGGCCTGGCGCGACGCCCGCGAGTCCTACGAGGCCGCGGTGAAGAAACTCCTCGACGAGGTCGCCCCGCCCCAAGGGCAGGCCCCGGCGTCTAAAGTCGAAACCGCGGCCCCCAAAGCCCCCGAATCAGTTCGCGAAAGGACCAGTCAATGACCGACGAGAAAGCCCCCCATCAACCATTTCCGGCGGACGACGATGGCGGAGCCCCCCAGCCGGCCAGCACTTCCTACACCATGGTCGACCCGCGTTTCCGGCAGGCGTACTTCCATTTCTACAAGGAAACGTACAAACCCTCCGCCCTCGACCGCAAGACCAAGGAGTTCGTGGCCATCGCGGCGAGCCTGGCCTTCAAGTGCCAGGGCTGCATTGAAGGCCACATCAAGAAGGCCATCAAGTACGGGGCGACGCGTGAGGAGATTTCCGAGACCATCGCGATCACCATGGGCGTGGGCGCCGCCGCGGTCGTCGATCTCACCGACATCGCGGCCGACAACATGAACCTCAAGCTGTTTTAGAGGATGACCTCGCCCGAGATCTCGGTCGTCATCCCCCTCTACAACGAGGTCGAGAATCTCGACGACCTCTGCCGCGAACTCAAGAAGGCGCTCGACCCGATCGGTCGGAGCTACGAGGTCATCCTCGTCGATGACGGTTCGAAGGACGGGACCGGGAAGCGCGCGCTCGAGATCGCGAAGGCGGAACCCGCCATTCGAGTGCTTCGTCTGCGGCGGAACTTCGGTCAGACCGCGGCCTTTTCCGCCGGCTTCGATCACGCGAGGGGCCGAGTCGTCGTGACCTCGGACGGCGATCTCCAGAACGACCCCGCGGACATCGGCACCATGGTCAGGAAGCTCGACGAGGGCGAGGGTTACGACATCGTCTGCGGGTGGCGGAAGAACCGTCACGATCCCCTCTCGAAGAAGATTCCTTCGTTCTTCGCGAACCGCCTCATCTCCTGGGCGACCGGAGTCGAGATTCACGACTACGGCTGCT
>CAYNHK010000373.1:0-2909 GCA_964396875.1 uncultured Acidobacteriota bacterium | reverse complement strand
CTGCACAATCTCTTCTTCTATCTGGATTTGGTCGGAAAGGCGCGGGAGAGTATCGTCGCGGGCCGCTTTGAAACGTTTCGGGAGGAGACCCTGCGGGGTTTTTGCCCCTGATCCGCGTTTGTGATGGGTCGAACCCGACCCTCGCTCGCCGTTTCGATCGGGCTCTACCCAAGAAAACCACCGCGCGTTTCCACCAGAACCAAGAACCTCATGAATACGGACTCCGTTTTTTTCGCGACCTTGCAGGCGACAGCACCTCAGCCGAGTCTTTTTGAGGCCTTCCTTCCCATGGCCATCGTCTTCGGGATCTTCTACGTCCTGGTCATCGGTCCGTCGCGAAAGAAGCAGGCCGAGCAGGAGAAGCTGCTGAAGGCCCTCAAGGCCGGCGATCGGGTGATCCTGGCCTCCGGCATCTACGGGGTCATCGAAGGCGTTGAAGAAGCGGTGGTCTACGTCCGTATCGCCGACAAGACCAAAATCCGCGTCCAGCGCAGCGCCGTGGCGGCGCTCGAGAACCCTGGCGAAGCAACCACCAACTAGGAAACCCCATGGACAGTCTCACATCGAATCCATTCCTTCTCTGGCTCGCGATCTCGGTCGCGGTCGGAGCCCTTGTCTGGACCTTCATGCGCAAGGAGCTTCGGACGAAGGCCATCCTCTATTCCTCGTTTCTCATCGCCTGTTTCGTGTCGATGTGGCCGCTTCAGGAGAAGCTGAAGCTCGGGCTCGACCTCAAGGGCGGCATGCACCTGATCTTGAAGGTGGTGACCGACGACGCCCTCCGGGCCACGGTTTCAGACGGCGTATCGCTTGCCTCCACCGAACTCGGCCGGGCCGGGATGCCTGGAGCGAAGGTCATGGGAACGGACATCGACACCATCACGGTTGAAGGCATCGAGCCCGCGCGCGCCAAGGATGCGCGTACCACCCTCAAGGATTTCTTCCTCTCCACGGAGTGGAATCTGAGCGAGACCACCGCCGGCTTCTCGCTGAAGATGACGGACCCCTACAAGCGGGTCCTTAAGGAACAGACCGTGCAGGAGTCGATCCGCACCCTCGAGCGGCGGGTCAACGTGCTGGGCGTCGCCGAGCCGGTCATCACCGCGCACGGAAGCACGGGCGACCAGATCCTCGTTCAGCTGCCCGGCGTCACCGACGTCGTGCGGGCCAAGGACATGATCAAGCGCACCGCGCAGCTCTCTTTGAAGCTCGTTGAAAACGAGGCGAACACGAGGGAGCTGCTCCTCGCCCCCGGCCAGACCGAACCGCCGCCCACCATGGAGATCGTGAGCGGCGCCGGCGCCGAGCCCGGCACGCGCTCCTTCTATCTCGTTCGAAAAGAGGCGGTGATCACGGGTCGTGACCTCAAGAACGCCCGACCGAGCATCAGCCCGGAGACCGGCCTGCCCGACATTCAGTTCTCGCTCACCCCGACGGGAGCCCAGAAGTTCGGACAGGCGACCGGAGACAACGTGGGGCGGCGTCTCGCCGTCATCCTCGACGGCACCGTCGAATCGGCGCCGGTCATCAACTCGAGAATCACCGATTCGGGCGTCATCCAGGGGACCTTCTCGCAGGAAGAGGCCGATACCCTTGCGAAGGTTCTGCGCGCGGGCGCGCTTCCCGCCACCCTGAGTTTTCTCCAGGAACAGACGGTGGGCGCCTCCCTCGGCCGCGACTCGATCCGGTCGGGTGTGCTTGCTTCCGCCGCGGGCATGGGTTTTATCACCCTGTTCATGCTTTTCTACTACCGGCTCTCCGGCGTGAACGCGGTGGTGGCGCTCCTCGCCAACCTGCTGATTCTGATGGGCGCCATGGCCTACGCGGGAGCGACCCTGACCCTGCCGGGGATCGCGGGGATCATCCTCACCGTCGGCGTGGGCGTCGACACGAATGTCCTCGTCTTCGAACGAATCCGGGAAGAACTTCGCTCCGGCAAGACGGTGAAAACCGCGGTGAACAACGGCTTCGATCGCGTCTGGATCACCATCCTCGACACCCATGCCACCGCGCTGATCGCCGCCGCTTTCCTCTTCCAGTTCGGCACCGGCGCGATTCGCGGCTTCGCCATCACCCTCGTCTGGGGCCTTATCGCGAACGTCTTCGCCTCCTACTTCGTGAGTAAGTTCCTCTTCGAATGGGTGCTCGGCGAGCGCAAAGCCGACACTCTCTCCATCTAACGGAATCGCAACAGAAGAAAATGCTCGAGATTCTCAAGAACCCCAATTTCGACTTCCTCGGCAAGACGAAGTACTTCGTCGCCCTGAGCGCCCTCATCATCCTGGGCGGCTTCGGCTTCATGCTGGGAAAGGGCGTCTACATCGGCGAGGGCGCCAAGGGCTACGGCGTCGAATTCTCCGGCGGAACGCAGCTGATTATTCGCTTCGAGAAGACCCCGGAAATCGACCGCATCCGTGCGGCCGTCGCGGATGCCACGATCCAGACTTACGACGACCCGGCCAAGAACCAGGTTCTCGTGCGCCTCGCCGCGGCCGACGAAGCCGACCTCGACAAGGCGGCCAATGCGGCCAAGGCGGCGATCGCCGCCCAATACTCGGAGAACAAGATCCTCGAATCGTCGGCCGAAATCGTCGGACCGACCGTGGGCGCCGACCTGCGCCAGAAGGCGGTTCAGCTGACGGTCTGGGGCCTCGTATTCCAGCTCCTCTACATCACCTGGCGGTTCGGGGGAGCGATCTGGGGCGCGGCCGCCACGATCGCGGTCTTTCACGACGTGCTCGTGACTCTCGCCTTCCTCGCCTTCTTCAACTACGAGATCACCCTCAACATCATCGCCGCCCTCCTCACCCTGGTGGGCTACTCGGTCAACGACACGATCGTCATCTTCGACCGCGCCCGCGAGAACCTCAAGACGAAGAAGAAGGATCCGCTCGCGAATATCCTCAACG
>CAYNHK010000372.1:0-2937 GCA_964396875.1 uncultured Acidobacteriota bacterium | reverse complement strand
ATCGTCGGCATCGGCTGGTTCGGCACCATCGGCGCCATCGTCGGCGCACTGATCGGCCGCGACCAGGCGAAGCAGCCGTCGCGCGCCGGCGACGTGGCGGCCTGGGTCGTCGCCGCGGCCGCCGCGCTCGTCTGCATCTCCATCCTGATGGCCAGCTAGCCAGTCATTTCAAGGCGATCGGACGTCTGGTGCGACGGCCGTCACACTGCTGTCCGCGGCCGCGAACCTGAATATCTTCGCGAGCTACCTGTCGCAGATCCTGCCCGCGGCTTCGGGCGGCGCCGGACGATCCGCGGTCATCATCGGCGTTCTCTTCGTCATCACCACCATCAACCTCATTGGAGTGAAGCAGGCTTCCTGGGCGATCGACATCTTCACGGTGGCCAAGCTCCTGCCCCTTGGGCTGCTTGTCATCTGGGGTCTGCCCAACGTTTCCGCGGAGGTGCTCGCCACCCAGACCGTGGCGGAGCCGCAATGGACCCAGGCGATCCTGCTTCTCGTTTTTGCGTTCGGTGGGTTCGAGTCACCGCTGATGTCCGCGGGGGAAGCGAAGGATGCGAAGAAGGACAGCGCTTTCGCTCTGCTCGCGGCCCTCGCGGTCATAGCCACGGTCTACATTTCCGTTCAGTACGTCACGATCGGCCTCGTGCCGAATCTCCAGCAGGAGAAAGCGCCCATCGCGGCGGCCTTCCAGGTCCTGTGGGGACCGGCGGGCGTCGCTTTCGCCTCCTTCGCGGCCATGATCTCGGTGTGGGGCTGGGCCACCGGTAACGGGCTCCAGTCGCCCCGCCTCCTCTTCTCGATGGCCGAACGCGGAGAAATGCCCGAAGTGCTGGCGCGCGTCCATCCGAACTACCGGACGCCGCATGTCTCGATCATCGTCTTTTCGCTGGTGGCGGGCGCGCTCGCGATTCTTGGAACCTTCGAGTGGAACGCCGTGCTCTCGGCGATCGTCCGCCTGATCATCTACGCAATGGTGTGCGTTTCACTCTGGGTATTCCGGCGGCGGATGGGCCAGGCCCAATTCCATGTGCCTTTCGCCCTTCCCATCTCGGCCCTCGCTCTGGGCTTTTGTGTCTACATGCTTTCGACCAGGAGCTTCGCCCAGGCCGGCATCATCGTCGTAGCCATGGTCGTGGGCCACGTCTTGATGCTCGCCCAGGCGCGGCGGCGCGAACCCGGGAGATAAAAACGGCCCGCGTTCGAAACGCGGGCCGGGCGGTTCAGCCGACATTACGGGCGCCGGAGGGGCACGCTGCGCGTGCCCCGGGACCCCTACTGACGCGTCATCTGGCCGCGAATCTCGCCGCCCGGGAAGGTCGGCGTATGGACATTCGCGTAGAGGTTCCCGGCACGGAGATCGGCGAGGATCACGTCGAGCTGGGCCTTGGTGATGGTCCGGGCGATCGCCTTGTTGATCTCGAGGTCGGTGGTGCCGGGACTCGGCGCGGTGAGAGGCGAACCGTCGGCATTGAAGAAGAAGCTCAGAACGATCGGGCCATTGACCCCGGCCGCGGCGCGGTGGAAGTGGCCGCCCCGGATTCCCGCCGAGAGTCCATTCGCCTCAACCGAGTACTCGGCGTACGAGGCATCGCGGCTTACGAGAAGCACCACCCGTCCGATGGCGGTCGACGTATTGGCGGGCACTTCGTTCGATCCTCGAAGCTCCGCGACGTACTTCTCCTGAGGGTCGCTTTCGCAGGCAGTGAGTCCTGCGGCAGCGATTGTGACGATGAGGGCATGTCCGAAAAATCGGCGTGAAAGCATGAAAGTCTCCTGGATGAATGGAACGACGAATGAAGGGAACGGAAGAATTGCCTTCATTCTTGCAGCGTTTCATCCCGCCCGGCAAGTGCTCGCCAAACCCCCGCCTGAGTCCCCAGAGTCGGACGCGCAGAACCTCCGCGTTGAAGCAAATCCCGCGCCGGAGGCAAAATAACGCCGCGAAACAGATGATCGACTCATTTGCGGCTCTTGTGTCACGGTACGCGGCGCCCGAGTCACTGACAGCGGCTGCGATGGAGGGCGACATTCCGGCGGTCGAAGCGTTCCTCGCCGCGGGCGCCAACATCGAGGAGAAGTCCGTCGGTTTTTCCTCGCCTCTTCACGCCGCCGCTGGCGCCGGTCGCGTTGAAGTCGTGAATCTCCTGCTTTCGAAGGGCGCGAGCGCCGATTTCAAACCGGGCTCGATGTATTCGCCTCTGTCCGCCGCGGCGACGTGGGGTTACAAGGACATCTTCCGCACCCTCCTCGCCGCCGCGACCACCGTTTCCGAGGAACGCGCGGCTCTCATCACCTGGGCCTCTTACGGTCAGCTCGAAGAAGTGAAAGCACTCGTCGAGCGCGGAGCCGAGAAACTCGGCCGCTATGCCATCGCCGCCGCGGCCAAAGAGGGCCACTACGACGTGGTGAAGTGGCTTATCGATCGCGGGATTGAATGGAAGGAGTACACGGCCCTTCGTATCCCCGAGACCACGAAGGCGGCGGGCCACGACGAGCTTCACAAGTACCTCATGGGCGAGCCCTATGACGAAACGGCGGCGATCGAAAGGGGGCATCGGGCGCGAGACTCCCGTGCCGCCGCCCTGGCGAAGCAGGTGGCGGACGTTGCGGCGAAGCGAAAGCCGGTTGATTCCGCCCAGCGCGAGTCGCTTTTGAGCGCAGCGCGTGAACACGTCGCCTCGGCTGATTTCAAGGGACACCGTGACGTCGCCTGTGTCGAGACGCAGAAGTTCGGAAAAGTCACTCCGCTGATCGCCGCGGCCATCGTGGGGGATCCGGGCCTCGTCGAGGCGATTCTCGCCGCCGGCGCCAAACCGGCGCCCAGGCTCAAGGGCGGCGTCGCCGCCAAAGCTCTCGCGCGTGGCCCCGCGCGCGCGAAGATCGGGGCCCTGCTCGAGGGCGGCGCACAACCCGCGCAAAAGGCCGGAGCCTCGA
>CAYNHK010000371.1:0-2953 GCA_964396875.1 uncultured Acidobacteriota bacterium | reverse complement strand
ATCCCACTCACTTCAAGAGTGTGCACGAGGGCGGCAACATCATCACCACCACGGTAGACGCCGTGGTGAACTGGGGCCGCAAGTCGTCGATCTGGCCTTTCCCGTTTGGGACCGCCTGCTGCGCCATTGAATTCATGGCGTTTACGGCCTCCCACTATGACGTGGCCCGTTTCGGCTCCGAGGTCTTGAGGTTCTCGCCCCGCCAGGCCGACCTGCTCCTCGTCGCCGGCACCGTGGTCGACAAGATGGGCCCGATTCTGAAGACGATCTACGACCAGATGCCCGAGCCCAAGTGGGTGGTTTCGATGGGGGTTTGCGCCTCGACCGGCGGCTTCTATCGCAGCTATCACACCATGCAGGGCATCGACGAGATCATCCCCGTCGACGTTTATGTCCCGGGCTGCCCTCCCACACCCGAATCCCTCCTTGCCGCGCTGATGAAGATCCAGGAGCGGATCAAGAGCGGCGATCAGACGAAGCGCCCTCAGGGAGAGCACCGCGTGGGCGCCCGGGCTGAAGGTCAGAACGACCGCCGCGAACGCCGGGTCGCCTGGGCGACCGACGACGCCGCCCGCGCTGCCACCGGACTCGAGCCCCGTGGCCGGATCCACTTCAAGCTGACCGAAGAGCGCGATGAGCCTGGCTCTGGTTCTCACCATGCCTAGCATGCTGACCCTCGAGCGCGATCGAGCGCTCGCCAAACCCGCCTACCGGATCCTTTCCGAGAAGTTCGGCGAAAAGGTCCTTCGCGTCACCGAGTTCCGGGGCGACCTCGCGATCACGGTCGCGACCTCCGCGTGGAAAGAAGCGGCCCGCACCCTGCGCGACCATCCCGAACTCGATTACAAGCTCTTCCTCGATCTGTGCGGTGTCGACTACCTCAACGATGAGTCCCGCCCCGACCGCTTCGAAGTCGCCCTTCACCTTTACTCGGTTACCCACAAGCATCACATCCGCTTGAAAACGGCGCTGCCCGAGAAGAATCCGGTCTGCGACACCCTCACGGACGTCTACAAGGGCGCCAACTGGTTCGAGCGCGAAGCCTTCGACCTCTACGGTATCGTCTTCACCGGCCATCCAAACCTCATCCGCATCCTGACCCACGACGACTTCGTGGGCCATCCCATGCGGAAGGACTTCCCGACCGGCAAACGTTTCGCCACCAAGAAACCCAAAGAGTGGCTGCTCCACGTTCCCAAGGGCTCGGAGCATCTGGTCCTGAACATCGGCCCCTCCCATCCCGCCATGCACGGGTGTTTCCGGGTTCAAACCCTTCTTGATGGCGAGACCATCAAAGACGCGGAAGCGGAGATCGGCTATCTGCACCGGAACTTCGAGAAGATGGCCGAAGAGCGGACCTACTGGCAGATCATCCCCTACACCGATCGCCTGAACTACTGCTCCGCCTTCATCAACGGCCACGGCTGGGCTCTGGCCGTCGAGAAGCTCCTGGGCGTCGCCGCCCCGCCTCGCGCGGAAGCCATCCGGGTGATCCTCTCTGAGTTCTCGAGAATCATGGACCATCTCGTGTGCATCGGCGCGAACGTGGTCGATCTGGGCGCCATCACCCCGTTCTTCGTGGTCTTCCGGGCCCGTGAGGAGATCTACGACCTTCTCGACTCGGTGTGCGGCGCCCGTCTGACCGTGAGCTACGTCCGCATCGGCGGGGTGGCCCAGGATGTTCCGGATGACTTCGATGCGCGGTGCCAGAATGCCCTCAAGTGGATCCGGGAAGTCGCCCTTCAGATGGAAAATCTGCTCACCCGGAACTCCATCTTCGTAAACCGGTTCAAGGACGTGGGCGTCTTCTCCAAGGAAGACGCTCTCTCCTATGGCTGGGTGGGTCCGTGCCTCCGCGGCTCGGGCATCGCCTACGACATCCGCCGGGATCATCCCTACTCGGGTTACGAGCAGTACGACTTCGACGTGCCGGTGGGGACCGTGGGCGACTGCTACGACCGCTATCTCGTCCGCGTGGAAGAGATCAAGCAGAGCGCTCGGATCATCGAACAGGCTCTCGGCAAGCTGCCCAAGGGCGACTTCATCACCCACGACCGCAAGGTGGCCCTGCCCCCCAAGTCCGAGGTGTACTCGAACATCGAGTCGCTCATGAACCACTTCAAGCTGGTCTACGACGGCATCCTGGCCCCGGCCGGTGAGGTCTACGGCTACGTCGAGGGCGCCAACGGCGAGCTTGGCTACTACATCGTGAGCGACGGGAAGAAACATCCGGCCCGGGTGAAGGTCCGCCCGCCCTGCTTCAACATCTACCAGGCCTATCCGCAGATGATCAAGGGCACCCTGATCGCGGACGCGGTGGCCGTGATCGGCGGTCTCAACGTCGTCGCCGGCGAGCTGGATCGGTAAGGAACATGCCAAAGGTCACGATCGACGGCAAGGAAATCGAAGTCGCTCCCGGCACCAACGTCATCCAGGCGGCGGAGCAGGCGGGCGTGCGCGTGCCCCGCTTCTGCTATCACGACGACCTGCCGGTCGACGGCAACTGCCGGATGTGTCTGGTCGAGATCGAGAAGTTCCCGAAGCTGCAGATCGCCTGCGGCACGCCGGTGAACGAAGGCATGGTCGTGAGGACGCAGGTCACGAGCGAGAAGGCGAAAGAAGCGCAGAAGAACACGCTCGAGTTCCTGCTCGTCAACCACCCGATCGACTGTCCGGTCTGCGATCAGGCGGGCGAGTGCTACCTGCAGGACCAGTACATGGACAACGGTCTCCATGACTCCCGCACCGTGCTCGAAGACAAGATCGCGAAGCGCAAGGTGGTGGACATCGGTCCCATTCTGCTCGACGCCGAGCGATGCGTGGTCTGCTCGCGCTGCATCCGATACGAGCGCGAGGTCACGAAGACGAACCTCCTCGAGTTCGTGAACCGCGGCGGTTCCACCCAGATTTCGACGTACAACGGCGGTCCGATCACCCACGAATACGCGGGCAA
>CAYNHK010000370.1:0-2977 GCA_964396875.1 uncultured Acidobacteriota bacterium | reverse complement strand
GCAGGCGCTTTTCCGAGATGTCGAGCTTCGACATGATCTTGATGCGCGAGGTGAGGGGATCCTTGAGCTTCATGGGCAGGGCCATGATGTTGTAGAGGATGCCGTCGATCCGGAACCGGACGCGGAACTCTTTCTCGTAGGGCTCGATGTGGATGTCGGAGGCGCCGCGCTTCAGCGAGTCGATGAGGAGAACGTTGGCGAGCTTGACCACGGGGGCCGCCTCGGACGAGCGCGACAGTGCGCCGAGGTCGATTTCGTCTTCCTCGGTCTTGAGGGTTTCTACCTCGCCTTCCTCGTCTCCGATCGCGTCGATGTCGACTTCCGACAGACCGACCGAGGCCATGTCGTCGAAGGTCAGCGCCGGTCCGTCGATGACTTCCTTGAGGGTCGGCGCCTTTCCCATGCTGCCGCCCTGACGCTGGCCGCCGCCGCCGCCCGAGCTGGGCGGGCCACCCTCCTGCCGGAGGGTGAGAGAACGGGCGCTCCCATAGAAGCGATTGATCGCCTCTTCGATCGCGATCTCCGAGGCCACGACCGGATCCACGTTGTAGCCGGTCATGAACTTGATGTCGTCCATGGCGAAGACGTTGGTGGGGTCGCTCATCGCGAGGGAGAGCACGGCGCCCGCGCGCGAGATGGGAATCACCTGGTACTTGCGGCAGGTCTCCCCCGGCAGCACCTTGAGCACGGTGGGATCGATGTCGAAGGTGGCGAGGTTGATCGAAGGCACGCCGTACTGCCGCGAGAGCAGCCCCGTGATCTCGTCGTCCTTGACGAAGCCGAGGCTGACGAGCGCACGTCCGAGCTTGATTCCGTTCTGTTTCTGATGAGCGAGAGCTTCTTGAAGCTGCTGGGGCGTGATCAGTCCCTCTTTGGACAGCATCTCGCCGATCTTCACGGGCATTTCCTGATATTAGCCCATGCCCCGCCTCACGCGAGTCGAGAGAACGGTCAACCCCAGCGGCCCGAAGGAACGGCTCCGTGGCCACGAGGTTGCCCATTCCCCGACGGGTGAGTAGCATCCTTTCGCTTCGCCACCCTACGCGCCCCCATGACGACTCCCATCCCCCTCTCGATGCTTTTCCGGTCCCGGCGGCCGAGATGGACGTACGGCATGAGACCCCCACGGTGAGCGGATTCAGCAGGGGCCGTTGAGAGCTTCAGGCGAGGTCGGCTGGACGAGAGTCCTGAAGTTCGGAGTCATGAGTGTGGCCATGATTCCCTACCGACTCGCGCTTTTTCCACCCGTCCGCACGGCTCTGCTCCGCCTTTACGGCGCGCGCATCGGCCGCGGTGTGATCGTCCACAATGCCCGATTCTTCAACCTGTACCGGCGAGGTCTGCCGGGACTGAGTCTGGGCGATGATTGTTTCATCGGCGACGAATGTCTCCTGGACCTGGCGGACGGCATTGAGATGGGGCAACAGGTGACGCTTGCGGAGCGGGTTCTCGTCCTGACTCACCTGAATGTCGGATACCGCGACCATCCCCTCCAGGAGCATTTCCCGGCCATGTCGGCGCCCGTCCGTTTCGGGCGAGGCTGTTTCATCGGCGCGCAAGCGGTGATCCTGCCCGGCGTCCATGTCGGTGAAAACTCCTTCGTGGCGGCCGGTGCCGTGGTGACCAGGAATGTCGAAGCGCACAGCCTGGTTGCTGGCACACCGGCCCGTCTCGTGCGGTCCCTCGCCTAAACGTCGCACGGAGTCGATCCGAGCGGAGAGGGTTCTGGAGCGGCCGATCGGAACTCGAAACCGAACGCGGGCAGGAGGGACTGTTGGGTCAAACATCCCTGCTCGCCGAGAATCGAGGCCATGAAACCGGCCCGCCGATCGTTCATCGCCATCGCCAGCGCCTCGACCGCGGCAGCCCTTGCCCCATCAACCCTGGCGCAAACGACCGCACCTTCGACCCAGAGAAAGACCATGCCCATCGAACTCCCCAAACTCCCCTTCGACGACAACGCTCTCGCCCCGACCATCTCGTCGAACACCATCTCCTTCCACTACGGGAAACATCACAAGACGTACGTTGACAACCTGAACAAACTGATCGCCGGCACCGACCTGGCGGAGAAATCGCTCGTGGAAATCGTGCGCGCGACCGCGGGCAAGGCCGACAAGGCCGGCGTCTTCAACAACTCGGCCCAGGTCTGGAACCACACGTTCTACTGGAACTCGATGTCGCCCAAATCCACCTCCCCCTCGAAGGACCTCGCGGACCGCATCGAGAAGGACTTCGGAGGAATGGCGAAGTTCAAGGAGCAGTTCGCGGCCGCGGCGATGGGCCAGTTCGGTTCGGGCTGGGCCTGGCTCGTCAGCGACGGCGGTGTTTTGAAGGTCACAAAGACCCCCAACGCCGAGACGCCCCTCACCACCGCGGCGAAACCTCTGCTCACTCTCGATGTCTGGGAGCACGCCTACTACCTCGACTTCCAGAACAAGAGGGCGGACTACGTCGCCGCGGTCCTCGACAAACTCCTCAACTGGGAATTCGCTTCGCAGAACCTGGCCGGGTAGCCCCCGGGAGGCGCGCGCTTCGGGAGGTGGGCTAGGCTTGCGGGCCTCGACCACCACCCTGAAGGAGTTCCCGTGCGCCGACTTCCCCTCGCGTTCCTGATCGCCACCCTCACCTTCTCGAGCCCCGCCTGGGCCCAGGCGAAAAAACCGAAGGCAGGCGCAGCCGCCGCACCGGCGTGGCTCGCGACCTATCAGCCGGTCGCCGACCGCCTCATCGCCACCGCGAAGGATGCGGGAGGGAATTCTGCGTGGGATCGGCTGGCCTTCATGACCGACACCTTCGGGCCGCGCCACTCGGGTTCGGCGAACCTCGACGCCACACTTCGCTGGGCCGAGGCCGAGATGAAGAAGGACGGCCTCGAAAATGTGCGGCTCGAACCGGTGATGGTCCCGCACTGGGTCCGCGGCGATGAGAGCCTTGAAATCGTCGAACCGTTTCCGAATGCGGTGCCGATCCTCGG
>CAYNHK010000369.1:0-2995 GCA_964396875.1 uncultured Acidobacteriota bacterium | reverse complement strand
GGCCGTTGGCGTCTTCGGCGTTGCTCGGGATCACCACCCGAAGGCCGGGGATGTGGGTGAACAGCACTTCTCCGCACTGCGAGTGATAGACAGCGCCGCCCTGCAGATAGCCGCCGTAGGTCACGCGAATCACCAATGGGCACTTGAAGTGGCCCGAGGAGCGCCACCGCATCAGGGCCAGTTCGTTGCGGATCTGGTGGTAAGCGGGCCAGATGTAGTCGAAGAACTGGATCTCCACCACCGGCTTGAGGCCGCGGGTGGCCATGCCGATGGCGCGGCCGACGATGTTCGCCTCGGCCAGAGGCGAGTTGAAGACACGGTCGGATCCGTACTTGCGCTGAAGATTGTGGGTGACCTTGAAGACGCCGCCCTTGCCCTTCACCTTTTCGAGGTTCTCCTCGCGCGAGCAATCCGCCACGTCCTCGCCGAAGACCACGATTTTCGGGTCGCGCGCCATTTCGTCCACGTAGGCCGCGTTGAGCAGATCGACCATGGTCTTGTTCGGATTGGGAGCGGCCCCATACTCTGGGGGCGAGTCGAACTCGCGCGAGGTGGGGTCGATCGACGAGTAGACCCACCACATCGCACTCTCCGCCTGGGGCGTGGGGGCGGCGAGAGCGCGGTCGGTGGCCTCTTCGATCTCGCGGTCGACTTCCTCGCGGACGGCCGTGAGTTCGCTCGCGGTGAGAAGGTCCGCGGCCATGGCGCGAGCCGGGAAGGAGTTGAGGGGGTCGCGCGCGGAATCAGCGTCGCGTTCGGACGGAGGTCGATAGAGAGTTTCGTCGTCGGAGAGCGAATGCGAATACGGACGGATCACCTTCGCGTGGACAAGGGCCGGGCCTTTGCGCATCCGGCAATAACGGACTGCCTCGCCCATCGTCTGGAGGCTGGCGATTGGATCGCAGCCGTCTACTTCGAGGACGAGGAGGTCAGGGAACGAGCGCACCAGTTTGCTGATGCTGCCTCCGGCGGTCTGGACCTCGATCGGCACGGAGATCGCGTAGCCGTTGTCCTCGACGAGGTACACGACGGGCAGCTTCAGGTTGCAGGCGGTGTTGAGGCTCTCCCAGAACTCGCCTTCGGACGTTGTGCCGTCGCCGGTGCTGACGAAGACAACTTCGTCTTTCTTGAAAGTCGGGGCGGCTCCCGTCTTTTCCAGGAAGATCCCCGCCTCGGCGCAGCCCACGGCCTGGAGAAACTGCGTGCCCACGGGCGAAGACTGGCTCACCACGTTCAGGCCCTTGTGCCCCCAGTGCGACGGCATCTGGCGGCCCCCGGAGTTGGGGTCGTCTTTGGCGCCGACCGAGCCCATGAGCATTTCGGTGGGCGTCATGCCGAGCGTCAACATCAGCGCACGATCCCGATAGTAGGGATAGAACCAGTCGTAGCCCGGACGCAGGGCCATGCCCGCGGCCACGAGGATCGCTTCGTGACCGGCGCCGCTGATCTGGAAGTAGATCTTGTTCTGACGCTTGAGTGCTATCTCCTTGTCGTCGATCCGCCGCGACATGTACATGATCCGGTAGATCTCGCGGACGACGGTGGGGTCGAGGTTGATCGAACTCTGGTTGAAGTTGACGGGCGTAACGCTTGGAAGCAGCGGCGCCTCCACGACGATGGGGCCGGATTCGTTCAAGGGAGCCTCATGGGATGGGGGTGCGGGGGCGGGGGCCGGAGCCGCGGTGGACGGGGCCTCTGCCAGATCGCTGAGGTCGGGAGGCGGAGGAAGACGCGCGACGAGCGCCGAAAAAGGACCGGTGGGCCGGGAGTCGGCATCGGGAGCGGGGGGCGCCGGGGCCGGAGCTTCCTGCTGTGCGATGAGGGCGGCGAGCAATGGCCGCGTGGTCTCGGAGGTCGTGTTGTCGGCGGGCGGGCCCGGCCGCATGAAGAGACTTCGGTCGATCTCGCCGGTGTTCACGCCCGTGACTTCCCGTTCGCTCTCGACCGGGGGCGGCTGTCTCAGGAAATCCGGACGATCGATCTCGCCGGTGCGCGTCGGGTCGTCGAGGAGCGGCCGTCCGCCGGGCGGAACAAGGGTCGTGACGGGACCCTGAAGGGAGAAGGGGGGCGGCGCGGTTTCGATTCCCGCCAGACTCCTCGAGGTGGCGCTTGCCGAGTCGCCGTTGACGTCCATTGGCAGGGGCGGCAGTGGATCTCTGGGCAGTTCCTGGACGGGCCCGAGTTCATCTTCGTCGACGCGCAACGCGGCATCGCGCAGCATCGCACCGAATCCTGTGCTTTCGGGCGGGGCTGCTGCAGACGCCCTGGGGCGCGGGATCTCCTCGACGAGCAGCGGCGCGATTTCAACCGTGTCATGAGGAATCTTCGGCACCACTGGACGCGGGGAAACAGGTGGCGCCGCGACCTGAGCGAGATCCTCGAGCAGGTCTTTGGGCAGTCCCGCCGGAATCTCGCCGGAGTCCGCAGGCGGCGGGTCGGGGATCGGGCCGGTGGTCCGGGTGGCAGTCAAGCGGCCTCGAGTATCGACGGCGGCCACGATGTCAAGGACGCTGCTCTTTTGAAGCTCCTCAGTCGAGAAATTGCGCGGGGAGAAAGGAGCGCCCGCGGGCTCCGGACTGACCGCGGGCGGCGGTCCTTCTTTCGACCAGGGTACGAGCGGGGGCGAGGCCTCGGGCGGAGATGCCGCGGCCTGGGTCCGCCACTTCTGGGGGGGTTCCCATTCGAAGGAATCGGCCTTCGCGGCCGGCGGCCTCGCCACAGGCCTTTGGGGCGGGGAAGGACCGGGTGGAGGGGTGGGCGCCGATGCCTTCGGCTCGGGCTCCAGAAAGAAGTCCCGAACACGACTGACGACCTTGTTGAAGACACTCATTGCTGGGCTGGCTGTCGCAAATTTCTCTTGGTCTACATCGACGCGAGGGGGCGCAGGGAGTGTAGCAAGCCGGCCAAAGCATCTGTCAACTCTAAGTTGGGGGGCCGCAGAGTGCTCAGCCCCCCAAACCCCCGCGCTCCGGCCGAAGTGAATTCGGCCTCCGCT
>CAYNHK010000368.1:0-3031 GCA_964396875.1 uncultured Acidobacteriota bacterium | reverse complement strand
AGGCGCGGTCAACGCCACGTTTCGCAGCGTGGGCACCTTGAAGGCGCCCTTGAGGCCGGTGCTGCCCGCGATCTCGCCACGTCCGCCATCTTCGGCCTCGTCGTCCAGCTTCGGCACGCCGATGACCTTGAAGTTGGGACTCGAGAACGTAGGCAGGGAATGGCACTCAAAGCACCGCGCCTGGCCGGAGCGGAAGATGTCGAAGCCGCGGCGCTGCGAGACGGTGAGAGCGGTCCGGTCACCGGCCACGTAGCGGTCGAAAGGCGATCGGCTCGAAAGCTGCGTCCGTTCGAAAGCCGCGATCGCCTTGACCACGTTCTGGAGGTTGATCGCCGATCCCATATGGCCGCCGAACGCCTGATCGAAGAGAGACTGGTACTCGGGCACGGTCGCCATTTCGCTCGAGAGATTGGCGTCGGTCTCGCCCATCTCTTCGGGCGCGGTGATCGGGTTGCGCGCCTGGTCTTCGAGGTCCTTCGCCCGGCCGTCCCAGAACTGCGTCTCGTGGAAGGATGCGTTCCAGATCGAGGGGGCGCCCCGCCGGATCACCCGGCCGCCGGTGCGCGCGGGCCCGAGGCCCGTGCCCCCTTCGCCCATCGAACGTCCGCGACCGTCGGCATAACCGAGATCGGGATGGTGGCACGTCGCGCACGACATGTCGCTCTTTCCGGAGAGGACGGGATCGTAGAAAAGCAGCCGGCCAAGGGCGGCGCGTCTGCCGAACCTGGGATCGGCGATCGAGTTATCGGGCCGCTGAGGCATGTCCGGCCAGCGACTGGAGAGGCCCCCGGCTCCGCTTGGACCGGCGGTGTTCGGAGCGCCTTCGTTGTCTTTCGGCACTTCCATCGAAGCGACCATCGCGATGGCGGCGAGGGGAATGACAATGAGCAACCCGAGGACAGTGAGCGCGATGCGCTTGCCTCTGGGCTTTGGCGGCGGGGCGAAACGCGCCACCTTCGGCAGGGGCGCGTATGAGGGGTTAGCGGGCCTGGAGGGCGAGGGCATGTTCTCCCTGTTCGGCTCGAAGCCGCCCGATCAGCCACGGCCCCGCCACGACCACCCACGACATGCACACGAGGCCGGCGAGGTAGAACACGTTCCGATACGCCGACACCGGGTCGGCGGCGCCACGGCCCAGGGCCACCATCAGGCCCCCGCACATCGGTCCCAGAAACATGCCCAGCGCTCCCGCGGTGTTGACGAGCGCCATCATGCGGCCCCGGGACTCTGCGGGAACGAGGGTCGCCGCGTAGCAGAGCACCGTGCCGTACATGAACGAGGAAGCGACACCGGCGACGACCATCGAAACCGGGAGCATCGCTTTGGGGGCAATGGCGAGCGACGAGATTGCCGCGCCATAAAGGATCGTCGCGAGGCCGAGCAGCGCCGCGCGCGGAACCCGATCGCCCATCCGGCTCGCGGGGTACATCAGCAGGGCGAAGGGCAACATCAGCATCGAATAGAGGAGGCCCACGCTGCGATCGGTCAGGCCGTGCGTCTTCGTCGCGAAGAGGGCGAACGTCACAATGATCAGGCCGACCGTGAAGCGCTCGATGAAAGCGGCGGACAGCGGGCCGAAGACATTCGGGTCTCGCCAGGAAATCGGTCTAGGCGCCACCTCGGCGCTCTGCTCCTTCGGCAGCGTCGAGGCATAGAGAAACGGGGCCGATGCGGCCACGATGAGGGATAGGGCCGCGCCCACGATGAATGGGAGGCGCGCGCTCTCGCCCACGAGAAGCCCGCCGAGACCGGACCCGAAAGCGATCGCCAGCATCACCGCACCGCCGGCCATACCCATCGCCCGCCCCGCGCCCACCAGCGGCTTGTAGGCGGCGGCCCGGGCCAGGAGAAGACTCGCGGCTCCGAGGTGCGCAGCGCCTTCGAGGGTCCGGAGTACGAGAACGAGAGGGGTCGCGAGGGGAAGAGAGACGACGACGAGCAGGATCGCGTCGAGACCGGCCAGGGCCATCAGCCAACGCGCGGAAGACCCTCCGCCCGAAGAGGCGAGCCGCGCGATGAGAGGCGTGATGAGGATGCCGCCGAGCATGTTGAGGGACATGAAAGCGTGCATGGGGCCTTCGGCGCCCTGGTGGACCTGAGCAAAAAGGGGCCGAATGGCGGGGGCCAGCAGTGTCGCCGGCAACATCTGAAGGAAAACCGCGGCAATCAACCAGTGGAGTGACGCGTGTTTCGCGTCCATCTCCGAAAGATCCGCCGGGCGAGCCTCCTTCACCCGGCGGATTTTGTCACGCCCCCGCCGCTTCTTACGAACAGCAGGTCGGTCCGCAGCAGGCCGCCTTCGGTTCAGTCGGGGTCGCGGTGGCGGACGCCGCTCCGGGCTTTCGGGCGCGGAACGTCAAGGACCTCACGGAGCCTCGCAAGGAGTCGACGCTGACCCCGGCTTTTGCGGCCAGTCGTTCAGCCTCGGGCCGCGCGTGGTCGATCACCACGGCCCCGTAGTCGACGTCCTTCAACACCTCGATCTCGCCCAGGCCGGCGTCCTCGATCATCGCGAAATACTTCTCGCGCATGGCCGCCCCGGAGATGCAGCCGACGTAGGCGTAGACATCCTTCTCGATCTCGGGCGGGAGTGCCTTGTCGAGAACGATGTCGGAGATCACGAGCCGGCCGCCCGGCTTGAGGATGCGCGCGATCTCCTTGAAGACCACCGCCTTGTCCGGAACGAGGTTGATCACGCAGTTGCTGGTGATCGCGTCCACGGTTCCGCTGTCCACGGGCAGATTCTCGAGACGGCCCTCACGAAACTCCGCATTGGTGATACCGGCCTTCACGGCGTTGCGCTGAGCGCGAAGCAGCATTTCCGGCGTCATGTCGACGCCGATCACCTTGCCTTTGGGTCCCACCGCGTCGGCGGCGAGGAAGACGTCGATCCCGGCGCCCGAACCGAGGTCGACCACCGTTTCCCCAGGCTGAAGGGCGAGAAGATCGATGGGCGCGCCGCAGCCGAGGCCGAGGGTGGCGCCCTCGGGAACCGCGCCGAGTTGCTTCTTCGTGTAGCCGATTTCGAGCG
>CAYNHK010000367.1:0-3057 GCA_964396875.1 uncultured Acidobacteriota bacterium | reverse complement strand
GGCGCGGAGATCGGCGGAGCCTTTGGCGGCGAGAAGGACACGGGCGGCGGCCGCGAGTCGGGCTCGGACGCCTGGAAGGCCTACATGCGCCGCCAGACCAACACGATCAACTACTCCAAGGATCTCCCGCTGGCGCAGGGGATTGTTTTCGGAAGCTAGGAAAAAGCCTTCGCGACAATCTCGTCCTGCTCGCGGGCGTGGACCTTGTGCGAGCCGGGCGCGGGCGAAGCGCTCGCGTCCCGACCCAGGTACTTGGGCCATCGGCCTTCGAATCCGGAAATTTCGCCATCGAGGAAACGTTCGCGGATGAAGCGCCAGGGCCCCATGTTCGCCGGCTCTTCCTGGGCCCAGACGATCTCGGCGGTCACCGGGAAGGTGCGGAGGATCTCAGCGAGTTCGGCCGCGGGAAACGGGTAGTACCGCTCGAGGCGCACAATCGCGACATCGCGGGCGCCGCGGGTCTCGCGTTCCTTGAGCAGGTCGTAGGTGAGCTTTCCCGATGTGATGACGACACGACGGACCATGCCGGGGTCGACGTTCGTATCGCCGATGACGGGCATGAAATGACCGTCGGACAGATCGCCCAGCGTGGACACGCAGTGCGGCGCGCGAAGCAGGGACTTCGGGGTGAAGACGATCAGCGGCTTGCGAACCGGCGAGCGGCCCTGCGCGCGGAGAAGGTGGAAGAACGACGCGGGCGTCGATGGATACGCCACGCGCATGTTGTTCTCGGCGCACAGGGTCAGGAAGCGCTCGATCCGGCCCGAGCTGTGCTCAGGGCCCTGACCTTCGTGGCCATGGGGCAGCAACAGGGTGAGGCCTACCGGCTGATTCCACTTCTGCTCGGTGGCGGCGAGGAACTGATCGACGATCACCTGGGCCGCGTTCACGAAATCACCGAACTGCGCCTCCCACAGAACGAGGGACCTCGAATGGACCGCCGAGTAACCGAACTCGAAGCCCATCACCGCGCACTCGGAAAGGAGAGAGTCGTAGACATCGAAGCGGGCGCCGCCGGCCGCGAGTTGCTGAAGCGGAACGAACTCCTTCCCGTCGCGATGATCGTAGAGGATGGCGTGTCGCTGCGAGAAGGTGCCGCGCCCGACATCCTGGCCGGAGAGACGCACCGAGATACCCTCGAGCAGGAGGGTGCCGAAAGCGAGGGCCTCGGCGGTGGCCCAGTCGACATCTCCCTTGCCCCGCCCCTCGAGCAGATCCGCTCGCTTCTTGAGGTAGGGCAGGAGTTTGGGATGCGGTTCGAAACCCGTGGGGATGTGGGTGAGACCCTGCAGGGTCGCGCGCAGGCGGCCCGACATCGCCGCCGCGTCGACCTGGGGCGGTTCGGCAGGAGGCGCCTTCACCTCAGGCGCCGCTCCACCCTCGGTCTGCTGCATCATGGCGCGCTTGGTCGCCCAGATGGTCTCGAGATCTTCACGGGACATCGCACCCGACTTCACGAGCTTCTCGCCGTAGATGGTGGCGGTCGAGGGGTGATTCTTGATCCGCGCGTACATCGTCGGTTGGGTGTACGAGGGTTCATCGCCCTCGTTGTGCCCCCAACGCCGGAAACCCACGAGGTCGATGACCACGTCGTGTTTGAACGTCCGCTGGAACTCGAAGGCCAGCCGCGCCACGTGAATGACGCCATCGGGATCGTCGGCGTTGACGTGGAAGACCGGAGCCGCGACCATCTTCGCCACGTCGGTGCAGTAGGTCGACGAGCGGGCGTCTTCGGGCAGGGTGGTGAAGCCGATCTGGTTGTTCGTGACGATGTGGATCGTGCCACCTGTCCGATAGCCGTTCAGGCCGGAGAGGTTCAGCGTCTCGGCGACCACACCCTGGCCCGCAAACGCGGCGTCCCCGTGAAGCAGAATCGGCAGCGCGGTCACATGCGCGCGATCGCCCCGCTGGTCCTGCTTCGCGCGGATCATGCCCTCGACGACCGGGTTCACGAACTCGAGATGCGAAGGATTGGGAGCGAGTTCGAGGGCCAGCGAAGAACCGTCGGGCCCCTTGTGGGTGCTCTGCGCGCCGAGGTGGTATTTGACGTCGCCCGAGCCCTGCGTCTCATCGGGGTCAGTGGAACCTTCGAACTCCGCGAAGATCTGGGGCAGCGGCTTCTCGAGAACATTCGCGAGGACATTCAAACGCCCGCGATGGGCCATGCCGAGCACCGCGTCGGCCACCCCTGACTTCGCGGCGAGCGACAGCAGTTCGTCGAGGAGCGGGATCGTGGACTCGAGCCCTTCAAGAGAAAAACGCTTGTGCCCGACGTACTTGGCGTGGAGGTGCCGTTCGAAGGCTTCGGCCTCGGCGAGTTTCTCCATCACGCGCTTCTTCTCGACGGCGGAGAGCTCGGTCTTGTTGCGCGAGGTTTCCTGTTTGTTTTGCAGCCACTCCTTCTGGCCGGGCGCGGCGATGAACATGTACTCGGACGTGACGGTGTTGCAGTACGTCTCGCGCATCACGTCGATGATTTCCCGCAGCGTCGCCTTCTCTTTGCCGAGCGCGCCGTTCGTGAAGAACTCGCGATCGAGGTCCCACAGGGTCAGTCCGTAGCCGCCGGGATCGAGATCCTTGACGGGCGGCCGCTTGACCCCGAGCGGATCGAACTGGGCGAGGAGATGACCCCGGACCCGGAATGCGTGGATGAGCTGGAGGACGCGCGCCTGCTTTTCGACTTCTTCCCGGTTGGATGCTCCGCCGCCGCCCATGAACCCGGGAGCGAGCGCATCCATCTCCGTCCGGACGGGCGGATAGGGAACCGCGAGGTCTTCGAAGATGCGTTCGTAGAAACGATCATCGCCGCGCAGGAGATCCTCGATGCGGGCGAGGAACAGCCCCGACTCCGCGCCCTGGATCACGCGATGGTCGTAGGTGGAAGTGAGGGTCATGACCTTGCTGATGCCCAACATCGACAGGGTCTTCTGCGCCATCGACCGGAACTCGGGCGGATAGTCGAGGCTGCCGGTGGCGAGGATCAGGCCCTGGCCGGGCATGAGCCGCGGGGTGGAGGCGGTGGTGCCGACGGTGCCGGGGTTGGTGAGGGAGACCGTG
>CAYNHK010000366.1:0-3086 GCA_964396875.1 uncultured Acidobacteriota bacterium | reverse complement strand
TACGTGCCGAGCTGGCGGTAGGCCGCGTTCAGCTCATGACCCGCGGTGGCGATGGCCTTCACCTCGTCGTAATTCGCGGGCCAGAACTTGCCGTTGAAGGCGTCGCGGGAGGCGCGCATCACCGCCTCGCGCCTCATCTCGTAAACACGCAGAACGAGATCCGCGTCCTGGTAGTCGGGTGTGCCTTTGGCCATTTCAGTCCTCTATTTTTTCAGTTCGCGTTCGAAGAGTTTGAAGATGCGATTGTATTCGTCCGCCCAGCTCGTCTCCTCGACGAAACCGTGGTCCTCCACCGGGTACATCGCGAGTTCCCAGTTGTCCTTCCGCAGTTCGATCAGCCGCTGGGCCAGCCGGACCGAGTCCGAGAAGTGGACATTGACGTCGATGACACCGTGGCAGATCAGGAGCGCGCCCTTCAGCCCTTCAGCGAAATAGATCGGCGAACTCTTCTTGTAGGCCTCGAGGTCGGTCTGGGGCACGTTCAGGATCGCCGACGTGTAGCCGTGGTTGTAGTGGGCCCAGTCGGTCACCGGCCGCAATGCCGCGCCCGCCGCGAACACATCCGGCGTGGTGAACATTCCCATCAGTGTGATGAACCCGCCGTAGCTTCCTCCGTAAACGCCGATCCGCTTGGGGTCGACGCCGTGCTCCTTCACGAGGTACTTGGCGCCGTCGACGATGTCGTTGAGGTCCGCGCCGCCCATGTGGCGATAGATCGCGGTCCGCCAGTCGCGGCCGTAACCGGCGCTGCCGCGGTAGTCCACGTCGAGGACGACGTAGCCCTTGGACGCAAGGAGGTGATGGAACATGTATTCGCGGAAGTAGGTCGACCAGTAACGGTGAGCGTTTTGAAGGTAGCCGGCGCCGTGAACGAAGATCACCGCGGGGCGCTTCGCGTGGGGTTTGGCCCCCAGATCCTCGGGGCGGTACAGGCGCGACGGCACCTTCACGCCATCGCGCGCCGTGATCATCACAACTTTGGGATCCAGCCACTTCCCCGCCTGCCATTCGGCCGAAGGCGAAGTGGTGAGCTTCTTCGCGAGACCGTTCGCGAGAGGGCCGACGAAGACCTCAGGGGGTTTGTTGCCCGCGGAATAGACGCTGGCGAGCATCGTTCCGTCGGGCGACACGTCCGCCGCGTGTCCGCCCACCGCGCTGGTGATCCGCGTCCGCGCTCCCCCGGCCGCCGGCATGGAATAGAGGTGACGCTCACCGGCCCCGGCCTCGGTGGACGTGAGATAGAAGGTGCTCCGGTCGGCCGAGAGGGCTATGTCGTTGATCTCCCAGGCTCCGCTGGTGAGCGCCTTCGCATCGGGACTCGAGGCCGACGCATCGACCGCGTAGAGGTGCATGTAGCCCGTCTTCTCGGAACTGAAGTAGAACGTCTTCCCGTCCGGCAGGAAGCCGGACGCGTTCTGGAACAACTCGCGGATCCACGCGTCGTCGTGGTCGGTGAAGAGTACCGAAGCCGTGCCGGTCGCAGGGTCGAGACGCACGATCCAGCGATCCTTGTTGTCGGCCGAACGCACCGCGGCCACGGCGACCTTCCCATCCGGTGAGAGACCCAACAGGGACCAGCGCGCCTCGCGCTCCTTCGTCTCCGTCTTGCCGTCGGCGGTCTTCGTCTCGGTCTTGAGTGCGGCCAGGCTTGCGCTCACGATCTTGCGGGACTCGAGATTGAGGACCTGGAGCTTCACCTTGTTCTGGTTGTCACCCACACGGTTGCGGGTAGGAATGGGCGTGGGATAGGACGACTCGGTGATGTAGTTCGGAACGTCGGCGGTCTTGGAGCCGGTGGCGCGAACCGAGATCGTGGCGTAGACGTGGGCTCCATCTTCGGAGAGAACGGCGTCGACGACCGTCTCGCCCTCCGCGATGTCGATTTTCGGAAGCGCCTCGGCCTCGCTCTTCGCCTCGCGGGTTTTGCGCGCGTCCGCGGTCTTCTTCACATACGCGAGGAGTTTCGCTTCTTCATCGCGAACCGTCTTCTGCGATTCGGTGAGAGGTGGATCCTTCTTCCTGGGACCCGCTTCGTAGACCTGGACCAGCGCCCCTTCACCTTCTCCCGAGATCGGGACGAGAAAGAGAGCGCCGTCGCGGAGAAAGGAGACGTGGGTTTCGTTCTTCGCGAAGCGTGGACGGCCCTCCGCGCCGCTCGTGCGGGTGATGACGCGACGTGTCTTCGCGACGGTATCGACGAGAACGACATCCCCGGACTGCGAGAACACCGCGCGGCGGCGCGCTTTGTCCCAGTCGGCTCCCTGGTTCGGAACACCCTTGCGCTCGGCGTCGGTGAGCTTCCTCGTCTCGCCGGTCGCGGCATTGGCGACCCAGGTCGAGGTCTCGGTGTCTCCGGCCTGCCGCCATTCGAACCAGAACTCCTTCGAGTCGCCGGCCCAGCGGACGGAGTCGGGCGCGTACCCCACGAGCTTCGGTCCGCGCATGATCGACGCCACCGAATAGTCGAAAGGCGCGGGCCGCGCCGCCGCGATCAGCGTTGAACCGGCGAGGGTGAACAGCAGGAGTTTCTTCATGGCGTCCTTGCTCGGGAGAATGAGGGCGGGAGACTATCAGGCCGAACGCAGAGCGAGCTGGCCGCAGGCCCCAGCGACGTCGCGGCCTCGGGGCCAGCGAATGATCCCGGTCAGGCCCTGCGCCTTGATCTGGTCGTGGAATCGCAGCGTCTCTTCGCGCGACGGGGCGCGGAAAGGACTGCCCGCGAAGGGATTGTGGGGGATCACATTCACATGACAGTCGAGGCCGCGCAGGAGCGAAGCGATGCGGCTTGCGTCCGCAGGGGTGTCGTTCACGCCCGGAAGCTGGACGTACTCGACGAAGAACCGACGCGGACGCTCAGCGGTCGCCTCTCGCAAGGCCGCGATGATCGAGGCGAGGGGCCACGTCTTGTTGTGCGGCATGATCCGCGTGCGCGTTTCGTCGTCGCTCGCGTTGAGCGACAACGCCAGGCTCGCGCGGCTCTCTTTGAGGAAGCGGCTCATCCTTGGAACCACCCCGGACGTCGAAACGGTTACCCGGCGCGGGGACAGACCGGGGAAGACGTCGGTGAGGGAACGGACCGCGGCCAG
>CAYNHK010000365.1:0-3115 GCA_964396875.1 uncultured Acidobacteriota bacterium | reverse complement strand
CGGAGAGCCGGGTGAGAAAGCCTTCGACTTCGCCGAAAAAGAGATACGGGTCGAGATCGACCACGAAATCCCGCGAGGGCATCCCGGGCGCGGCCAGGGGAAAGGACTGGCGCCCGATCTCGACCTTGCGCTGGACGACATAGGCACTCTTGAGGGAGGTCGCGATAGCGGCGTCCCACTCGGCTTCGCTCGATTCGAAGCCCAGGAAGACCCCTTTGCCGCCGTATTCGTCGTTCGGCTTCAGAACGAGCTCGGAGCGGTGCTTGGGATCGCGCATGAAAGAGATCAGATCGATCTCCCCGCCCTCATAGGTGGTTCTTTCCTCCCGCACCACACGCGTCCAGGGCACCGTTTCCTTGATGGCGGAGCGTTCGGAGTCGGAGAACAGGGCGTGGTGCGCCTCGTCGGTGAGCACCGCGAAGATCGCCTTCTTGTGGATGGGCTTGCAGCCGAACGGGTTCACGAAGACGCAGGCTTTGGCGCGGGCGGCGTCGAGCAGCGGTTTCACCTCGTCGGCTTTCTCGAGCAGTTCATTCACGAGAAGCCGCTTGTAGACGATGTCCACCGCCATCCCGTTGTGGCGGAGTGCTTTCGCCTCGAACGTCATATTGCGGGGATCGCACACGATGGCCGAAGCCCCCGCGGCTTCGAACAGGTCGCGCAGGATGTGGTGCTCGGTGCGGGTGGGGACCTCGTCGTAGTCCACGATCGCGATCGTGGGGTTCGCCTTCTCACCGCCGGCCTGGCGATAGCAGGTGACCAGGGTTTCGAGGAGCTTCACGCACGGCCGCGGACGGTGGATGATGAACGACTTCTGAAGCTCGCGCATCACGCCGAGATCGAGGAAGACGTCCGATAGAACGTCCGCGTAACCGAGACCGGCCGGGGTCTCGGCGTTGAGCTCGACAAAGGCGTACGACGTCGGGGTCAGGAAGGAATCGAGGCGCGAGAGGGGCGAGGGTGAAGACGCGCCCGGGTCCATGGCCACGAGCTCGCTTTCCTTCGCGGTGAGGCCCACGATGTCGTGGAGGGAGGGGCCAAGCGCCTTCCAGGCTTTGATCGTGGCGCTGTAGATGCCGCGCGCGGCGGCGCGCACGTGGTCGTAGTCGTCCCGGGCCACGAACTGGGGCATGGCGAAGGGGCACAAAACACGTCCGCCGAAGGTGGCGCCCCCGGCGCGCAGTCGGGTGTCGAGGTGATCCTCGATCTCCTGGGCCAGCGCTTTCTCGTCCCGAAGCAGGCGTGTGTAGAGGTCCACGGCGTCTGCGGACAGCGAGGGCATGCCCTCGATTGTATGCGAGGATGCCGGGCATGATCCTTGCGACCGAAAGGCTCACTCTTCGCCCTTTCCGGGAGGCCGATCTCGACGCCTACGCCGCCATGTGCGCCGACCCCGAGGTCATGCGTTTCCTGAATGCCACCGGCGCGAGCCTCTCGCGGGCTGACGCCTGGCGGCAGATGTCGATGTACCTAGGTCACTGGGAACTGCGGGGCTACGGGACGTGGGCGGTCGAGGAGCGGGGAAGCGGCGATTTCGTCGGCCGCGTGGGACTCCACTTCCCCGAAGGCTGGCCGGACCGGGAACTGGGCTGGACGGTCGCGCGGAAGTTCTGGGGGCGCGGTTATGCGAGCGAAGCGGCGCGCGCCGCCATCGCGCACGCCTTTGGCACTCTCGGATGGCCGCACCTCGTGAGCCTGATTCATCCCGACAACCACCGCTCGGCGCGTCTTGCGGAGCGTCTGGGCTACTACGTTCACGGAACAGCCGAGATCCTCGGGATGCGATTGACGATGTATCGCCTGAACCGGGTCAGCGATACGGCCCGCCCGTAAGCCCCCGCAGCCGCTCGACGTCCTCCGGCGATAGTTCAACGGCCCCCCCCAGCAGGCGCGCCATGAGCGCGACTCGGGCCACGTGTTCGAGTGTCTCCATCCGGTACTGCGCCTGGGCCAGCGTCTGGCCCACCGTGACCGCTCCATGGTTCGCGAGCAGGGCGGCGTGACATTCAAGAAGTCCCCCAGCCACCGCACTCGCCAGTTCCTCCGTACCCGGCGTGGCGTAGGGGATCAGCGGGACGTCGCCGAGCACCAGCACCGACTCCGCCAGGATGGGGGCGCGCAAGGGCATGTGGGCCACCGCAAAAGCAGTTGCGGCCGGGGGATGTGCGTGGATCACCGCCCGCACCTCGGGCCTGCGCGCATAGATCGCCGCATGCATCCTGGACTCGGACGACACCGCCGGACCGCCGCCCGCATGACGCCCCTCTTGATCGATGAAAACCACATGCCCGGGAGTCATCAGTCCCTTGCTGATACCGCTCGCCGTCACCAGATAGCCGTCCGGAACCCGCACCGAGATATTCCCCTCGGTTGCGGTGACGAGGCCTCTTTCGTGCAGGCGGCGGCCCGCGTCGACTATGGCCGCTCGCTCGCTTTCGTGAACCACGGGCGACAACTTATCGCATCGGAGCCCTAGTCCCCTCGACACCCGGACAGAGCGCCGTCTGGTGGAGCGCGAAGCCGCCCCTCGGGGGCCAGGAGCCTCTGCCTTCCCCCGTAGGCTCCTAGTAACATCCTCTTCATGATCGCCCTTCAGAAGACCGATTCCGACGTCGCTCAAGCCATTCAGAACGAGGTGCGACGGCAGGGCGCCCAACTCGAGATGATCGCCTCCGAGAATTTCGTCTCCGAGGCGGTGCTCGAAGCCATGGGGACGGTTCTCACCAACAAGTACGCGGAAGGGTACCCGGGCAAGCGCTACTACGGCGGCTGCGAGTTCGCCGACGTGGTCGAAGACCTCGCGCGCGACCGGGTGAAGCAGCTCTTCGGCTGCGATCACGCGAACGTTCAGCCGCATTCGGGCGCGCAGGCGAACATGTCGGTGCTTGTGGCGAGCCTGAAGCCGGGCGACACCGTGATGGGCATGGACCTCTCGCACGGCGGACACCTCAGTCACGGCCACCCCCTGAACTTCTCGGGCCTGTATTTCAAGATCGTGCCCTACGGCGTGCGCAAGGAGGACGAGCGGATCGACATGGACGCGTTGCGCGTCAAGGCGCTCGAGGCGAAACCGAAGCTGATCATCTGCGGGGCTTCGGCCTACCCGCGCACCATC
>CAYNHK010000364.1:0-3131 GCA_964396875.1 uncultured Acidobacteriota bacterium | reverse complement strand
ACGGTGCCTTCCGCGATGGATTCGCCCATCTGCGGCATGATCACGTCGGTCATTGTTACCTCACACGAAGGAAGAAGGAATCGGGACTGCGTAGTCTATCTGCAACCGCTGTCCTGCCTCAGTACAGGGCCAGGGCGCGAATCGCCTCGGCGATCTTCGCGGCGTTGGGCAGGAAGAACTCCTCGAGCGGCGGAGAGTAGGGGACGGGAGTGTCGGGCGGAGCCACCCGGACGATCGGGGCGTCCAGATGAAGGAAGGCGTGTTCGGCGATGAGGGCCGCGATCTCGCCGCCGGGCCCGCCGGTGCGCGTCGCTTCGTGGACGATGAGAGCCCGCCCGGTTTTCTTCACGGTTTCGAGGATCCGGGCACGGTCCATCGGAAGCAGTGTGCGCAGGTCGAGCACCTCGACGCTCACTCCCTCGGCCGCCACGATTTCCGCCGCCTCGAGCGAAGAGTGAACCATGGCGCCGTAGGTCAGAATCGAAACATCGTCACCCGCGCGCGCGATCTTCGCCTCGCCGATGGGCGTGGTGTAGTCGCCTTCGGGCACGTCCTCGCGGATGCGCCGGTAGAGGAACTTGTGCTCGAGGAAGAGCACGGGATCGGGGTCGCGGATCGCCGCCAGCATGAGACCCTTCGCGTCGATCGGGGTCGCGGGGACGACGATCTTGAGCCCCGGGACGTTCATGAAATACGCCTCGGGATTCTGCGAATGGAACGGCCCGCCGTGAACACCGCCACCCGCGGGCCCGCGGATCACGATGGGGACGCCGCCGCCCCAGCGGTACCGGCTCTTGGCCGCGTAGTTCACGATCTGGTTGAAGCCGCAGGCGATGAAGTCGATGAACTGCAGTTCGGCGATCGGCCGCATACCGAAGAGCGAGGCTCCGATGGCCGCGCCGATGAGGCCGGTTTCCGAGATCGGCGTGTCGATGATCCGCTCCGGGCCGAACTTCTCGAGGAAACCCTGGGTGACCCGGAATGCTCCGCCGTAAGTACCAACATCCTCGCCGAGGATGAAGACGCGCGAGTCACGCTCCATCTCCTGTTCCATGGCCTGCCGGATGGCCTCGAGGTAGGTGAGAACCGCCATCAGCTTTTCCGCTCCCGCATTCGTCGTGCCTGGAGGACGATCTCGGGTGTGGGGTCTGCCACCTTCGAATCGAAGTAGACGTCGGTGAGACCGGAATCGGCTTGCGGCATCGGCGACGCCTCGGCGCTCGCGAGTTCGGTGACCAGTTCCTCGTCGACCCGCGTGGCGATCGCGGCGAGGTCGGCCGCGGAGACCCCGTTGCCGAGGAGGAACTTCTCGAACAAAGCGATGGGGTCGCGCTGGGCCCAACGGTCCACCTGTTCCTGAGGCACGTACTTCATGTCGTCGTGTTCCGCGTGGCCCTTCATCCGCATGGTCAGGGCTTCGATGAGCGTCGGGCCTTCCCCCTGGCGGGCGCGCTGCACGGCCGCACGGGTGGCATCGTAAACCGCGAGGACATCGTTGCCGTCCACCTGTTCGCCGAAGCAGCCGTAAGCCTTCGCGCGATCCACGAAGCGTGTGTTCGCGGTCTGGCGCGCAGTGGGCGTCGAGTAGGCCCAGCCATTGTTCTCCACGATCAGGACGAGCGGCGCTTTCTGCACGCAGGCGAAGTTGAGTCCCTCGTGAAACGCTCCCGTGGAGGTTCCGCCATCCCCGATCCAGGTGAGCGCCACTGTGCGCCGGCCGTTCATTCTCTCGGCCATGACCGCGCCGGTGAGGATCGGAATCATGTCGCCCAGCATCGAGATGACCGACGGCATCGAACCCTCGGGCGAAAGCCAGCCGAAATGCACGTTGAGATCGCGGCCCCGCGTGGGCGACGCGGCCTTCGCCATGTACTGGCAGAAGATGTCATGGGGCGAGCCTCCGCGCACCAGGATGGCGCCGAGGTTGCGGATCAGCGGTGTGAAGATGTCGCCGCGCTCGAGCGCGTAGGCGCTGCCCACCGAACATGCCTCCTGGCCGAGGCTCCGGTACAGGCCGCCCACGACTTTGCCCTGTCGATACAGGTTCGAGAGCTTCTCCTCGAGACCGCGGTTGAGCTTGAGGAAGTAGTAGAGCTCGAGCAGTTGTCCGCGGTTGAGACGATCGGCGGATGGCTTGTCCGAGGTCAAGGGACCGAGATTCTATAGGTCTGTCCCGGCGCCGGCCCTCCGGTTTCAGGAAGCCGTGCCGGGACCTTCCAGGACCTCGACGGAGACCGCCACCCTTTCGAGGTTTTCGAGGATCTGGTTCTTCCAGACCTCGCCCGGGCTGGGGACACCGGACTGCGGCGAAACCCCGATCGCCCGGTTGCGGCCGGTTTCCTTGGCGCGATACAGGGCCAGATCGGTCAGCTCGATGACCGCATCGAGCGGTACGGTGGTGGGCGAGTCCGGATAGAACGGGAAGGTGGCGAAGCCAACCGAACACGTGCGTGGGAGCGGTGTTCCGGTTCCGATGTCGAAAGGCTCCTTCCCGATCATGCGCACGATCCGATTCGCGATCTCGTTCCGCGGCAGGTCGACAGCACCTCGGGCCACGATCAGAAATTCCTCGCCGCCCCAGCGGAAGATGAGGTCGGAGGTGCGCATCGCGGTCTTGAGCCGTGCCGCGGTCTGACGAAGAACTTCATCGCCCGCGGCGTGGCCGTGAGTGTCGTTCACCGACTTGAAATGGTCGAGATCGACGAGGAACAGGTGGAGCGCCGGCGAACCGGGTCGGCAGGCGAGCGACACCTCGCTGTCCATGACCTCCGTGAAGTACCGGCGGTTGCGCAACCCGGTGAGCGGATCCGTGAACGAGGCCTCCCGCAACTCGAGGGTTTTCTGGTCGACGATGGTCTCGAGTTCCTGCTGCCGTTTGCGCAGAGATCGCGTGCGCAGTTGCAGGGCCAGGAAGAAGATGCCGGCGAGGGCCGCAAGGCCGAGGCCGATGGCCCACGGTTTGAGATACCAGGGGGAGAGGACCACGAACGAGTAGCCGGCCTCTTTTCCGATCCTGCCATAGACGTCGCGGGTTTCGACCCGGAACCGGTAGGTCCCCGGGCCGAGGTTCGTGTAGTCCTTCCGCGCCTCCGCCGTCCGTTCTCCGCACGACCACCAACAGTAACGGGGGA
>CAYNHK010000363.1:0-3143 GCA_964396875.1 uncultured Acidobacteriota bacterium | reverse complement strand
CCACGAAGGGTCTGGTCTAGGTCATCATGGCTTACACCACGCTGCTGGTTGAGAAGCGGGACGACGGCATCGCCGTCATCACAGTCAACCGCCCCGACAAGCTGAATGCGCTCAACGCCGTGGTTATCGGCGAACTGGACGCGGCGATCACCGAGGTCGACGCTGACGCCTCCGTGCGCGGCATCATCGTCACGGGATCCGGCGAGAAAGCCTTCGTGGCCGGCGCCGACATCTCCGAGCTGGCGAAAGCGACGCCGATCGAGGCCCGCGCCCTCGCGCTTCGTGGTCAGCGCGTGTTCGACCGTCTGGAGCGATTTCGGGGTCCGGTCATCGCCGCGGTCAACGGTTTCGCGCTCGGAGGCGGTTGTGAACTTGCCCTCGCGTGCCACATCCGCGTCGCGTCCGACAACGCGCGCATGGGCACACCCGAAGTGAAGCTGGGTCTCATCTGCGGCTACGCGGGCACCCAGCGGCTGCCGCGCCTCGTGGGCCGCGGCCGGGCCCTCGAGATTCTGCTCTCCGGCGAGATGGTGGCGGCGGATGAAGCGCTTCGCATCGGCCTCGTGAATCGCGTCGTCGCGAAAGACGCGTTGATGAATGAAGCCGCTGCCCTCATGAAGAAGATGATCGCGAACGCGCCTCTCTCGCTCCAGTACACGATCGACGCGGTGAACGCCGGGCTGGACATGTCCTTCGAGGACGCTCAGGATCACGAGGCCACGCTGTTCGGCGTCCTTTGTTCGACGTCCGACAAGACCGAGGGCACCAGCGCGTTTCTGGAGAAGCGCCCGGCGAAGTTCGAGGGCAGGTGAAAACGCCTGGTTCGCACCGCGCCGCGCCCGGAAGTGGCGCCGACCTTCGCATTCTGATCCTCCAGTCTCAGTTCAACGATGCGGTGGTGGCCGGCCTGTCACTCGGCGCTCTCGAGTACACCGCGGAGGTCGGCGCATCCGCCGAGGTGCAGGTCGTCCCCGGCGCCTTCGAGCTGCCCTTGATCGCTCAGATCGCTGCGGCGACCGGCCGTTACGACGCGATCGTCGCGCTGGGCGCCGTGATCAAGGGCGAAACGGATCACTACGAGCACATCGCCCGCGAGGCGGCCCGGGGCATCATGCAGGCCTCATTGACCACGGGGGTACCGGTGGCATTCGGCGTCCTCACGGTTACGAGATCGTCGCACGCCATCGCGCGATCGAAAGCCGGTCGCGACAACAAAGGGCGTGAGGCCGCGGCGGCGGCCATAGACGCAGCCCTCCTGATTCGGAAACTCACCGCCACACGCTCGTCCATCCGGAGGCGGAGGTAGTGGGCCAACGTTCCAAGGCCCGCGTCTGCGCGATGCAGATGCTGTATCAGCGGGAGTGGTCGGGTGAAGCGCCGGCGCGAGTGATCGAGGACTTCTGGACGATGCGGAATGGAACGCCCGCGGTGCGGTCCATGGCCGAGCGCCTCTTCGTCGGAACGGAACGCGAGCGCGAGGGCATCGACGCCGACATCACCAGCGTGATGACGAACTGGGAGCTTGGACGCCTGGCCGCGATCGAGCGCAACGTCCTTCGCCTTGGCGCCTATGAACTGAAATGTGAAGACGCGACACCGGCCGCGGTCATCATCGACGAGGCGATCGAGATCTCGAAGCGCTATGGCGAGGCCGATTCGTCGTCGTTCGTGAACGGTATTCTTGACGCGCTCAAGCGGCGCTATCGCGACAAAACCGCGTCCGCCTGAACCATCTTTCAAGCGAGGCTCTAGTTGACTGACGAGACACCTGTCCCCGTGGGGCCCGAACCCGAGCCCCCCGTCCCCGGCTGGCCCAAGGAGTCGGGGGAGCGCTACGACAAAGCGAAGGCCCTGGCGGCGCTCGGGCAATCCGTCTATCCGACGAAGTTCAGCCGTACCCATGGCCTCGCCGCGATCATCAAGGAGTGGGGGGAACTGAGTGCCGAGGAACTGACCGCCAAGGGGATCGAGGTCAGCATCGCCGGCCGTGTTCTCACCCGCCGGTCGCACGGCAAGACGGGCTTTGCGACACTCACCGACGGAGACGCCAATCTTCAGGTCTACGTCCGCAAGGACGGCGTAGGGGATCCGGCCTTCGAGGTCTGGAACCTCGTCGACATGGCCGACTTCATTGGCGTGTCCGGGAAACTCATGCGCACCAAGACCGGTGAGCTGACCGTCCAGGCCGCCTCCCTCACCTTCCTGTCGAAGTCGCTGCTGCCCCTTCCCGAGAAATGGCACGGCCTGACCGACGTCGAAACCCGTTACCGCCAGCGCTACGTCGACATGGTCGCAAACCCCGAGGTGCGCAAGACGTTCGTGGCGCGGTCGAAAATGGTCGCGGCCATCCGGCGTTTCATGGACGAACGCGGGTATATCGAAGTCGAGACGCCGATGATGCATCCGATCGCGGGCGGCGCTCTCGCCCGGCCCTTCGTCACGCACCACAACGCGCTGGGCGTCGACCTCTTCCTCCGCATCGCCCCCGAGTTGTACCTGAAGCGCCTGGGCGTGGGCGGTCTCGAACGCGTCTACGAGATCAACCGCAACTTCCGGAACGAAGGTCTCTCGGCGCAGCACAACCCCGAGTTCACGATGCTCGAGTTCTACACCGCCTATTTCGATTGCCGCGACGTCATGGCGATCACCGAAGAGCTGATCGAGAACGCCGCGATCGTGGCCACCGGCGGCACCGACATCACTTTCGGCGAGACCGTGCTCTCGTTCAGGACGCCTTTCGCGCGCGTTCGCATGTCGGACGCGATCGCCGACGCTCTCTCAAAGGAGTTGCCGGAGCCCGTGACCGTCGCCGAGGTCGAAGACGCCGCGAAGCTCAAACGGATCGTCACCACGGAAGCCTTCGTGGCGGCCTGCCGCAAGAAGGGCGTCGCTCCCGCGGCCTACAAGACGCTTTCGCACGGCAAGACCATCGAGTCGCTCTTTGGAGACTTCGCCGAGGAAGGCCTCATTGAGCCGACCTACGTGGTCGACTACCCGGTCGAGATCTCGCCGCTCGCCAAGCGGCGGGCTGACAATCCCGAGTTCGCGGACCGGTTCGAACTGTTCATGTGCGGCATGGAGATCGCCAACGGTTTCTCCGAGCTCAACGACCCGCTCGAGCAGCGCGCCCGTTTTCTCGACCA
>CAYNHK010000362.1:0-3146 GCA_964396875.1 uncultured Acidobacteriota bacterium | reverse complement strand
TTCGGGAACCTACGAGATGTCGCTCGGCGACGTGGACGAGTCCGAGTTCGTGCCTCTGAACCTTTCGTCCGACGAGGTCATCGCCCAGGGCATGCGCACGCTCAAGTGCTGGAGCCGGGTTTTCGCGGGCATCCAGAGCCTCGAATCCGTCTTCGTCCGCGTGAGCGAAGTCGAAACGTGGCACCTCAAAGTCGAACTGCAGGACGATGAGCAGACCGTCCTGTCGCGGGTCAATGGCCGGCTGACCGTCGAGCAGATCGCGGATCTTTCCTTCGGTTCGAGCTTCGAGACCTGCCGGACTCTCTGGATGCTTTCCGTTCTCGGGCTCATCCAGCGCGCCGAAACGGGAGACATCCAGCGCTCGCAGGCCGAGGCCGATGAATCGACGGACCGGGTCGAGGTGGGCCAGATCGTCGATCGATTCAACCGGCTCTTCGAGCGTATCTACGCGTATGTCGACTCACGTCCCGGAGAGGGCGCGGAGGCGTTCACGAACCGCGCGATCGCGGAGATCGCGCCGAACTTCGGCACGCTCTTCGACGGAGTCACCCTGCGCAGCTCGGGCCGGATCGATCCCGACCGGATCTATCAGAACCTCCAGAGCGAGAGCCTGGACAATCGGAGGATGCTCGTCTCGACCGGTCTCTCGGAGCTGGTTTACGCGGTCCAGTTCCTCATCCGCCAGAACTACGGCCTGCAGGAAGAAGCCGTGGTGTCCGGCTTTATTCGCGACGGGCTTTAAGCTTGGGTCTCAGGCGGCGATCGGTGCCGTTCCGGGGCTCGGCGAAGTCGAAAGGAAACGTGGGTGGCTGAAGGCGAAACGCAATACAACATTCCGGTGAGCTCGAAGCAGCTCATCGTCTACTTTGTATTTCTCGTGATCGCTCTCTCCGCCGCATTTCTGGCCGGCGTCATGGTCGGACGGAACGTCGACTCCTCTCCCGAGCCCACCGTGCGCGATATCGCCGACGGGATCCCCGAGGAGGTCCCGGCTTCGCCCACTCCTGACGCCTTGACCTACGGCTCGACGCTTTCGGGGGACAAGATCGAAGGCCTCGCCACCGCGCCCGGCTCGACCCCGACGCCGGCGCCGCGCGTCGCCCAGGTCCCGCCGCCGACCGCGGCTTCGGCTCTCCCGACTCCGCCGTCGCGCTCCACGCCGGTGGCCGCGGCCCCGGTCACGCCCGTTCGCCCGACCGCGACACCCAGGCCCACTCCAAAGGCCACGCCGAAGGCGACCCCGCGAACGACACCTTCGCCGAGAAAAGCGGCAGCAACGCCGGTTCCCCGCCTCACGATCCAGGTGGGCGCCTTCAAGGATCGGGCGGCCGCCGACGCCATCGTCAAGCGGCTGAAGGGAAAGGGGTACTCCGCCTACCTCGTCCCCGTGACCGAGGGTCTCTTCAACGTCCGGGTGGGTTCCTTCACCGACCGTGAGGACGCGGAGCGCATCGTGGCCAAGCTCGAGACTCAGGAGAAGTTCAAGCCGTTCATCGTCAAGCCTTGAGCCGGCTGCGCCGGTTCGTCTTCGCGACACTCTCGGGGGCGCTTCTCGCGGTTTCCTTCCCCAAGATCGGTTTCGCTCCGGCGGCGTTCGTGGCCCTCGTCCCCCTGCTCCTGGCGCTGGATGGCGCGTCGCGGCGAACGGGCTTTCTGATCGGGCAGGCCACGGGAACGGTGCAGGGTTTCTGGGTCCTGTTCTGGGTGGCCGACGTTCTGCACCGGTTCGGCGGCGCGTCGATGCCGCTCGCCATCGCGCTGACCTTCGCCCTTGCCGTCGCGTTCGGACTTTTCCTGGGCGCATTTGGCGCGCTTCAAGCGCATCTTGGTCTCGCCTTCGGGGCGAGATCCCTGCTGCTCGCGCCGTTCCTGTTCGTGGCCTGCGAATTCCTGCGCGAACATCTTCTGTTCGGTTTTCCCTGGTGTCTGCTTGGGTACTCGCAGGTGGACTTCCCGGAGTTCGTCCAGATCTCAGCCTTCACCGCGGTGCATGGCGTTTCCTTCCTTCTCGCGTCGGCCTCGGCGGGTCTCGCGCACGCCCTTCTCACCACCAGCATCTTTGAGCGACGGCTCGGATTCACCCTTCCCGCTCTCCTGATCTCGGTCGCCATGGGCTACGGGCATGGACGCCTCCAGCAGCCGCTGCCCGGTGACCCTGCCTTCGCGGTGGGCGTGATTCAGGCTTCGATCCCGCAGGACCAGAAGTGGGAGACCGCACTCCTCCAATCGAACCTGGAGGAGCACCTCGCGCTCTCGCGCGATGCCGTGAAACGGGACGCCCGGCTCCTGGTGTGGCCCGAATCCGCGGTCGCCTACGAACTCGACCTGTACCCGGAGGTCTTGAAGCAGATCACCGAGTTCACGAGCGCCGAGAGTGTCTTCCTGATGACCGGTAACGACGACCGGGAGAGAGATCCAACGGGACGGGTCCGGAGCTACGTGGGCGCCAAGCTCATCTCGCCCGTCGGCGACATCTCGATGCGCTATCACAAGATGCGCCTCGTGCCCTTCGGCGAATACCTGCCTGTGCCTCCCATGGTTTCGTCCGTACTGCCCATCGGGCGGCTGGTGGAGAGTGTTTCGGACTTCACGCCCGGGAAGGCCGCGGTCACGGGCGAAGTGCTGGGCGTGCCCGTGGGCGCCTTCATCTGCTACGAGGCGATTTTTCCCTCTCTGGTCCGGTTGTTTCCCATGAATGGCGCTCAGGTTCTGTTCAACGTGACCAACGACGGCTGGTACGGCACGAGCGCCGCGCCCTACCAGCACTACGCGATGGCGCGTTTTCGCGCGGTCGAGAATCACCGTTTTCTGGTCCGCGCCGCGAACACCGGCATCTCCGCGATCATCGATCCGTTCGGGCGCGAGCTGGCCCGCACCGCCCTCATGGAGAAGCGCGCGCTGGTGGGCGATGTGCGCGCCATTTCGGAACTCACCTTCTACGCCCGATTCGGCGATGTCTTCGCCTGGACCGTCACCGCGGTCGCGGCCATGGGGTCCCTCGCCGCCTGGTTTCTGAGGCCGGGACGGTCGAATAGACTTCCGACTTCGCCGCAGAAGCCTCTGCCGGAAAACCACGGGAATCCCAATTGAAAGACGAAATCAGCGAGCTCTGTCTCGAGCTCAAAGCGAGGGCTGCGGACGTCCGC
>CAYNHK010000361.1:0-3150 GCA_964396875.1 uncultured Acidobacteriota bacterium | reverse complement strand
GGGAGGCTCCGCGTGAGCGGAGCTCTCCAGGAATTCGGCCTGCGCTAGCCAGCCGCCGTCAGGCGACGCTCCAGCTACTCGTCGCGCTTGCCCGCGGCCACCATGGGATTCCAGACCAGGGTGTCGACCTCCCACGAATCGCCGCTGCGCTTGAGCGTCATCACGTAGCGGTTGCGAATCGCGCCCTTGACGTTCTTCCTGGTGGACGGGGCGCGGGTGACGCCTCGGCTGACCGCGACGTCGTCGAGCACCCAGAGTTCTTCGGACTCGAGGGGAAGGCGGGGCGTCTTGCCCGCGAAGATGGCCTGGTAGCGCTTGGCGATTTCGTCGCGCCCCTTCACGGGTTCGCCCGAGGAGGGCAGGAGCATCCCGTCCTTGTCGTAGCACTGCGCGAGGGCCAGGGCATCGCCCGTCTTCTCGGCAGCCGCCATGCGGCTCAGCAGGGCCTGCACTTCCTGCCGCGCCTTGGCCTGGGCCGACACGTTGTCGATGGCCGCCGAGGCCGAAGAGAGGGAGAGGAGCAGGATGAACGTCATGGCGTTGCGCATTGGGGCCTCCGTCAGAAAAGTAACTGTTGAGCACTCTAGGGGGCATCCGCCCCGTCGAGCGTGAGCGCGCTCACCGCGGACGAGTGCCGGTGGCGCGGGTCACAGAGTCCGGGATTTCAGCGATTGTCGAGGGCGATGACCTTGGCCAGCCTGCGCGCGTGCCGTTCTTCCGCGGTGTATCTCGCGTTCACGAAGGCTCGCACGAGTTCCGCCGCGAGGGAAGGCCCGATGATCCGACCGCCCAGAACCAGGACGTTCATGTCGTCGTGTTCGACGCCCTGGTGCGCGGAGTACACGTCGTGGCAGATCGCCGCGCGAACGCCTTTCACCTTGTTGGCCGCGACCGATGCGCCCACACCGCTGCCGCAGACGAGAACGCCGCGCTCGGCGCGACCCTCGACCACCGCGCGTCCCACCGCCTCGGCGGAATCCGGATAGTCGACGGGCTCGGTCGAAAAAGCGCCGACGTCAATCACCTCGTGGCCGGCGTCGCGGAGAAGCCCCGCCATTTCCTGCTTGAGCGGGAAGCCCGCGTGATCCGAACCCACCACGATCTTCATGAGTTCTTCGCTCCCGCGATCTGTTCCTTCGCCGCGGCCACCACGTCGTCGCGGCGGAAGCCGAACTTCTTCGCCAATTCCTGAAGGGGTGCGGAGGCGCCGAAGGTCTTCATGCCGATCGTCCGTCCGTTCGTGCCCACGTACTGACGCCACCCAAGGGTCGAGCCCAGCTCGACGGAGACTCTTGCTTTCACCGAAGGCGGCAGAACCTCGTCGCGATACTCCGGCGACTGATGTTCGAAGACCTCCCACGAGGGCATGCTCACCACACGGCTCTTGATTCCTTCGCTCACGAGCTGCTCGTGGGCGGCGACGCACAGCGAAACCTCGCTGCCCGTGCCGATCAGGATGACCTCGGGTTTGCCGCCGTCGGCGTCGGCGAGGACGTAAGCGCCTTTCGCGAGACCACTCGCGGCCGCGTACTTCGTCCGGTCGAGGGTGGGCAGTGCCTGACGGGTGAGGATCAACGCCACGGGCTCGTGCCGAAGGGGCATCAGGTAGCGCCAGGCTTCCGCGACCTCGTTTGCGTCGGCGGGGCGGATGGTGATGAGGCCGGGAATCGCGCGGAGCGAGAGGACCTGCTCGACCGGCTGGTGGGTGGGTCCGTCTTCTCCCACGCCGATCGAATCGTGGGTGAAGACGTAGATCACCGGAATCTCCATGATCGCGGCGAGGCGGATGGGCGCGCGCCCGTAGTCGCTGAAGATCAGGAAGCCCGAACCGTAGGGCCGCACCTTCGAGAGCGACATGCCGTTCATCACCGCTCCCATGGCGTGCTCGCGGATGCCGAAGTGGAAATTCCGCCCGCCATACTCGTGGGCCGAAAAATCGCCGGCGCCTTCGAAGGTCAGACGCGTTTTTGTAGAGGGTGCGAGGTCCGCCGATCCGCCCATGAGCCAGGGCACGTTCTGGGCGAGGGCGTTCAGGACCTTCTGCGAGGCGTCGCGGCCGGCCAGTCCCTTGGCGTCGGTGGGGAAGGAGGGCAGATTCTTGTCCCAGCCCTCGGGCAGTTGCCGACGCTGCATCTGATCGAGTTCGGCGGCGAGGCCCGGATTCTCCTTGCGATACCGTTCGAGGGTCACGCGCCACGCGCTGCGCAGTGTGCCGCCGCGGGCGCCGATGTTCTTCGCAAAGTGTTCGGGCACGCCTTCGGGCACGAGGAACTTCGCGTCTTCGGGCCATCCGTAGAAGCGCTTGGTGAGCTTGATTTCCTCGGCGCCCAGCGGCTCGCCATGTGCGGCGTGGGAGTCCTGCTTGTTGGGCGCGCCGTAGCCGATGTGACTGTCGACGATGATCAGGGTGGGCCGGCCCTTGGTCTGCGAGGCGTTCTGGAACGCGCGATCGAGCATCTCCAGGTCGTTCGCGTCGCCCACACGGGTCACGTTCCATCCATAGGAGATGAAGCGGGTGGCCACGTCCTCGGAGAAGGCGAGGTGGGTGTGGCCCTCGATCGTGATCTTGTTGTTGTCGTAGATCCAGACCAGGTTGTCGAGCTGCAGGTGGCCGGCCAGGGACGCGGCCTCGTGGGAGATTCCTTCCATCAGGCACCCGTCTCCCGCCAGCGCGTAGACGCGATGGGTGAAGAGATCGAAGCCGGGCTTGTTGTAGCGGGAGGCCAGCCACTTCGACGCGATGGCCATGCCCACGCTCGTCGCGACACCTTGTCCGAGCGGACCGGTGGTGGTCTCAATTCCGGAGGTCCAGCGGTATTCAGGATGACCGGGGCACCGGCTATCGAGCTGCCGGAAGCGCTTGATGTCGTCGAGGGGGACGGAGAGTTCGCCGAGCGTCTCGTACTTCGGATTCACCGCCTTGACCCCCGCGAGGTGCAGCAGGGAATAGAGCAGCATCGAAGCGTGACCCATCGACAAAACGAATCGGTCGCGATCGGGCCAGATGGGATCGTTGGGGTCGAACCGAAGATGACGCTGCCACAGCGTGTAGGCGACGGGAGCCATCGCCATCGACGTGCCCGGGTGACCCTAGTTCGCCTGCTGCACGTCGTCCATCGACAACGTGCGGATGGTGTTGACGGAAAGCTG
>CAYNHK010000360.1:0-3190 GCA_964396875.1 uncultured Acidobacteriota bacterium | reverse complement strand
CCGAAGGGCGCCGACCAGACCGCACCCGCCATGGGGAGGATGAAGTGGCGGGCGAAGGTCGCCGAGAACCGTCCGCGGCGCAGGAACTCGCCGAAGGGCAGGTCCTCGACCGAGGCGGCCAGGAATGCCTTGCCCAGTCGCCCGAAGCGCGCGATGTCGAGGAGGAGTCGATAGTGCCGCGGGTCGGCCAGCAGGGATGGGGTGGCAAAGAGCCCACTCACTCCGCGGCTCGAGTACTCGATCCGGCATCGTCGACACCGCACGCCGAAGGACATGTCACTCGGCCGGGACTGGACCCCGATCTGTCGGAAAAGCTTGATGAGGTTCGGGTACGTCCGCTCGTTGTAGACGATGAAGCCGGAGTCGAGGACGAATGAATCGACGCCGTGGGAGATCTCGTGCGAGTGAGCGTGGCCTCCGAAGCGATTGTCCGCTTCGAAGAGCGTGACGTCATGATGCTCGCGAAGGAGAAACGCGCAGGAAAGCCCCGCGACGCCCGAGCCGACGATGGCGATCTTCATGCGGCGTTCCGGGGCGATCACGCCGTGAGCTCCTTCCCGGGAGCCGCGAGGCGCGGAGCGGCCGCGGCCAGGAGCCTTTGCCGCGCCTCGGCGTAGATGCGGGCGGGTACGGGGACGATGTCGCTCGCGAGGCCGATCGCCGCGAGTCCCTTCACCATCCAGTAGGTCGGATCGAGTTCCCACCAGTAGAAGCCGTTCCGGGCCGCTCTCTGGAAGCGATGGTGATTGTTGTGCCAGCCCTCCCCGAGGGTCAGGAGCGTCGTCCACAGGTTGTTGCGCGAGTTGTCCTGGGTGTCGAACCTCCTGGAGCCGAAGAGATGGTTGATGGAGTTGATGGCGAAGGTGGAGTGGGCGAGGGTGAACGTGGGTACGCAGAAGCCGTAGACGAGGAGGGGCCAGCCGCCCGCGAGAAAGAGGCCGAGGGCCAGCAGAGCCGGGGGGATCGCGTAGTACCGGTCGAGCCAGCGCATTTCAGGGTAGCGGGAGAACTCACGTACCACCGGGTTGTTCGGTTCGAGGGTATCCCACCGGATGTCGTTCGTGAACCAACCCATGTGGGCGGAGAAGAAGCCCGACACGAGCGGGGAATGCGGGTCGCCCTCCCGGTCCGCGTACTTGTGGTGATAGACGTGATTCCCGGCCCACCAGATGGGTCCCTTCTGCAACGCGGCGGTACCCAGCCAGGCGAAGAAGAAGCGAACCGGTCGCGAAAGCTGGAAGGCGCGGTGGGCCATGTGCCGGTGAAAGCAGAGCGTGATGCCGATCATGCGGCCGTAGTGGGAGAGGAAGGCCAGCGCGACCAGCGCCGCACCGGGCGGATGCACCAAGGCAAGCAGGACCGTCGAGTGGATTGCCCAGAAGAGAACGAGATTGGCTTTGCCCATGGATTCTTGGAGGGGCACGAATGGCCGCGCCGCCCTGAGTCTACTCAAATACTGTTCTAAATGTGAAACTCAGGATCGGGGGGTAGTGGGAGGGCGGGGTTGCCGCGTCGCCCCGCCGACGGAGTGGCTCCTCGCCACGACGGCGGGGTGCCGGGGCGACGGCCCGCCGCCGGCGGACCGTGGTCCGGGCTATGCTGAAGCTCCTGAGCGAAGGCCGGATTCATTCCGGCCGGAGCGAACGGGGGTCTGGGGGGCTGCCCTGCGGCGGGCTCAGGGACCGCACCGCAGTCCGTTGGTGAACTGCGGCCCCCCACCAAAACGAGGAAGTGAGCCGGGTCTGGTGACCTGCACGGCCTTCAAAGCCGCTGGCGTCCGGGGTCTCCCCGGACAGGTGGGTTCGATTCCCACGCACTTCCGCCATGAAGCATTCATCCGATTAACCGGATGGACGGGTGGAGTCGTAAACTCCGCTGGCCATGAAACAGCCCCAGACTCTCGACGAACTGTGCTCCCAGCGGATCGCCATCATCGATGGGGCGATGGGGACCATGCTTCAGCGGGAGAACCTCACCGAGGAGGACTATCGGGGCGAACGTTTCAAGGATGCGACGAAGCTCTTCAAAGGCAACTCCGACCTTCTCGTCCTCACCCGACCCGACATCGTCGAGAAGATCCACCGCGCGTATCTCGACGCCGGGGCCGATCTCATCGAGACGAACACCTTCAGCGCCCAGGCGATCTCGCAGGCCGACTACGGCCTCGAGGCTTTGAGTTATGAACTGAATGTCGAGGGGGCGAAGCGTGTGCGGGCCGCGATCGACGGGTACCTCGCGGACGGCGGGCAGGGGCCGAAGTTCGTGGCCGGATCCATCGGGCCGATGAATCGGACGTCGTCGATGTCCCGCGATGTGGACAACCCGGGCGCTCGCGACGTCACCTTCAACGACGTGAAGATGGCCTACCGGGACCAGGTTCGGGGACTGCTCGACGGCGGTTCCGACCTGCTTCTCGTCGAAACAGTCTTCGACACCTTGAACGCGAAAGGCGCTCTCTTCGCGATCGAGGAGATATTCGAGGAGCGGGGATCGCGCGTGCCGGTTCTGCTCTCGGTGACGATCACCGACCAGAGCGGCCGCACCCTCTCCGGCCAGACTATCGAGGCGTTCTGGAACTCGGTCTCCCATTTCCCGCTCTTCTCCGTGGGGATCAACTGCGCGCTCGGCGCCACGCAGATGAGGCCTTTCATGGAGGAACTCGCGCGTATCGCGTGGGTGCGGACGAGTTGCTATCCAAACGCGGGATTGCCCAACGCCTTCGGCGGCTTCGACGAGACGCCGGAGACCATGTCCGCGGCGATGACGGACTTCGTCAAGGGCGGATGGCTGAACCTCGTCGGGGGATGCTGCGGCACAACGCCTGAGCACATAAAGGCGCTCAAGGCCCTTGCCGAAGGTGTGCCGCCGCGGGTGCCCCCGGTAAAAACCCCGCTGCTGCGCCTGTCGGGGCTCGAGGCGGTAACCGTCCGTCCCGAGTCGAACTTCGTGAACGTGGGCGAGCGGACGAACGTCACCGGCTCACCCAGGTTTGCGAAGCTGGTGTTGGAAGGGAAGCTCGACGAGGGCGTCCGGATCGCTCGGCAGCAGGCGGAAAGCGGCGCCCAGATCATCGACGTCAACTTCGACGAGGGCATGCTCGACTCCGAGAAGACCATGCGCGACTTCTTGAACCTGCGGGCCAGCGAGCCGGACGTGGCCCGCGTGCCGATCATGATCGACTCCTCGAAGT
>CAYNHK010000359.1:0-3190 GCA_964396875.1 uncultured Acidobacteriota bacterium | reverse complement strand
ACCGAGTTCGGGATCTACGTGAGCACCAACCGCGGCGTCAACTGGATCAAGCTGAGCGGCGGTGTGCCGACCATTTCGTTCCGCGACATCAAGCTCCACCGCCGGGACAACGACCTCGTCGCCGCGAGTTTCGGGCGCGGCTTCTATGTGCTGGACGACTACAGCCCGCTTCGGGAGATCTCGGCGGGCACGCTTGCCCCTGAAGGCGCGTTGTTCCCCGTGCGGGACGCTTGGTGGTTTGTTCCTTCTCAGCCTGGGCAAGCCCCCGGGCGGCCCGAGAAAGGCACCGACGACTTCACGACGCCGAACCCGCCGATGGGCGCGCTTCTCACGTACTACCTCAAGGAAGCGCCCACCACGGCCAAGGAAGCGCGTCAGGCCACCGAGAAGACCCTGCGCGAAAAGGCGACGGACACGCCGTTCCCGGGGTTCGACCGGCTCCGTGAGGAGGCGCTCGAAGGCCAGCCCAAAGTCCTGCTGGTGATTTCCGACGCCGCTGGTCGCAAGGTCCGCTGGATCGAGGGACCCGCCAAAGCTGGCCTCCATCGCGTCAATTGGGACCTGCGCGGTCCGAGCCCGGATCCCGTCGACCTGAACCCGCCGGCATTCAGGCCTCCCTGGGCCGGGTCTTCCATCGGCCCTCTGGCCGCCCCGGGACGCTACTCGGCGGAGTTGATGGTGGTCTCCGCCAGCGGTGTTCGGCGCGTTGGGACCCCCCGATCTTTCGAGGTGAAGCCGGTGCCTACGGCGTCGAGCGGTACGGACTTCGCGGCGGTAGCCGCCTTCCAGCAACAGACCGCAGAACTGCGGCGACAGGTCGCCGCCGCGGAGGAGAAGATCGGCGGCGTGCGCGAACAACTCCGGCACATGCGGGCGGCCCTGCTGCAAACGCCTCGCGCCAACACGGATCTGTTCGCCCGGCTGGACTCGGTCACGAAGGGTCTCGCGGCAATTTCACTCCGGCTCTCGGGCGACCCCGCGCGCGGCGCGCTGAACGAGTCGGACACGCCATCCATCAGCGGCCGCGTCGGTGAGGTGATGGGCGGGCACTGGGAGACGCGGCAGATGCCGACGGCCACGCAGCGTCGAGATATCGAGATCGCCGGCAGCGCTCTCGAAGTGCTGACACGGGATCTGAAGGCCCTGATCGAAGGCGACCTGGCGCGCCTGAAGGCCGACCTCGAGGCCGCCGGAGCACCCTGGACGCCGGGACGTTGATGTAGGGCCGGTAGTGGGCGGACGGGGTTGCTTCGTGGCCCGAGGCCAGGCGTCGCCCTGCCCTGCGGGCAGCGCTCGCGCTCGCGACGCGAACACTGGCTCCTTGCAATGACGCGAGGTCAAATGGGCTTGGACCGTGTGCGGAGTTGCATCCGGACGGGGTCTTGCTATATCCTTTCATCCGGCTTAACGAATGGATGCAATCGGTCAACCGCTGGACGCACTCATGGGCGCGCTCGGGTCCCTCGGGGATCCGACGCGGCTCCGTCTGCTCCGTCTGCTCGAACGCCGCGAACTCGGGGTCGCCGACCTCGTAAGCGCGCTTCAGCTCCCGCAGTCGACGGTCAGCCGTCATCTCAAAGTCCTCTCCGACCAGGGATGGGTGAAGAATCGCGCCGAGGGGACGAACCGGATCTACCGGATGCCGGCCCCCGAAGACACGGTCGCGAAGAAACTCTGGCATGTCGCCAAGGATCAGACGGAGAGTTGGGCCACCGCCAAACAGGACCAGCTCCGTCTCGACCAGCTCGAGTCCCGCCGTCCCCAGGAGGCTCTCGCGTTTTTCGCAGGTGCTGCGGGTACGTGGGATCGCCTCCGCTCCGAGCTTTACGGCAACTCCTTCAACGACTCAGCACTTCTCAGCCTGATCCCGTCGAACTGGACGGTCGCCGACCTCGGTTGCGGCTCGGGAATCCTGGCCGCGCGGATCGCGCCGCATGTCGACAAGGTCGTCGGTATCGATCAATCGACCGCGATGCTCAAGGCCGCGAAGAAGCGGACCGCCGCCTATAAGAATGTCGATCTTCGTCCGGGAAGCCTCGAATCCCTTCCTCTTGAGGATCAGTCGGTCGACGCCACACTGGTGGTCCTCGCCCTCAGCTACCTCAAGGACACTCGCCTCGCCCTCGCTGAAATGTCGCGCGTGCTCAAGCCCGGCGGCCGCGCGGTTGTGGTCGACCTCCTTCGTCACGACCGCGAGCAGTTCAGGATCGAGATGGGTCAGACCTCACGCGGCTTCTCACGCGACGAACTGCACGACCTCCTCGCGGAGAGCGGCCTCCAGCAGGTGAGCTGCCGCCCGCTTGCTCCCGAGGCCGACGCCAGGGGCCCGGCGCTCCTCCTCGCCACCGCGGTGACTCCGAATCCGGCCGTCGACATGGACGCGCCCCTCCAAGCTCAATCGAAATCCCAGCCTCACAAAGCCATCAAACCCAAAGGAAAATCATGACCGCTACTGTTGCCGTCGACAAGAAGGCCGCCACCGCGCGCCTCCCGTTCAAAGTCAAAGATCTCTCCCTCGCCGAGTTCGGTCGCAAGGAAATGCGCCTGGCCGAGCAGGAAATGCCCGGTCTCATGTCGCTCCGCGAGCGCTACGGCAAGGAAAAGCCCCTCAAGGGCGCCAAGATCATGGGCTCGTTGCACATGACGGTCCAGACCGCGGTCCTGATCGAGACCCTTACCGAACTCGGCGCCGACGTGCGCTGGGTCTCGTGCAACATCTTCTCCACTCAGGATCACGCGGCCGCGGCCGTGGTGGTGGGCCGTCCCGAAACCGGCGGCACCGTGGACAATCCCAAGGGCACCCCGGTGTTCGCGTGGAAAGGCGAGACGCTCGAGGAGTACTGGTGGTGCACGCGGGAAGCCATCATCTGGCCCGACGGCTCCGGCCCCACGCTGATCGTCGACGACGGCGGCGACGCCACCATGCTCGTGCACAAAGGCACCGAGTTCGAGAAGGCGGGCAGCGTTCCGGCTTTCGACCCGAACTCCGACCCCGAGGAGTGGGGCGTGATCCTCGAGCTGCTCCGCAACGAGCTCAAGACCAACCCCGGCATCTGGACCAAGATCGGCAAGGAAATCCTCGGCGTCTCCGAGGAGACCACCACCGGCGTCCATCGCCTCTACCAGATGGAAGCGGCGAAGACCCTGCTCTTCCCGGCCATCAACGTGAACGACGCCACCACCAAGCACA
>CAYNHK010000358.1:0-3208 GCA_964396875.1 uncultured Acidobacteriota bacterium | reverse complement strand
GTGTAGGGCGTGACGTCGAGGAGCACGAGATCCTTCACGTCGCCTTCCATGATGCCGGTCTGGATCGCCGCGCCCATGGCCACGCACTCGTCGGGATTGATGGTCCGGTTCGCCTTTCGTCCGAACACCCGCTGCACCACGTCGACCACCTGGGGGGCTCGGGTCTGACCGCCGACCAGGATGACGTCGTCGATCTGCTCGGCCTTGAGACCGGCGTCGGCCAGGCAGCGGCGGCAGGGCTCCTCGGTTCGCGCGAGAAGGTCCTGGGTCATCGCTTCGTACTGAGCGCGGGTGAGTGTGGTGGAGAGATGTTTCGGGCCGGAGGCATCCGCCGAGATGAAGGGCAGGACGATCTCGGTCGAGTCGGCGGTGGAGAGGTCGCACTTCGCCTTCTCGGCCGCCTCCTTGAGCCTCTGTCGGGCCATCCGGTCCTGGCTGAGGTCGATGGACGTGCTCTTGATGAAGTCTTCGACGAGGAAGTCGATGATGCGCTGGTCGAAGTCTTCGCCGCCGAGGAACGTGTCGCCGCCGGTGGCGCGAACCTGCATGACGCCGTCGCTCACCTCGAGGATCGAGATATCGAACGTGCCGCCGCCAAGGTCGTAGACCGCGACGTACTGGTTCTTCTGACCCTTGCCGCCGAGCCCATACGCCAGAGCCGCGGCCGTCGGCTCGTTCAGGATTCGGCCCACCTTGAGGCCGGCGATCATGCCCGCGTCTTTGGTGGCCTGCCGCTGCGGATCGTTGAAGTAGGCCGGGACGGTGATGATCGCTTCGTCGACGGTTTCTCCGAGGTATTCCTCGGCGCCCTGCTTCAGCTTTTGCAGGACGAGGGCGGAAATCTCGGGCGGCGCGTAGAGACGGTCGGCGGCGCGGATGTGGGCGTCGCCGTTCGGCGCCTCGGCCACCTCGAAGGGGGCGAACTTCCGGGCATGCGCGACTTCAGGCGAATTGAACTTCCGGCCGATGAGCCGCTTGACCGCGTACAGAGTGTTGGTCGGATTCGTGATGGCCTGGCGTTTCGCGATTTGGCCGACCAGGCGGTCGCCCTTGGCGGTGAAGGCAATGACGGAGGGCGTGGTGCGGGCGCCCTCGGCATTCGGTATGACCACCGGCTGGCCGTTCTCGATGACGGAAACGCACGAGTTCGTGGTGCCGAGGTCGATGCCGATAATTCGTCCCATTGAACTCTCCTAGTGGGAAACCGGCTTGATGATCGAGGGATTCTCCTCGGTCGCCTTCTGTGCCACCTTCACCAGGGCCGGGCGGATCAGCCGCTCGCCCAGGACGTAACCCTTCCGGTAGCAGGTCGCGATGGAACCATCCTCGGCGCCGAGCACAGGTTCGTAGGAAAGCGCCTGGTGCCGCAGCGGATCGAACTTTTCTCCGGTGGGGTCTTCGATTTTCACCCCTCGGTTCGACAGAGTGGAGGCCACGTCTTTGAGTGTGATCTCCACGCCGGCGCGGATTTCGTCGAGTGTTCCCTGCGCGGCGAGCGCCTTTTCGAGGGCGTCGAGCGAGGGGAGAAGATCCGAGAGAAGCGAGATCACGGCGTCATCGGCGGCGGCGCGCTGGTCACGTTCGGTCCGGCGGCGATAGTTGTCGAATTCGGCCCGACGGCGCAGCAACTGGTCTTTGAGGGTCGCTACTTCCTGTTCCAGGGCGGTGACGCGATCCGGCTCCGGATTCGAGACTTCGGCGCCGTTTTCGGGAGCAGAAGCATCCGCGGCCGCGACTTCCGGCGGCTCCGTGGGAGTGAGGTTCGAGGCTGACATGGGGGACCAAGCCTCAGTATAGCGAGGCCTTGGCGTGGGTGAGGTATTCAGGACTTTGTGGCCCCGGCCATCTGGCTCGTTCCCTTGAACTCCGCCCCGTCGGCGATGGCGATGCGAGCCGCCTTGATGCTGCCGGTGAGTTTCCCGGAGGCCCGGATTTCGAGGCGATCCGAAGCACTGCAGTCGCCCGTAACCCGGCCGGAGATGACGATCGACCGCCCGGCGATGGTGGCCTTGACGTCGCCCGATTCGCCCACCTCCACCTCGCTCGTCGATCGGATCTCCCCCTCGACCTTGCCCTGGATCAGAAGGGGCTCGTCGGTCTCGATCTTGCCCACGTAGCGGGTCTTTTCGCCCATGACCGTGCTCTTCGCCTGAGGCTTGGGCGGAGGAGGCGGGGGTGCGGGCGCCTGCGCGGCGTTTTCGTGCGCGGGTTTGGGGTCGGGTTTGCCAAAAAGGCCCATGTGTTCTCCGGAGCGGGAAGGTGCGGCGGCCGAGTCTAATTCCGGTCGGGCGAGACAGGGAGAGCGTTCGCGTACTCGTCCGTAAAAGCTGACCTGCCTTAGATCTAGTCCGCCCCGTGAACGTACTCGTCCGTGAATGGAGGTGGGCCACCCCAAACGTCATCGCGAAGGCCCCGTTGTCTTGAACCGGCCTGAAGCGATCCTCTGACACCAACGTCATCGCGAAGGCCCCGTTGTCTTGAACCGGCCTGAAGCGATCCTCTGACCCCAACGTCATCGCGAAGGCCTGTTGTCTTGAATCGGCCTGAAGCGATCCTCTGACCCCAACGTCATCGCGAAGGCCTGTTGTCTTGAATCGGCCTGAAGCGATCCTCTGACCCCAACGTCATCGCGAAGGCCCCGTTGTCTTGAACCGGCCTGAAGCGATCCTCAGCACCAAGGACTCCTTCGTCAAGCGCGTTTCGACGGGCTCCTCGCAGTGACGGATTGACGGGGCCGTTCACGCCCCCAACTCAGGGGAATGGAGCGGGCGACGGGTTCGACGCCGAGCGCAGCGAGGCGCTTGCTTTGGAGTTCAGCCGCCGGCTGAAGTCTGAAGCAAAACCCCGTACCTCGGTTTCGGTCGCGGCTGGAGCATCGTTGACGCTGCCACGGGCGACGACCTAATATGTCCGTGCTGCTTCGCCCGAGCGGGCGTAGCTCAGTTGGTAGAGTACGAGCTTCCCAAGCTCGGTGTCGCGGGTTCGACGACGAGCGCAGCGAGGCGCTTGCTTTGGAGTTCAGCCGCAGGCTGAAGTCCGAAACAAAACCCCGCATTTCGGCTTCGATCACCGCCGCAGCACCGCCGCAGCACCGCCGCAGCACCGTTGACGCTGGCACGCGCGACGACCTAATATGTCCGTGCTGCTTCGCCCGAGCGGGCGTAGCTCAGTTGGTAGAGTACGAGCTTCCCAAGCTCGGTGTCGCGGG
>CAYNHK010000357.1:0-3212 GCA_964396875.1 uncultured Acidobacteriota bacterium | reverse complement strand
ATCTCGATCGCGAAGAACGGATCGATCGCGTATCTCTTCACGAGTCCCTCCGATCTCGCGCAGCTCTACATCCGGGAAATGAGTCCGCCCGCCCCCATGCGCAAGGGTCTCCCGCCAGGCAGCCTGGTCCAGGGTCTAGGGCCGTCAAGGCGCATCACCGACCTCAACCGGGATGCCCTCGCCGGCATCGACATCGCCCCCGTCGAGAACTTCACGTTCATGGCCGCCGACTTCAAGTTCGATGTCGAGGCGTTCCTCACCAGGCCGATCGGCCAGACCGCAACGTCGAAACATCCGATGATCGTGATGATCCACGGCGGACCTCATGGTCAGCAGGGCCCCGCCTTCAACTTCAAGTCCCAGTTCTATGCCGCGCGAGGCTATGCGACCCTGCAGGTGAACTACCGGGGCTCGACGGGCTACGGCCAGAAGTTCGCCGACGGCGTCTTCGCCGATCAGAACGGCCAGGAGGCGATGGATGTCCTCTACGGTGTCTCCGCCGCGCTGCGCCGCAACCCCTGGATCGACCCCGACCGTCTGGGCGTCGAGGGCGGAAGTTACGGCGGCCAGCTCTCGTCGTGGCTCATCACCCAGACGCCCATCTTCAAGGCCGCGATCCCGCTCGCCGCCATCACCAACATCATTTCCTACAACTACATGACCTACTACAACCAGTACGAGGAGATGGCGTGGGGCATGCGGCCGCACCAGGGGAATCTGATGGACGTATTGTGGGAGCGTTCGGCGCTCAAGCACGTGGCCAAAGCGCGAGGCGCCACGATGATGGTTCACGGTGAGAACGACAACGACGTGCCCATCGCAGAAGCCGAGCAGTTCTACATCGCGCTCCGTGACGTGGGCGTCGAGGCGATCATGGTGCGCTACCCGCGCGAGGGCCACGGTCTGCGTGAGCCGAAGCATGTGGTCGACCTGATGGAGCGCTCGCACGCGTGGTACGAGAAACACTTCGCGAAGAAGTGAGCAGGAGATCCCTCGACGGCCGCGTCGTCGCCAGCCTGCTGCTCCTGAACGTCCTCGTTCACTTCATTCCGCTCGCGCGGCCGGGATTCCAGCCGGACGACTTCATCTGGCTGAATCTCGCGCGCCAGGGCGAGCCGTGGAGCTTCGTCGATGTCGGTCTCTCGCAGGGCATGCGGCCCCTCGGCTCGACCCTCTTCATGCTCCTGCCGACGGTGCTCGGCCTGCACGAGATCTCCCAGTTTTTCGTGCTGATCGTCACCACCAGTGCCTTGACCACGCTCGGGTATCTCTACTTCAGGGGGCTCTTTCCGCGGCCCTTCGCCGCGCTCGCCGCAGTCTTCTTCGTGATCTGGCCGGTGAAGCACGAGATCTACGCGTCGCAGCTTTTCGCGGTGAACAACCTCGCCGCCTGCCTCGTCGTGAGCGCCGGTCTCCTTTACAAGCGCTGGGCGAGGACCTCCGATCGGCCGGCCCTCGCCATCGGAGTGATCTGCTACGGGCTCTCGATCTTCATTTACGAAATCGGATTTCTGGCGCCCCTCATCTTCTATTTCGCCGAGAGACAGAGGCGACGCCAGCCGGTGGGGGCTCTCACTTTTCTCATCCCCGCCCTGCTGTACTGGATCTATCGAGTCACCCACCCCGAGGTGCTCATCACGATCGGCCGCCACGACTTCTCCTGGTCGGGGCTGGCGACCGGCCTCACCTCGCTCCCTTCGAACCTCGTCGGTTTTCAAGTTGCGCGCAACGTGGCCTATGGACTGTGGGGGCTGTGGAATGGTCCTGCGTGGTTTCTGGTGGTCGCGGTCGCCATGTCGGTGGCGGTCGGGTTCGGGACAGCCCGCCTCATCGCCCAGTCGCAGGCCGACCCGCGACCCGCCTCGCCCGCCCTGCTCCTCGTTGGACTCTTGAGCGCCATCCTCCTCGCGGCCCCCGCGGCCCTGGTTCTGGTCGAGAGCCGGCACTCGGTCCTGGCCGCGTTCGGCATGGCGATGGTCCTTGCGGGCCTGTCTCTCCTGTTGAAGCCCGCGATCGGCGTGACCCTCGCCGTCGTGCTGACCTTGTCAACCCAGGGCCTGTCTTTGCGCCAGGCGGAGGTCTCAGCTCTCCAGGCGGCGGTTTACGAACACATCGCGGCCCGGCGGGATGAGATGCGCGGAGTCCGGATGGTGGTCGTCGACATGGCAAGCCTGGCGAACCGTGTGTCCTACACCTGGGGCGAAAAACAGAGCAACGTGCTGCGCGGCTACTGGGGCCTGCACGCCTTCTCCACCGGCGGCCTCACCTCAATGGTGGCGCATGTGCTGCGCTCGGCCGGAGCGGCCGAGACTCCACGCGTCAGGGCCTGCGCGACGAGGCCGACCCCGTCCAACACCCTGATTCGCTGTGAAAGAGGATTCGCTCCGGCCGAACGTCCCTTCGAGGTCCCGCGCGAGGGCGCCTTCACCGTCGACTTCACGACGATGGCGATGCCGGTGTCGATCCCGCCCCTCTGAACGTCGGGGTCAGGCCCGCAGGTGCGCCTCGACCCAGGCCGCGTAGGCTTCGATGAACTTCTGGAGGAAGCCGCGGGTCGTCTCGTTCTTCACCTTGCCGTCGGGGTCGAAGAGGTCGGCGGCATTGCCGATGTAGGCCTCGGGCTGAGGCATCGCGGGCACGTCGAGAAAAACCAGACTCTGCCGAAGATGGTGGTTGGCGCCGAACCCTCCAATGGCCCCGGGCGACACCGTGAGCACCGCTCCCGGTTTGCCGCTCCACACGCTGTGGCCGTAGGGCCGCGAGCCGATATCGATCGCGTTCTTGAGAACACCCGGGACGGAGCGGTTGTATTCGGGCGTGATGAAGAGGACGGCGTCCTTCGCCTTGACCTGTTGACGGAATGCGACCCACGAGGCCGGCGGCGTGGAATCGAGATCCTGGTTGTAGTGGGACAGTTCGCCAATCTCCACGATTTCCAGTTTCAGCGATGCCGGCGAGAGAGACGCGAGCGCCATCGCCATCCTGCGGTTCAACGATTCCTTGCGAAGGCTGCCGACGAGAACGGCCACACTGCGGGTCTTTGTCATGCCAAAGATTGTGGCACGGCGCCACGTGCGGGGCCGCAGGACGAAAAAAGCCCTCCACGTTGCCGTCAGAAGCCGGTGGCGCTCACGGAACCTGAGCGCAAAGGGTGGGGTCCTGCGCTTGCTTCAGGCTTCCTCAACGCGGAGGCATGCACACCGCAAGACGAC
>CAYNHK010000356.1:0-3220 GCA_964396875.1 uncultured Acidobacteriota bacterium | reverse complement strand
CGCGTAGCCGTTAAAGGGCAGCGTGGGACGCCGAAGGAACTCGCCGATGCGCCGCTCCTTGGCCTGGCTCCAGCGCGGATGATCGACCTTCGGGTTCACGTTCGCATAGAAACCGTACTCCTGAGGCGCCGAGACGTTCCACGCGGTCTTGGGCTGCTTCTCGGTGAAGGTCATCTTCACGATGGACTTGATTCCCTTGAAGCCGTACTTCCAGGGCACCACAAGACGGATGGGCGCGCCGTTCTGATTGGGCATCGGGCGACCGTAGACGCCGGTGGCGAGGAGGGTGAGCGGGTGAAGCGCTTCGTCCATGCGAAGGCCCTCGGTATACGGCCAGTCGAGGACGCCAAGCTGCTGGCCGGGCATCTGTTTAGGATCCATCAATGTGGTGAACGCGACAAATTTCGCATTCGCCATCGGCTCCGCGCGCTTGATCACATCGGCGAGGGGAATCCCCCGCCACGGCACCACCATCGACCACGCCTCGACGCAGCGGTGGCGGTAGATCCGGTCTTCGACGGTGGACGGCTTGATGAAGTCTTCGAGGAGGAACTTCCCGGGCTTCCCGGCGAGACCGTCGACCGTGATCGTCCAGGGCGAGGTCTTGAAGTTCTTCGCGTTCTTCGCCGGGTCGGACTTGTCCGTTCCGAACTCGTAGAAATTGTTGTAGGTGGTGACGTCCTGCCATGGCGTGGGCTTGTCGTCAGGCTGGAGGCCAAACGGCCTCCCGATGGGCTGCGGATCCTGCGCGAACGCACTCCCGCCGACCGCACCGAGCGCCGCGGCGCCGCCCGCCCCCGCCAGCCATTCGCGACGGCTGAGGTAGAGCGACTCGGGCGTGATCTCGGACGACTTCACGTCGTTGGGACGACCGGGGTGGGGACGACCAATCAGCATGATGGCTCCAGAAGATCCATGGCACCCTGATAGATGCCACGCGGCCAGTATACGTAACGCGATTTGCCCGGGTTTATGCCCGCTTCCGCCACTTCACGCGTGTGTAGGCGATACGAAAGCCCTGCCGTTCGGCGTTTCGCTGGGAGGCGCTGCCGGGCAGGGCGCACATCATGGCGATATCGCATCCTTGTTCCGCGGCGAAGTGAAGCCGCGCCGCGAGCAGAGCATTCTGCGCCCCCCGGCGTCTTCCCTCGGGCACCGTGCTGGCGCCCGCGAGCAGCGCCACGCCCCCGTGGATCGTGAGACCGCCCGCCGCGATCGCGACGCCGTCAGCCTCCGCCAGGAAAGCGTGGCCTGACGTCTTCATGGCGCTCACGCGCGAGAACGTCAGCATGAATGCGCCCACCTCAGGCGATTCGCTCCATCCAAGAGAAGCGGTCTGCGCCCAGAGTTCGTTCTCAGACGCGTCGACGAGACGGGCGGTCACCGCGGGCGAACTCGGTCCGCCCGTCACCCTCTCCCCCTGGCTCGCCGCGATCGGGCGGAACATCACGCTCGTGAACTCGAACGGCTCGTATCCACGGCGGTTCAGAAGATCGAGCGCGGAAGAATCGGCCAGCGGGCTGACCTCGTGGAAGACGGGCGCACCGAGATCCCTGAAGAAAACCTCGAAGCGCTCCATGTCCTCCGGGGCCACGGCCTGCTCCATGCCGAGCCCGAAGGTCTGAGTCAGAGGCGAATCGACGCCATCGAACATCGCATGCGCGCCCGCGACCTCGATGTGTTGCGCCCGGCTCTCGGGAAACGCGCGCGCCCGCGCCTCGACGAAGTCGATATTGCTCTGTGCCTCGGCGCGCTCGAGACGCCGCGCGAGGGCCAGGTCGGAGAAGGGATACAGGACGGGTTCGGACATCCGCGAACGTTATCAATCGCGGGCCGCGCTTACCGGGCTCTCATCGCGGCCGCCGAAGCGGCGCGTTCCTGGAGGTTGGCGACGGCGAGGCGGGTCTCGCGGACGAGCAGGACCGAGGCGTAGATCAACGACGCGACCGCGATGGCGCCCGCGAGGATGGCCACCGACTCGAGGGCGATGTTGACCGAGGCCTGGCCCGCCGATACGAACGTCGCGCCGAGGAGCGATGCGAGAGCGCCGGTGGCGAATCCCGTGAGCGCGATGTAGAGGCTCCGCAACGCCCGCAGCAGCAGGAACGAACGACGTTCCGCGACGCCGAGGTCGCGGATCCTCCGCGCGACCACCGCTTCCGGAACGACGTCGGGACTCTCGATCTCCCGGGACAACTCGCGTGCGCGGTCGGCGGTGCGGGCGAGCCGGTTGCTCGTGCTCATCACCAGGACCGAACACGCGTTGGTCATGATCGCGGGAGCCACGATCAGGGACAGCGCTGAAAACGGGTTGGGATCGGGCGTCATGCGCTCATCTTCCCGAGCAGCCACTGGAGGCCCGAGAGGTGCTGTTGATCGTGGCTCGAAAGAAAGTGCGCGAGGCTCCGAACCGTGACCGGGCCATACCCCTCGAAGGTCGCCGGGCGGCGAAGCTGATCCGGATTCAAACCCGACAACACCTCCACGGTCTCGGCACGGGCCTTGCGAAACACGTCCAGGGCCTCGGCGGCCGAGGACGCCGCGTAGTCGCGCTCGCGCGCGAGGTCATAACTCTCGATCGAAGGAAGGAACGGATTCTCCTCGCGCAGCGTTCGCTGGATTCGAACCTGATAGCCCTCGATCTCGATATCCCGAACGTGACACACCTGCTCGAGGGCGGTGAAACGCTCGCTCGGTATCCCGTCCCAGGAGGGCGGCACCCAGAGCTTGAACTCGTGAGGAATGGCCTCGTAGAAGGCCTCGAGCTGCTGCGGAAACTGGGCCAGGGCCTTGAGCGTGGCAGGGTTCATGCGCGGCCGCGAAGATACCAGCGGCCCGCGGAAATGACGCAAATGCACCACGTGTCCCTGATGGGACCAAGCTTCCCCGTGACGTAGACTCCCCCGCGTCAAACGGACCTAGGAAGGGAACAATCATGTCAACGGCAACAGCTCCCGCTGCGGCGGCGAGCCAAACCAAACGCGAGCAGCTCCAGAGCGCGGTCATCCGGTTCTGCGGCGACTCGGGCGACGGTATGCAGGTCACGGGGAGCCAGTTCACGAACACCGCGGCTCTTTTCGGCAACGACCTCTCCACTTTCCCCGACTTCCCGGCCGAGATCCGCGCGCCCCAGGGCACGCTCCCGGGGGTGTCGGGCTTCCAGGTCAACTTTTCGTCCACCGAGGTCTACACCCCAGGCGACGCGGTCGACGTCCTGATC
>CAYNHK010000355.1:0-3245 GCA_964396875.1 uncultured Acidobacteriota bacterium | reverse complement strand
GCTTCTTGCGCGATCGGCGCATTTGTCTGAGTGCGGAGTCGTGATTCGCCACGCTAAAAAACCTCTTCTGTCGCTAAACCCTGTGTTTGTGCGGGCAAACTCCCGCCATTCCGACCTTGTGAGCCGGTGAGTCTACCTGAAACTCCCAGGAATCACGAGTCCCGCCTGAGGTCGGGCTTCGGGGCGAAGACCGCGATGTTGTCGCTCGCCACGCTGTTGTCGAGAGTGCTCGGACTGGTTCGCGAGCAGCTCTTCGCCCTGACCCTTGGGGCCTCCGCCCAGGCGGAGGCTTTCGTGATCGCGTATCGCATCCCGAACCTTCTCCGCGACCTGTTCGCCGAGGGCGCCTTGTCGGCGGCCTTCATCCCGGCGTATTCGCGGGCCGATACGGAAAACGCCGAACGAGGCTTTTCGCTGGCGCGACGGCTGCTCACCCTCCTGTTTCTCGTCCTGACTCTGGTGTGCGGCCTGGGTATCGTCGCGGCCCCGCTCCTCGTGCACGGCCTCGCTTCGGGCTTCGAGGGGATCGAAGGGAAAAGCGAACTCGCCACGCAACTCACCCGGGTCATGATGCCCATCCTGCCGTTCGTATCGTTCGCGGCCGTCGCGATGGGGATGCTCAATTCGCGGGACCGGTTCGGCCTGCCCTCTCTGGCCCCCGCGATCTTCAACGTCGTCAACATAGTCCTCGCGGTCTCGCTCCATGCCCTTGGTCTTTCAATGGACCAGGTGGCTTATGGCTGGGCGGTGGGCGCGCTGCTGGGGAGCGCCGCGCAGCTTGCCGTGCAGTGGCCCGGCCTGCGGCGAGAGGGGTTTCGATTCCGGCCCGACTTCAACTTCAAGGACCCCCTGATTCGCGACATCCTCACGAACATGGCTCCGGCGACCATCGCTCTCGCGGCCGTCCAGATCAACATCTTTATCAGCAGCAACTACGCATCCACCCAACCCTCCGCGGTGGCCTGGCTCAACTACGCATTCCGCCTTCTCTATCTTCCGATGGGGCTCTTCGGTGTCGCGGTGGGCACCATCGCGGGCGCCCGCCTCTCACGGCTCATCGCGTCGGGGAGCCCAGGTGACGCGCACGCCCAGATGGCGCAGGCGCTCCGCCTGCTGCTGTTTCTCACCTTGCCCTCGGCGCTCGGCCTCATCTGCGCGGGTCAGCCGATCGTGCGCCTCATCTACGAACACGGGGCCTTCACCGCGGTGGACACGAGTGCGGTGGCGCTGGCTCTCGCCTGGATGTCGGTCGGCCTCGTCGCGTACGCCTCGACCAAGGTGTTCGTGCCGTACTTCTACGCGATGAAGCGGCCCAGGGTCCCGCTCGCCGCGAGTCTGCTGGCGGTGGGCGCGAACCTCGTGACTCTTGCTCTCCTGTTCGAGTCCCTGGGCTACGAGGCGGCGGGTATCGGGATGGCGCTTGGCAATCTCGCCAACGGCGGTTTGCTCCTCGCCGTATATCGCGGCCCCGAATCGCTGATGAAGACTCTCGACGCGCGCTTCGTCGGCTCGCTGATCCTCTCGACCGCCCTCATGTGCGCCGTGGTGGTGGCCGCGATTTCATGGTTCGATCCGCACGCGCCCGGACTCGCCGCGAAGGTCTGGGGGGGCCTGATTCCGGTGATCCTCGGGGCGGCAGCCTACCTGGGAGTCGCGGCTCTCCTGCGCGTGCCCGAGGCCACCCGCGTGCTCGAGATGGTCCGCCGCCGCGCTCCCCGATGAGGGCTCGGGACAACGCGACCGCTCCGGTCGAGGATGTTCGCGTAACCGACTACCTCAACCACCTCCGAGCCGAGCGCGGTCTGTCCGGGAACACCATTTCCGCGTACCGGTCGGATCTGCAGAAGCTCGCGGCGTGGGCTCGCTCGCGGGAACAGGCGCTGGAGGACATCAAAGCTCGCGATGTGGCCGCCTTCCTCGCGCACCTGCGTGCCCTGGGCCTGTCCGCGCGCTCCGCCGGCCGGGCCGTCCATGCGATTCGCGGCTTCTTCAGGTTCCTGGTTCGCGAAGAGAAGCTCACCGACGATCCGATGGAGAACGTCAGGTCGCCGAGGCCGTTCAAGCCGCTGCCGCGGTTCCTCAATCGCGCCCAGGTCGAGGCCCTGCTCCAGGCTCCCGATTCCGGCACGGCGCTCGGGCTGCGCGACAAAGCCATACTCGAAACCATGTACGCGAGCGGCCTGCGCGCGTCCGAGGTCACTCACCTCAAGACAGAGAACATCGACGCCGACATCGGCCTGCTGAGGATCTTCGGAAAGGGGAGGAAGGAACGCCTCGTTCCCATCGGGTCGAGCGCCCTTGCCGCGATTCTCCGGTACGAGCAGGAGGGCCGGGCCAAACTGCTGAAGAAGAAGAAGACGCGCGAACTGTTCCTGAATCACTCCGGCGAGCCGTTGTCGCGGATGGGGCTGTGGCTTGTGGTGCGGCGGCACGCGCTTGCCATCGGAGTGGCCCACATCCTCACGCCCCACGTGCTTCGCCATTCCTTTGCTACCCACCTGCTCGAAAACGGGGCCGACCTGCGCGCGCTTCAGGCGATGCTCGGTCATGCGGATATCTCGACCACCGAGATCTACACCCACGTGACCCGGGAGAGGCTGCGCCAGGTGTTCGACAAGTTCCACCCGCGAGCGTGACAAGGGTTTCAGTCGGGGTGGCTCAGAAGGTAAGATTCACGGGTTAAAGGAGCGGGTCGCATCCACCCGTCCATCCGGCTAAACGAATTGATATCAGAGGTTCAATGAACAAACACCGCCACCTTTTCACGTCCGAATCCGTCACGGAAGGCCATCCCGACAAGATCGCCGACCAGATCTCGGACGCGGTCCTCGACGCCCTGCTCGCGGAGGATCCCATGAGCCGCGTCGCCTGCGAGACCATGGTGACCACGGGCCTCGCCTTCATCGCCGGCGAAATCACGACCAAGGCCTACGCGGATATTCCCACCATCGTCCGCTCCACCATCGAGGACGTGGGCTACACCCGGGCCAAGTACGGTTTCGACCACCAGACCTGCGGCGTGATCACCGCGATCGGGAAGCAGTCCCCGGATATCGCGATGGGCGTCGACACCGGAGGCGCGGGGGACCAGGGGCTGATGTTCGGTTTTGCCTGCACGGAGACCGAGGAGCTGATGCCCATGCCTATTCAGATGGCGCACAAGCTCACCAAGAGGCTGTCGGTGGCGCGCCGCAAGGGCGAGATCGACTACCTCCGCCCTGACGGCAAGAGCCAGGTGACGGTCG
>CAYNHK010000354.1:0-3294 GCA_964396875.1 uncultured Acidobacteriota bacterium | reverse complement strand
CTCGAGAAGGTCGGCCTTCTGCGTCCCGAGCAGGCGGTTCCTCTGGTGGTTCAAATCGCCCGGGGGCTCGAGGCCGCGCACGCCGCGGGCGTCATCCACTGCGACATCAAGCCCGCGAACATCCTGCTCGGCCGTGATGGCGCGGTGAAGGTCACGGACTTCGGCATCGCGCGCTCCGCGGTCGGGACGACCGGGCGGGTGTCGGGCACGTTCGGCACTCCCGGGTACCTGCCGCCCGAAGCCCTCGGCTCCGCGGCGTTCACGCCCACCGCCGACCTGTTCGGCGTGGGCGCGGTGTTCTACGAACTGCTGACCGGCGAGCCGCCGCACGCCGGGAAGAACGCGCAGGAGACGCTGGTGAAGACGGCGACCAAGGCCGCGGTATCCGTGCGGGAGACCAACAAGTCCGTTCCGCCCGCGGTGGACGAAATCATCCTCGGTCTGCTCGAAAAAGACCCCAAGAAGCGACGGCCGGCGACCGCGCGGGAACTCGCGGACGCGCTCGAGAAGATCGCGGACAAGAATGGCTGGAAATGGACAGCGCCGCTCATGCTGGCGGGCGACGCCCCGGAGGTGAGTTCGGTGACGCCAACCGCGGCCCTCCCCGCTTCCGGGGGGCTCGGATAACATTCGGGCGTTCCCCGCTCATTGCGCCCTTCCTGCCATTTTCTTGAACTCCCATAAACCGTGAAGAGACTGCTGCCGCTCGCCCTCGTCGGCGTGTGCGCCCTTCCTTCGACGACGCTCGCCCAGACCCTTCCCATCCCGCCCTCAGGGGAATACGTGGTGCAGCAGGGCGACACCCTGGAGTCGATCTCCCAGAAGTTCCTCGGCGCGTCGTCGCGATGGGGCGAACTCATGACCGCGAATCCCGCGATCACCAATCCTCACTTCATAAAACCGGGCTCGAAGATCAGGATCACCGCGCAGACGATCAACGCGAAGCGAGCCACCATCCAGCAGGTCTTCCGCCAGGTCGAGCAGATGCCTTTCCCGAGACCCTGGACTCCCGCGTCGGTGGGGGGCATCCTCCAGCCACGGGATGGCGTGCGGACATTCGAGAAGTCTTCGTCCGAACTCGAGTTCGACAACGACACCCGCATGGTGGTGTCGGAGGAGTCGGTGGTCTTCCTGCGCGAAGTCCCGGAAACGCCCGAGAACGTGAGCCGGAAGGCCATCGAGATCCGGGCCGGCCAGGCCGATCTCGATGTACGCCAGGCCGCGTCGGGCCAGAACACGGTCGAGTTCCACATCGGCGGCACCCAGGGAACGACGCGTCCCGGAGGCGCCGGAAAAGGGGCCTCGCGGGCCCGACGCACGGACGATGGTGGCAGCCGGATCATGGTTTTCGACGGCGAGGGTGAAGTCACCGCGGCGGGACGAACGATGGCGGTCTCCTCCGGGATGGGCATCGCGGTGACGGCGGATGGCCGGACGAATGGCCCGGAAGCGCTCATGCAGGCGCCCCGTCCCTTGACCCCCAACGAGAGCCAGACCTTCGACTTCTCCAATCCCACCTTCGACTGGGAACCCGTGCCCGGCGCGTCGAGCTATACCGTCGAAGTCTGCCGCGACCCCGCGTGCGGACAACTCGTCGACCGATCCGTGGGCGTGCGCATGACCCGGTGGACGCCGCGTGTTCTTCCCATCGGCTCCCTGTACTGGCGGGTCAGCGCGGTGAGTGCTTCCGGTCTCGACAGCTTCATCTCCGCCGCCCAGAAGTTCACGATCCGCACGTATTGGCGCCGGCCCGTCGACCAACCCTAAGCTTGCGCCCATGCCCGCCCGTCCCGCGCGAATGATGTTCCCCGTTTCCCTGAAACGGATAGCTCTGGTCCTTGCGACCGGCGCGTTCGTGATCGGCGTCGCGGGCTCCGCGTCGGCCCAGACGAAGCGACCCGCGCCGGTTCGAAAACCCACTCCGCCGGTCCGCATCGAAGTCGCGCGCCTCGGTTTCGTTGAAGGCGGAATCGAAATACAGCAACCGGGAGGCGCCTGGACGAAGGGCGCCGAGAAACAGGCGCTGGCGATCGGTGACCGGGTGCGCACGCTCACCGGCGGCACCGCGCGTCTCGAGTTCCCGTGGACCGCCATCGCCATGAGCGACGCATCGGAAGCGGTGCTCGAGCAGGGTCGCGTGCTGACGCTTCGGCTCGAAAGCGGACGCATCGACCTCGATCCCGAGCAGACGCTCCTGCGGGTCGTGACCGGCGAGGCCGCGATCAGCGGCTCGGGACGCACTCTCATCCGCCGCGAGGGCGGCACGACGTTCGTTGCCTCCTACTCGGGCGGGGCCGACGTGGAAGCCGAAGGGGTGAGCGTGCGGCTCGGAATCAACAAGGGGACGGTGGTGAACGCCGGCAAAGCACCGAGCGAACCACAACCTCTTTCACCCGCGCCGCGTGTGGTGGCGCCCGCGGCCGACCCCCGCTATGTCAACCCCGGAGAGCCGGTGCGGCTGGTATGGACCGGCCTCGAGGCCGCGTACCACCTCGAGGTCCTCTCGATCGACAGCGACATCCCGGTGATGTCGCTCGACATTCCGACGCGCGAATACGACCTTCGGCTCAACTGGCTCGGGACATTCCGCTGGCGCGTGGCCGGGCGCACCGGCGCGATCGAAAGTCAGGCCTCGGGCGAAGGCCTTATCTGCGTGGTCGAGAAGTAACCGGTCGACTCAGCGCGCGCGCTGAGTTTTGCCGTCGTCGATGATCGGGTACATCGACAGCTCGATCACCGGGAACTGCGGCCGCTCCAGGGTCAGGGTCGTGGGGTTCGCCCCGAACACCGCGCTCAGATACTCCTTGAGAGTCAGATTCGTCGGACCGTAGCCCTTGTCGTAGAGCCAGTGTTCGCAGGCCGCGCCCAGTTCGGCGGCGCTCGAGTAGCGCTTCTCGAGCCGGCGCTCGAGCGTCTTCGCGAGGATCTCCATCACCGCCTGGGGCACATCCTTGTTGATGTCGCGGGGTGAGCGCATCACGCCCGCCACCACTTCGATGAGCGTCGCCTCGGCGGTTTCGCCCTTGAAGAGACGATCGAGAGTCAACATCTCGTAAAAAACGGCGCCGAGCGAGAAGACGTCGCTCCGGTTGTCCATGCTGAGGGAAGCGATCACTTCCGGGGCCATGTACGACGGCTTGCCCACGAGGTTCTCGCTCCGCGTCCCGCTGCGGGCCGCGATCCCGAAGTCGATGAGTTTCACCGTGCCCTCGCGGGTCATCATGATGTTCGAAGGCGAAACGTCGCGGTGCACGATGGCCGCGCGCTCGAAGACGTACTGGAGGCCGCGGCAGA
>CAYNHK010000353.1:0-3312 GCA_964396875.1 uncultured Acidobacteriota bacterium | reverse complement strand
TTGGGAACTCGCAGGCCGTGGGCGTGGGTGGTGGCTCCCTCCCACATGGGTGCCGAGTCCTTGCCTTCCTGGAACGCCTTCACGATGGGCGCGCAGCCATCGGCCTGAACCGCGTACATGCGCGGGCGCTTCGAACCGATGAAGCCCATGGTCTCCATCTCCTCGAAGGCCTTCCACATGCCGATCAGGCCGGTGCCGCCGCCGGTCGGGTAGAGGATGGCGTCGGGAAGTTTGAAAGCGAGCTGCTCCGCGATCTCGTAGCCCATCGTCTTCTTGCCCTCGACCCGATAGGGCTCCTTGAGGGTGGCGCATTCGTACCAGCCGTGTTCTTTGGCGAGTCCCGCGCAGATCCGGCCCGCGTCGGTGATCAGGCCGTCCACGGTTTCCACATGAGCGCCGTACGAGAGTGTCTCCATGAGGAACACCTCGGCGATGTCCTTGGGCACGAACACATGCGACTTGAGTCCGCCCCGCGCCGCATAGGCGGCGAGAGCGCTGCCCGCGTTGCCAGCCGAGGGGAGGCAGACATCGGTTGCTCCGAGCGACTTCGCCATGGAAACCGCGAGGGAGAGGCCGCGGGCCTTGAACGAGCCCGTGGGATTGCCGCCTTCCTCCTTGACCATGGCCCGAGGCAGACCGAGGGCCTTCCCGAGCGCCGGCGTTTCGAGGAGCGGGGTCATGCCCTCTCCCAGGCTCAGACGGTCTTCGGGATTCTCGACCGGGAGAACCTCCTTGTAGCGCCAGAGCGTCTTCTCCCGCAGTTCGAGGTGGCCGGGCCGCATCTCGAGGGCCGCGGCTTTGAGGTCATACCGCGCGAACAGGGGCGCGCCGCACACGCACAGATTGAGGACCTTGCCCTTGTCGTAGGTCGCGTCGCACTTCGTGCAGGCGAGATGCGTGAAGCTCATACGTGGAGAACTTCGGCTTCCTTTTTCTTGAGCATGTCGTCGACCTTGGCTATCGCCGCGTCGGTGATCTTCTGGGTCTCGGCCTCCGCGTGCTTCTCGTCGTCCTCGGAGATTTCCGAGGCCTTCTTCATCTTCTTGATGTGATCGTTGGCGTCGCGGCGGACATTGCGGATCGACACCTTGCCTTCTTCGGCCGCCTTGTGGGCGATCTTCACCAGGGCCTTGCGACGCTCTTCGGTGGGCGAGGGGATGGGAATGCGGATCAGCTTGCCGTCGGTGGCGGGGTTCAGGTCGAGGCCGGACGTGCGGATCGCCTTCTCGATCACCGGGACCAGGTTGGCGTCCCAGGGCTGGATGGTGATGAGGGCGGGGTCGGGCACCGCGATATTGCCGACCTGGTTGAGGGGGGTCATCGTCCCGAAATAATCGACCTTGATCGAATCGAGCATCGACGCATTGGCGCGGCCCGCGCGGAGGGAGGCGAACTCCTTGCGGACGGTCTCGATGGCGCTTTCCATGCGGTGGCGGGCGTTTTCGATGGTTTCTTTCACGTTCGTCATGATCTGACGCTTCTCCTGGAGTTTGAGGTTCTTCTTCGCTCCCCCGCGGGGGGCCTAAAGGGCTAGTCGGCGACGAGCGTGCCGACTTTTTCGCCGGTCAGCACACGCTTCAAGTAGCCCTTCTTCTTGATGTTGTAGACCACGATCGGGAGCTTGTTCTCCATGGCCAGCGAGATCGCCGTCTTGTCCATCACCTTGAGACCGCGCTGGATGACGTCGATGTACTTGATCTCGGAGAACTTCTTGGCCTGGGGAAACTTGAGGGGATCCATGTCGTAGATTCCGTCGACCCGGGTTCCCTTGAGGATGACCTCGGCCTTGATCTCGGTGGCGCGGAGCGCGGCCGCGGTGTCGGTGGAGAAATAGGGGTTGCCGGTGCCGGCCGCGAAGATCGCGATACGGCCCTTCTCGATGTGCCGGATGGCGCGCCTTCGGATGAAGGGCTCGGCCACCTGGCGCATCTCGATCGCGGAGAGCACGCGGGTGGCGAGGCCCGCCCGCTCCATGGCGTCTTGAAGGGCCAGCCCGTTGATGACGGTGGCCAGCATGCCCATGTGATCGGCCGAGACCCGGTCCATTCCATACGCCGCGTCGGAGACGCCGCGGAAGATGTTCCCCCCGCCGACCACGATGCCCATTTCGACGCCCAGGGCGTGGGCCTCGCGGATTTCCTCGGCGAGGTAGTCCGCGAAGGCGCGGTCGATGCCGAAGGTCTTGGCGCCGAGGAGCGCCTCGCCGGAGAGCTTCAGGAGGACGCGGCGATAGACCGGCTTGCCTTCCGACCCCCCTTTTGACCTGGAGGAGCGGGTTGCCTGTTTCGCCATGCCCTTAAGGCTACTCGGTCGGGCTACCCGGTGTCGCGTCGCCGACGCGGAAACGAGCGAAGCGGCGGACCAGGATGTTCTCCTTGATGACCGCCACCTTCTCCTGGATGAGCTGGCCGACCGTTATCTTCGGATCCTTGACGAAGGCCTGCTCGAGAAGACAGTTCGTGGCGTAGAAGTCCTTGAGCTTGCCTTCGGCGATCTTGTCGGCCACCGCTTCGGGTTTGCCCGCGCCGATCGCCTGCGCCTTGTAGATCTCCTTTTCCTTGTCGACGATGGCCTGGGGAACCTCTTCCTTCGTCACATAGTTCGGGGAAGCGGCGGCGATGTGCATGGCGACGTCGCGGACCATGGCCTGGAAGTCTTCGTTTTTGGCCACGAAGTCGGTCTCACAGTTCATCTCGACGAGGACGCCGACCTTGGCGCCGGGGTGGATGTAGTGCCCGATCATTCCCTCGCTGGCGGCGCGGCCCGCGCGTTTGGCCGCGGCGGCGAGTCCCTTCTTGCGGAGGACCTCCTGGGCCTTGGTCATGTCGCCCGCGGCTTCCACGAGCGCGCTCTTGCAATCCATCATTCCCGCGCCGGTCTGTTCGCGGAGGAGTCGGACGGATTCAGCTGTGATGTTCATGGGTCTCCTGATCTTTGCTTGGATATGGGCTTAGAAATCGATGCCCCCTGCTCGGGTTCCCCTCAGAACATCCCGGGGAACTCAAGAGGGGGCGTTGGGCACGGCCGACGGGCGGGGGGCATTGCCAAACCCCCGAAGACGTCGCTAGACGGTGGCTTCCACCGGGGTTGCCGCGGCCGCGGCCGCAGCGGCGGCCACCGAGGCGGCGGCGGAAGCCGCGGTCCGGGCGCGCGCCGTGGCGGCCATCTCCGCCGACTTGGCTTCGCGGAGTCCGCGTCCCGCGAGAACGGCGTCGGCCATCTTGCTCGCGAAGAGACGGATGGAACGAAGCGCGTCGTCGTTGCCGGGGATCACGTAGTCCACGAAGTCGGGGTTGCAGTTGGTGTCGACGA
>CAYNHK010000352.1:0-3315 GCA_964396875.1 uncultured Acidobacteriota bacterium | reverse complement strand
AGGGGATGGCGTCGTAGGCCTCCATCTTGTAGGCCCACCAGTCGGAGAACGTCGAGGCGCCCGCGCCGTGCTTCGCGATTTCGCTCGCGACCTTGAAGCCCTCGAGCACGTGCTGGAATGTCGCGATCTTGAAGCCCATCTCGTTGGCGACATCGATGAGCATGAGGATCTCGTCCGCGCGATACGAGTGAGCGTGAACGAGCCGTTTGCCCTCGAGAATCTCTTTGAGGGCCTCCATTTGCAGATTCTTCCGCGGAGCCAACGGTGCCGCAGCAGCGGGCGCGCCCTTGGCCGGCTTGCGCGTACTCACCGCTTTCAAGGATGCCTCGTACGCGTCCCACTCTTTCTTATAGGCCTTGGCTTCAAGGAAGGCGTCGCGGATCGACACCTCGACACCCATGCGCGTGGCGGGGTAGCGCCGCGCGCCGCCGGTGAAGCTCGACCGCTTCGGATTTTCCCCAAGCGCGAACTTGATCCCCGGAGGCGCGCCCTTGAAGAGCAGCGCCTCGCCGGACTCGACGCCCCACCGGAACTTGATGGTGGCGTTCTGGCCGCCGATCGAGTTGCACGAACCGTGCAGCACGTTGGCCGCGGTCACGCCGCCGGCGAGCTGACGGTAGATGCTGATGTCGCGAGGATCGAGAGCGTCTTCCACCCGGACCTCCGCGGTGACGATGTTCGTGCACTCATTCACGCTGTCTTCGACCGCGGTGTGCGAGTGGGCGTCGATGATGCCCGGCGTCACGACCCGGCCGGCGGCGTCGATGACCGTGGCCCCCGCGGGGACGACAACGGCAGCACCCACCGCGGTGATCTTGCCGCCCTTGATCAGGATCGTGCCCTTGTCAATGGTGCCGGCCGGGCTCACGGTCATGATCGTCGCGTTGGTGATCGCGGTGACGGTGTCCTGAGCCTCGGACCGTGCGGACGCGACGACAAGAGCGAGGACGGCGCTCGCGATGGCCACAGAGTTGATGTTCCGGTTCTTCATCGCTGCACCTCGTTACGCTCGACGCCTGAATCACCGGGCCGCGGAGGCCCGCCACCTGGGGGACCCGCGGGTCTCTCTTCCGGCTCGTACAATTCGCCGTCCACGAAAACCATCTTCACCTTCGCCTCTTTGGTGAGCGGTTCACCCGACCACACCACGACGTTCGCGATCTTGCCCTTGTCGATGCTTCCCATCCGGTCAGCCACGCCGAGGATCTCCGCGGGCGTCAGTGTCACTGCCCGCAGAGCGGTCTCGCGCGGGAGACCCCTCTCGATGGCTTTGCGCACACCGGCCAGGAAGTCGGTGGCGAAGGCAGAGACCAGAGCGAACTTGACCCCTTCCTTGTCGAGCACACCCGGGTTCTTCTCCGCTTCCTCGATCGTCTTGCGATCGCGGTCGTCATCGCTGCCCCCGAAGAAGCCGCCCACACGTGGCGGATCGAAGTTCACGCTGACCATGAGCGCGGGCCTGCGCTGCTTGAGCAGGGCCGCTTCCTCGAACGCCTGGGTGTTTCCGGCGAGGATGATCTTGAGTTTGAACTCGTCGGCGAGTGCGAACGCCCGACGCAGGTCTCCGGTCCGCGGTGTTTGAAGGAGCAGGGGAGTTGTTCCGGCGGCCACGTCCGCCCAGACCTCCTTGCCCGGATCGAACGCGGGCCGCTTCCGGCCCACCGGCGACTTCTCGTAGGCCGCGACCTCGGCGCGATGGTGCGCCCCATCGAGAAGAGACTGACGGAAAAACGCCATCGTGCCCATGAGGGAGCCGGGGTAGCGCTGCCCGAGGGTGGTCATCGCGGCCGCGAGACCGACGTTCGCTTTCACCACCATGGTCTCGGGCCGGTCGCCGATCAGGTTCATAACCGAGGCGGCGCCGAACACCAGGCCTTCGCGGGGGATCGGCACGATCGTGGTGACGCCCGAGTCGCGAGCGCGAAGCGCCTCGGTGGCGCGGATTCGTTCGTGGATGTTGGAGGCAGGGTTGATGGGATTCGCCGGGGGTGTCGCCGGCGCTGCCGCCGCGCCGCCTCCTCCGCCTCCCCCTCCGCCCGATGGACGAGCGGCCGGCATTCCCGAGCCCGAGTACGCGTCGATCAGGCCCGGCGTGATCGTGAGACCGGTGCCGTCGAACACGCGAGCATCCTTCGGAATCACGGCCGATGGCCCGACGTCGATCACCAGGCCATCGCGCATGACGACGGTGGCGTTCTCCATCACCGCGCCCGACACGGTCACCACTTTGGCTTTGGTGATGGCGTAGGTTGGTGTCCTGGCCGCGAAAGCGGACGGCGCGGCAACCAGCAGGGACAGGGCGGCCAGAGCCGCAGAGCGCAAGGCAAGCCGGGGGCGAGACGTTGTTTTCATGGTCCTGATCTCCGATGACAGGGATGCCGGAAGCACCAAAGTGGCGCCCGGCCAAGGACGTCGTGAGTCTGTGCGCGGGAGTATAGGCCGGGCGAAGAGGGCGATGTCCGGGGGAGGAGCGGTTCGACCCTCCGCGCTACAATTCCCGCTCCCTCCAATGGACTTCTTCGGCACAGGCGAACATCGGCAGCACGTCCTTTTTGTGTGCACGGCCAACATCGATCGGTCGAAGACCGCCGAGGATCTCTACGAGAACGATCCGCGCTTCGAGGTGCGGTCTTGTGGAGTGGCGCCTTTCGCCCAGGTCGTGGTGACCCGCGAGCTTCTGGAGTGGGCCGACCACATCTTCGTCATGAACGAAAGCGAAGACCACCACGTCACCGCGATCCGGCGACGGTTCCCGTCGCTCGCGAAAAAAGTCGTGGACCTCGACATCGAAGACCGTTGGAAACGCGGACACCCGGAACTCGCGAAGCTGATCGTCACCAGACTCGAGCCTCACATCGGCAAGCCGCAGCAAGCACCCGCCGCGAAGTCGTAACAGCCGAGACGCCGAAGAACGGAGTCTTGAGCGAAGCTCAAGACTCCTGAGGGCCGGGGACTCGAGACCGAGCGAAGCGAGGTCCCGATGCTCTGGCCCTCGCCAGAGCTTGGCCGGCGGCCAAGCTTGGCGGAGGGCCGGGGACTCGAACCCCGAAGGGCCGTGAAGCCCGGGAGCTTTCAAGGCTCCTGCCTTACCAGTTAGGTCTAGCCCTCCGTATGGGTCGGCGGGGTGTTTCGACCAAGCTCTTCGACGAGCTCAGCACAAGGCGTGAACGCCGCGGCGTGCTGTTTAGTCTTCGCGACGGTACTTCTTACGGCTCCGCTTGCGCGCGAGTGCCTGCTTCACGCGCTTCTTCTCGCCCGGTTTCAAATAGAAACTATGCTTCTTGACATCCTTGATGATGTCTTCCTGCTGGACTT
>CAYNHK010000351.1:0-3405 GCA_964396875.1 uncultured Acidobacteriota bacterium | reverse complement strand
ACGTCGAGTACGGCACGCGTGGGTTCGTCGTTGGTGCGGCCGACTCTGAACTCGAGGATTTCGAACGCGCCGCCTTCCTCGACGATCGCGTTGAACGCGCGGCGCAGGACATCCGAGTCGATCAGATGCCCTTCCATGACGACGGTCTCGTGAACCATGGGGCCATCATGCCCCAAAGCCCGAGATCGGCGCTACATCCGCGGAAGCGTCAGGCCCTTCTGGGACTGGTACTTGCCCTTGCGGTCGGCGTAGCTCGTCTCACAGATCTCGTCGCCCCCGAAGAAGAGAACCTGCGCGATACCCTCACCCGCGTAGATCTTGGCGGGTAGCGGCGTCGTATTGGAGACCTCGAGGGTCACGATGCCCTCCCACTCGGGCTCGAAGGGCGTCACGTTCACGATGATGCCGCAACGCGCGTAGGTCGACTTCCCCACGCACACCGTGATGACGTCGCGCGGGATTTTGAAGTACTCCACGGTGCGAGCGAGCGCGAAGGAGTTGGGGGGAATGATGCAGACGTCCGCCTTCACGTCGATGAACGACCGCGCGTCGAAGTTCTTCGGGTCCACGGTGGCCGAGTGGATGTTGGTGAAGATCTTGAACTCGTCGGCGATCCGGATGTCGTAGCCGTAAGAGGAGAGGCCGTACGAGATCAGACCGTCCGCCACCTGCTTCTCGCAGAAAGGCTCGATCATCCCGTGCTCCTTGGCCATGCGGCGGATCCACTTGTCGGATTTGACGGACATTTTGGGGGCGTCTCCTGAGAAACGGTTTTAGGGTTAGCGGCCAAAGAAGCGCTTGAGCACGGAGCCTTCGGGTGCGACCGGCACGGGCGGGGCCAGGAGCCGCGCCAGCGCTTCGCGCGCCTCCACATTGCGGGGTTGAAGCTCGAGCGCCTTCCGGTATTCCATCATCGCCAGGGCCTGCGAGCCGCGCTCATGATAGATGCCGCCCAGCGCCGCGTGGGCGTCGGCATTGCCCGGATCTTCGGCGATCGCGGTTTTGAGTTCCTCCTCCGCCAGCTTCGCGCCGTTCTCCGCCGCGAGGAGAATCTTCGCCTTGCGCACCCGCGCGACTCTGCGCGCGCGGCCCTCGAGGAGCGGAACCGCCTCATGCAGGATCGCGAGGGCTTCGTGGAGGCGTCCTGCGTCAAAGGCCTGCGCCGCGGCCTCGACGGCCTGTGACGGGTCGATCTTCTGATGTGAAGCGGGCGCGGGCGGCGGGGGCGCCGTCGCGGGTATACGAGTGCCCGCCCTCACCTGACCGGTCTTGCGTCGCGTGGCGGAGGTCTTCGCGGCAAGGGGCGGCGCGGGGGGAGGAGGCGGGACGGCCGGTCTCTTGAGCGCGGCCGGACGCGGCGTCCCCGACCGTCGCTCGATTTCCTTGAACGCCTCGGCGAGCTTCCCCGACATGTGGAGAAGGATCGGCTTGAGTTCGGGATCGGTGGTCGTGGCGGGGTCGCACGACCTCAAGAGCCTGAGATAAGTCGACCGCAGTTCGTTCGACGCGACGCCGGGGGTCAGCCCAAGAACCTCGAACGGATCCGACGACGTGATCCGTGCGGCGAGGCGCGCCACCTCGAATCGCGCGATTTCGGTGGTCATGGTCGAGGGCGGCGGAGCGCCTATGTATTCGACCGCTCCCACCGAAAGAAGTCCGGCAAGGCTCGCCTTGGCCTCGTCCCTCGGCAGCGGGGAGAGTTCAAGAAGTTGCTCTCCGGTCAACGCCCCGTCCACCCGAGTCAACAGGAACGCGTCGGCGGGAGCCAGCCGGAAATCGAGATAGAGCAGACGTTCGTCGCGCGCCTTCCTCACCTTCTGGGTCAGGTCCCCGAGCACGCCGTCGATCCCCGGATCGCTGACCAGGGTCCAGGTGGCGTCGAGAAGAACCTCTCGCGGATCCAGCCGCGGCTCGGCGGAGGGATCGAGGGGCGCCACTTTCTTCACCTCGTGGTCGGTGAAGGTGTAGACGCCGCCTTTCCAGGTGAGAGTTCTCGCCATCACCTCCCGCAGTTGAAGGGCCAGACCCTGGGCGAGATGATCGGCGTCGAGGAGCCCGTGACGGAGGAGGGTCTCGCCCATGCGTTCGTGCGACAGGGCCGCGATCTCGAGACAGGCGTCACGATCGCGCGAACTCAGGAAACCGACCTGAACCAGAAGATCTCCGAGGTGCGCCCCCGGGATGGTGGTCTCCGCGTTCGTGAGGTAGCCGCCGCTGAACTCAACGTCCGAACGTTCGACTCCATAGGCCAGGTGGAGGATGCCCGTACGCCGATCGAGGAAGATCCGACGGAGGATCTCCGGCAAAACGCCTACCGCGAGCAGTCCCCGAAGCTCCTCCACCTAAAGATGTCCTCGGCTAGCGCGACCAACCCACTTCCGTGCAGGCGTCGCGCAACGAAAGCCTACAGTTCGATGCCGGGGAAGAAGTACGAAATCTCGAAGGCGGCGGTCTCCGGGGCGTCGGAACCGTGGATCGCGTTCGCCTCGATGGACGCGGCGAAGTCCTTGCGGATGGTGCCGGCCGCGGCGTTTGCGGGGTTGGTCGCTCCCATCAGGTCGCGCAGGCCGAGAATCGCGTTCTCACGCTCGAGGACCATCGTGACGCAGGGACCTGAAGACATGAAGGCCACGAGTTCGCCGAAGAAGGGCCGTGCCTTGTGCACGTAGTAGAAACCCTGGGCCTCCTTCTCGGTGAGACTGCGCATGCGCAGGCCCACGATGCGGAATCCCGCCTTCTCGATGCGAGAGAGGATGGCGCCGGCGTTTCCCGCCTTGACCGCGTCGGGCTTGATGATCGAAAACGTCTTCTCCATGTCCTGCCTTTCAGGTAACTACTTTTTCTTTCCGAGAACCTTCGCGACCATCCGTCCCATGTCCGCGGGTGATTTCACGACGTGGATGCCGGCCGCGCGCATCGCCTTCATCTTCTCCTCGGCGGTGCCCTTGCCTCCGGAGATGATGGCGCCGGCGTGGCCCATGCGGCGGCCTTCGGGAGCGGTCTGGCCGGCGATGAATCCGATCACCGGCTTCTTCACGTGCGCCTTTACGTAAGCGGCGGCGTCTTCCTCCGCCGAACCGCCGATTTCACCGATCATCACGATCGCCTTGGTCGCCCGGTCCTGGTTGAAGAGTTCGAGCGCCATCTTGTGGGTGGTGCCGATGATGGGGTCGCCGCCGATGCCGATACAGGTCGATTGTCCGATGCCGAGGGCGGTGAGCTGTCCGACCGCCTCGTAGGTGAGCGTTCCGCTCCGGCTCACCACGCCCACCGAACCACCCATGTGGATGTGGCCGGGCATGATGCCGATCTTGCACTTTTCCCCCGGCGAGATGATGCCGGGGCAGTTCGGGCCGATGAGGCGCATGCGCTTGTTCTTGAGGAACGTGGAGGCGCGCATCATGT
>CAYNHK010000350.1:0-3412 GCA_964396875.1 uncultured Acidobacteriota bacterium | reverse complement strand
GGCTTTGCGGTCCCAGATGCCCGCTTTGAGCGAGGCATCCGCGGCGCCGATGTTGCGCGAGGTGGCCAGGATGAGGGCCATGGTCAACTCGCAGGTGGAGACAAGATTGCCGCCGGGCGAGTTCATCACGAAGATGCCGGCCTTGGTCGCCGCTTCCACATCAACGTTATCGACGCCCACGCCGGGACGGCCGATCACGCGGAGCTTCTTCGCCGCCGCCACCACTTCGGCGGTGAACTTCGTCCCGCTGCGGATGGTCACCGCGTCGTAATCGCCGATGATCTTCGCGAGTTCAGCCGGCGGCATGGCCTTCTTCTGATCGAGGACCCAGCCTTCGGCGTCGAGGACGGCCTGACCGCGATCGGTCATGCCTTCGAGAATGAGGAGTTTGTAGGTCATTGTGTAGCTTTCGGGGGCGGGCGCTCAGGCTCTCTTGAGGTATTCGGCGTTGGCGGCCGCGACGCCTGTGCCCGGGGTGAACTTGTGTCCGACCTTGTGGAGCGCGATCTCAAGGGTGCCGATGAGGCCCAGGATGTCCGTCACGTCGTAGTACCCGAGGTGGGCCACGCGCATGATCTGGCCCTTGAGCTTGCCCTGACCTCCCGCCACTTCGCTCTTGAACTCGCCCTTGAGGATCTTCGTGATTTTGCCGATCTCGATGCCGGGGGGCGGTTTGAGCGCGGTGAGAGCGTCGCCATAGTCGTTTGGAGCCAGAAGAGGAAGACCCAACGCCTGCGCGGCGGCGCGGGTCATCGCGGCGAGGGTGCCGGCGTTCTTGACCAGCGCATCGACCCCGCCAGCGGCATCGAGGTCCTTGAGCACGGCCTCGAGAGCAACCACGAGGGAAATCGGCGGGGTCCAGGCGGATTCGAAGTTCACCTGGGTCTTCCGCTCTCGAAGCAGATCGAAATAGAACTTCGCCGATTTCGTGGTCTGGATCCGCTGCCAGGCCTTTTCGTTGACGCTGACAAAGGCCATGCCCGGAGGCAGGGCGAGCGACTTCTGCGAGCCGACGACCACCACGTCGACGCCCCACTCCTCGGTGTGAAGTGGCATCGCCCCCATGCCCGAGATGGCATCGACCACCAGGATGACGTCCGCGCGGTCCCTGACCACCGACGCGATCGCCTGGATATCGTGTTTGACGCCCGTCGACGACTCATTGTGCTGGACGAATACCCCGCGGATCTTCGGGTTCGCGTCGAGTGCCGCCTTCACCGCTTCGGCCTTCACCGCGGTTCCCCACTCGGCCTCGAGGATCTGCACGTCCATGCCGTGAGCCTTGCCGATGTTGGCCCAGCGCTCTCCGAAGTTGCCGGCCACCAGCGCCAGCATCGTATCGCCGGTCGAGAGGGTGTTGACGAGCGCCGCCTCCATCCCGCCGCTGCCCGAGCAGGAGAGGATCAGGACATCCTGCGTGGTCTTGAAGAAACGCTGCATCCCCTCGCGCGCGCCCTTGAAGATGGCCCGGAACTCGTCGGTCCGGTGGTGAGGGATGTTCTTCCCCATCGCCTGGAGGACCACCGGAGAGAGCGGAGTGGGGCCGGGTGTGAAGAGACGGGTCTTGGGAATCATGGAGCGCGTATTCTCTCGCACTTGAGTCCTTAGGTCTTAATTCTTTTGAATCATTCTAAGAGTTTCGTTACGAACTACTATTCTCGGCAGATTTAGTATTCCGGAATTGAACTCCACTTCTAAACGATCACAAGGAAGCCCGCTCGGCCCCGGGCTGGAGGCGAGGCGCGCGCTGGTGATCCGCATCGGCGCCCTGGGGGACGTGCTCCTCACCCGCCGCCTCACCTATTCCCTCCACCAGTCCGGATTCCGCACGACCCTGTTCGCGCCCGCTCGTCACGCGACCCTCCTTCTCGCCGATCCCTGGATCGACGGCGTCCTCGATTCGGAAGCGCCGGCGCTGGCCGCTGCGTTTGCGGGCTCCTGGCCGGAGGGAGCCGGGCGATTCGATGCGGCGGTCGCGATCTCGAGTTCGCCGGACCTCATCGAAGCGGCAACGCAGGCCGCAACGGCGTCCATTCGGATTCCTTCCGCCCCGGTGCGGGCGGACACGTTGATTTCGATGCAATGGTCCGAAGCGGCGGCGGCCTTGGCCGCCCCCTTCGCAGGGATGATGCCGCGTCTGGCGATAAGAGAGCAGGAGGCGACCCTCCACGGAGCGACTCTCATCCATCCCGGAAGCGGATCTCCGCGAAAGAACTGGCCCATGGAGCGGTTCGTCGACCTGAGTCTAAGCCTCGAGAGCCTGGGGCATCGAGTCGTCTGGATCCGCGGCCCCGCCGAAATGGCACAGCCTGGAACGTGGAAGGGAGAGAGGATGGATGAACCTTCCCTTCAAGCCCTCGCCGCGACACTCGCCGCGTCTCGCCTCTTCATCGGCAATGACTGTGGCGTTTCACATCTGGCCGGCGCCGTCGGGGCTTCCACCGTGACCCTGTTCGGCCCCACCCGCGGAGAAGTCTGGCGTCCGGACGGGCCGCTCGTGAGAACCGTAAGCTCAGCCACCGACTCCATCGCTGACCTTCCACTTCAAAGCGTTCTGGCCGAGGTCGCTACATCGCGGTGCGACCCGATGGCGGGTCACAAAGCCGACTCAGTCTGAGGCAGGGGGCAGGGAAAACCGGAAGGTCGAGCCCACACCCTCTTCGCTTTCGAGGCTCATCTTCCCGCCCTGGGCCTCGGTGAACGTTCTGGCGATGGCGAGGCCGAGGCCCGACACGCCTTCGGCCTCGGAATCTGTCTCCCCTTTGTCGAAGACCCTGTCCATGAACTCGGCCCGAATTCCGGTCCCGTTGTCCTTGACCCAGCACTCGACGGCGCCCGGGGTCTCAAGTTGGCGGGCGCCGATGACGACCTCGCCGCGGGGGGTGTGCCGGATCGCGTTGGCGATCAGGTTCTGAAGGACCCGCCTCAAAAGGCCCGCATCCGCATGGGCGATCAGATCCTCGGGCACCTCATTGACGAGTCGGGTGCTGCCCGCCCCGGCCACTGGATGGAAATCGTGGATGAGAGCCTCAACGAAGGGCCACAAATCAAGGTCCCTCCGCTCCACCTTCATACGTCCTTCGGTTTCGAGATTGGCGTTCTCCTCCAGCACGTGATCCACCAGTCCCTCGAGCCGAAGCACGTTTCGACTCAAAGCCTTCAACATGCGGTGGGCCTCCGTGTCCGTTCCAAGCGGCGGGACCAGTCGCTCCAGGACCTTTCCCGCGAGGGAGATCACATGGAGCGGTGTCCGAAGGTCATGGGCAACGAACGCGAGATACTCTTCGCGGCGCTGCTGGACCTCCCCGGCGCGCGCGGTCGCGTAACTTTGCACGGCGAGCCCAATGGCCTGATCCAGAACGCGGTTGACGACGTGGAAGGGCCGGCCCTGCATTCTCAACCCATGGTCATC
>CAYNHK010000349.1:0-3414 GCA_964396875.1 uncultured Acidobacteriota bacterium | reverse complement strand
GAACGGAAGCGCCGGCGTCGCGTACTTGTTGAAGATGTGGTACGCGGGATACGTCATCGACAACATGACGAAGGGCAGCGCGAGCAGGCCGAGGCGGCCGCCGAGCCAGGCGGGCGGTGCGAGAAGGAAGAGAACAACCAGCGCACGATGGAGTGGGACTTGAACGTCGAAGGGCAGAACGAACGACGTCGCGAAAGGGTTGTCGGGTCGATGCCAGAGGCGGTGAAGGTTCGTCAGCACGGTGCCCACCGACTCGAGGGGATGCCGGGCGACGAAGGCGGCGACATCGACGAACGATGAGGCCACCGCCCCTTCCCCCTTCATCGCGATGAGTTCCTTCTGATAGGTCGTGTCCTCGATGCGCAAGGGGCCCTGCCAGCCGCTGCTGTCGGTGTAGAGCCAGAAGCCGAGGGGATGGCGGGAGGTGTAGGCGAAGAAGCCGTACTCCTTGTCCAGGACGTGGGCAAGCGGTCTGGAGAAGTGCTCAGCAGCAGCCACGGGAAGCAGTACCGCGAAGACGCCGAGCATCGGTGCGACGAGGAGAGACGGTCTTCTCGCGATAGCTCCGGACCAGGGCAGGATGCACAAGGCGAACGCGAGGAGCAGGAATGAAAGACCCTGCGGATGGAGGGCCAGACCCGCGCCGAAGAGCAGACCCGCGCCGAGAAGGCCGCGACGGTCGAGAGGGCTGCCCAGGCTGTGAAGCGCCAGGAGGCCGGCCAGGGACCAGGCCGCGAGGATGAACGGCTCGGGCTGGACGATGCCGGGGAGGATCGTGAAGCTCGGGTGAATGAGCACGAGCAGGAGAGCGAAGCGGGCGGCCCGTGGACTGACGTGGATCTCACAGATCAAGACCACCACAGCCGCGGCGATCGCCATGGCGATGGCCTGAAACAGATAGATCCACGATACGCCGCCAAGCAGACCGAGCAGACCGTAGAGCAGACCCGTGGCGGGCAGGGCAAGGTAGGGCTGCAGGTCGCTCAGGATCGGACCGAGATGCAGCGGCGAACCAACACGGGCGAGCGCGTCCGCGAACATGCCGCCCATCTCGAGATAGGCGCCGGGATCGCCCATGGGAAGGGGCGGCTCGAAGAGGGCGAGTTGGAGGCCGGAGAGCATGAGGGAAAGCACGAACGCGACCGCCGCCAGCCGGCTCACTTCCCGCAGCGCCTCAAAACGCGCGGTGCGCAGGGCGAGGACCACCGGTGCGAAGAGGGCGGCGATGAGCGCGAGCGGGGCGAGCTGCACGAGAGCAACGCGGGCGAAAAGGCCCGACAACGATCCCGCGGCGACCCAGAAAAATGTCGAGGCCAGGAGGACGAGGCCCCCCGCAAGGGGTGCCGTGCCGCGGCTGGCGAGGGCCGAAGCGATCAGGCCCGCAGCCACGATCGCCCCGATCTCCTTCGCGGATCGCTGCGAACGCTCGATCACGATTTCGTGGAGCCGGATCCGCTGCTCCCCTTCGACTCTGACGTCTCCGCCCCCCGGGAGATCGAGACGCACGGCGACCGGGGACGCAGACGCCACGAAGGACCGGCTTACGCCCAGAGCCGTGACGCGCATCGGCCCCGAGCCGGAGAGACGCACGGTGAGCGCATGCGGTTCGCGCGGAAGGAGAAGCGTGCCCGCGCTCTCGGCCACGATCCCCTGAAGGTCCAGCCGGCCCCGCCCGAACCCGCTGGTGAGGCCATGCGCGCCGTGATTCGCGGGCGCGGCGATGCGCAGGGTGAGAGTCGGAAGAAGGGCCAGGACCGAAAGGACCGCCACGCCCAGGGCGCGGGCCATCGGCCTGTTCAAACGAGCTCCGAGTACCGGGTCAGTTGAACGTTCTGACGAAAGAGGGTGTCACGGACATCGGTGGCTTTGAGCGCCGCCAGTTCCTGCTGCCACTTGAAGCCCCAGGCGGGGTACTCCTTCTCGAGGGTCTTCTGATCCACGCCGGGGTGAACCACGAGTTCGGTGACGCCTTCGGGGAGTTTGGGAATTCCCTGGGTGATCTGCAGACCGGTCAGATGGCCGCTCGGCGAAGGCAGCCACAGCGTGTCCGCGGTACGGAGCCCACGCTGGCGCGCCGAGCGCAGCATGCGCTTCGCGAGCGGGGCGAGAAAGACGCTGAACTTCGTGCGCCCCGGGACGATCCTGGAACTCGCGCGGATGCTCCTGAACTCGTAGTGTTCGGCGAGCCTCAAGAACATCGCGTGAAGCGGCGGAAAGAGATGCGTGTGCTGATGCGAGTCGATGTGGGACACGTTCAGGCCGGCCTTCAAAACCTTCTGAATCTGCGCGTCCAGCTCCCGCTCGATTTCCGAGAGCTTGATCTTGCCCTTGACGATTCCCATGAAGAGCTGGCGGTAGGTCTTCGGCAGCTCTCTCTTGGGCGCGAGGGTGCGGATCTCGTCCGGGCCGAGCAGGGGGCGCTCCTCCACGAGGGTGAGGTGGATGCCGACGTCGAGCTTGCGCCGCTTCTCCACCAGCCGGCAGGCGTGATCGAAGGCGCGGCCGCAGGGCACGATCGACGCCGCGGTCACGATCCCCTCTTCATGCGCTTCGAGGATGCCGCGATTGATGGCCTCGTGAGCGCCGAGGTCGTCGGCGGTGACGATGAGTTTTCGCGTCATGCGGCGTGGCCCGGGTGGAGAGGCTTGCGCCCGGTGACCATCAGATGCGGCGAGGCGTAGCCCGAGTCGAGTTTCTCGACCGCGACCGCCTCGAATCCCGCGTTTTCAAGCCTGCGCTTCAACTGTTCTCCACTCTCGAAATACATGCTCTCACCCTTCGTGATCCGAAGGACCCGGGTGCTCAGGTACTCCTGAAGCCGAAGACGCTCGAACTTCCAGCGCGGCGTGGTTCCGATCTCCTTCACCACGAGGGTTCCGCCGGGAGAGAGCTTCTGAAAACACGCGCCCAGAAACGAGGTCCAGGCGGCCTGCGGCACGAGATACAAAACGTCGATCACGCTCACCGCGTCGAAACCCGCCTCCGCTATGTCTTCGAGCGGGGCCGCCCGAAACTCCACGTTCGACCTTGTTCCCACGCTCTTCCTCGCCGACGTGATCTTAGCGTCCGCGATGTCGATTCCAAGAACGTGGAGTTCGGGGCTCCGGAGCGCCGCCTCGTTCGAGACGAGACCATGGCCGCAGCCCACGTCGAGCAGTCTCCCTCGCGAAGGCAGCGCGTTCACGACCGCGTCGAGGGGCGCCGACCACGCACGCAGGAATGTGTGGATCCGGACACCGAGCGGCTGGTCCGAGTAGAGGGCAAGCGATCGCACGTGAGGGGCCGAGGCTCAGGCCACGTCACGACGCAGCGCCAGCATCTCCCGCACGATCTTGTAGATGACGGCGGGGGAGGAAAGCGTCGACACCCCGCGGGACCTCGGGAAGTAGTCGACCCCGATCTGGATGATGTGGG
>CAYNHK010000348.1:0-3446 GCA_964396875.1 uncultured Acidobacteriota bacterium | reverse complement strand
CCGCTGATCGGCACGGACTACGCGGAACTGCCGCCCCCCAAGACCGAAGACATGGTCCCGATCTTCCGACGCCTCTACGAGAAGTGCATGGAGCACGGCCTGCCCATCGGCGCCGCGCCCGACATTCACGTGAGCCTCGTGATGCTGCCCGAGGAATGCAAGGCGCTCAGCGACAAGCGCTACCCCCTCGGTGAGGCGAAGCTCAAGCTTCTTAGCAAGGCCGTGCGCTTCGGTTTGGGGCGAAGGCTGCGCAACAAGGAGCGCAAATTCGGGCCGCCCCTCGTGTCGAGCACAGCCCCCCGCGTTACCGACCCCGGCGTCTCGGCGAGTGCTTGAGTCTTAAAAACTCATAAACATCAAACCGAAGGCGATCGGCAGATACAACAGCGACACGCCGAAGAGCGACGCTGCGGTCTTGCGGTTCCGGTTCAGGGCGAAGCGCGCCGCGAAACCGACAAAGACCAACGAAAGGGCGATGCCCAGGAGCGTCCCCGGCAGTGATGCCGCCCCGCCAAGGAGCGGCGCCGCGGTGATCGGGATGAGGCACACCGCGTAGAGAACCGCCTGTCGCCCCACCATACCGCCGTCCTTGTCCTCGACCGTGAGCATTTGAAGTCCGCCCATTTCATAGTCGTCGCGGTACATCCATGCCAGGGCCAGGAAGTGCGGCACCTGCCAGACGAACATCATCAGGAACGGCACGAAGGCCAGCATCGAAAGAGGGGCGCCGGTGGCGGTCCAGCCGATGAGCGGAGGCAGGGCGCCCGGGATGGCCCCCACCACGGTGTTGAGTGATGTCTTGGCCTTGAGCGGCGTATAGACAAGGATGTAGAGGATCCAGCTCAAGGCCGCGATGCCGGTAGGCAGAAGACCAAGCGGCAGGAGAACCAGAAGGCCCAGGATGCTGGCGATGGCGCCAAGGGCCAGAGCCGCCCGCGGGGTCAGGATGTTGAGGGGCAGCGGGCGCATCCGCGTCCGGTTCATCAAGGCGTCGGTACGGCGCTCCATGAACATGTTCACCGCGGACGCGCCGGCGGTAATGAGGAAGACGCCCACCGCGACACTGATGAAAGGAGCGCCCCATTGGGGATCGGGCGCGAGGCCGTAGCCGGCCATGGCGGTGAGAGTCACGAGGCCGGTGATGCGGACCTTGATGAGGGTCAGGAAGTGCCCTGCGTCCATCAGCTCGCCTTCTGACGTTCGCGTGCAAGTTCGGGAGCCGCGAGGTCGAACTCGTGCTTGAGGCTGAGATACGCCTGCTCGCTGTCCTCGCGGCTCTTGAGACGCAGCACGCTCTCGAGGGTGCGTGCCGCCTTCACCACACCCACCGCACCCAGATTCGAGGCCGCGGAGACGAGAGAGTGAGCGAAGCGATGGGCCTTGAGGTAGTCCTCTTCCGACAGCGCCCTGGCGATCCGGTTGAGTTTGTCCGGCACCTCGAGAAGGAAACCGTCCACGAGTTCGGTGACGAGATCTGAACCCGACGCGCCGGTCGGAAGACCGAGGCGGCGGAGCCTCTCGATGGCCCGGCCATCGACGATGGCGGGCGGCACAGAAGCCAACGGCATCGAGGGCCCCTCCAGGGGGGGCGCAGGCGGAGGAAGTTGCGCCACTTTCGTGCGCTTCTGTCCGCCCGAGCGGGAGGTCGGACGACTTCGATTGTCGGGAATGTTTCCGCTCTGGATCGCCTCTCTGGCCTTGAGGAGCACCAGGGAGAGCGCCTCCCGCTGCAGGGGCTTGGCGAGGTAGTCGTCCATCCCGGCGTTCAGGCACTTCTCACGGTCTCCCGCCATCGCACTCGCAGTCAGGGCGATGATCCACGGACGCGGGATGCGTGGGTCGGCGCGGATCGCCTTCGTCGTTTCGAACCCATCCATCTCGGGCATGTGCAGATCGAGGAAGATGACCTCGTACTTCTGGGTCGAGAGCGCCTTCAAGACCTCGCGTCCGTTCGAGACCACATCGACGCGGGAATACCCGAGGCTTTGAAGAGTGAGCCGGACAACTTTCTGGTTGACCAGGTTGTCCTCGGCCACCAGCACGCCGATAGGGGAAGGCGCGGCCGTGGAATCGGTGGAGGGTCGTTTCGCGGCGCCCGTGAGCGCGCCGCGATCGCGGCCACCGAAGAGCGCGCGCTCCACCGCCTGATAGAGCCCGGCGGCCTTGATCGGCGTCATGGTCGTCGCCATGGAAATGCCCTGGGTCGCGACCACGTTGCGCGAGGCGATGGGCCGCAAAGAGATCACGGGCACGCGCTTCTCGATGCACCGCTCCTTGAGCGCGCGCAGCGCGGTTTCCGAAACCGCGGCCGCTCTCTCGTCGAGATTCCGGCTGTGATCCACGATCGAGAGATCGAAGGTCTCTCCGCGCCGCAGCCGGTCGTTGGCATCCGCGATGGAGGCGCGCACGAACGTCCCTCCCCAGCGCGAAATCAGGCGCGCGATCACGTCGGTGGTCATGGTTCCGGTGGCGCAGACGAGGCAGCGTTTGCCTGCGAGCCAGGTGGAGGCGGGCGCCAGATAGGGCTGCTTCGTCTTCGCGATCACTTCGACGGGCAGGTGCAGGGTGAAGCGCGATCCTTTCCCGGGCGTGCTCTGCACCATGATGCCCCCGCCCATCATCTCGGCGAGCTGGTTGGAAATGGCAAGACCGAGGCCCGTGCCGCCGTAGCGCCTCGTGGTGGAAACGTCGAGCTGCGAAAAGGGCTTGAAGAGCCGGCCCACCTTCTCCTCGGAGATTCCAATGCCGGTGTCCACCACACTGATGACGAGTTCGGCCCAGTTCGAGGCGGGGTCGCGCGACGCGGCGGCGCTCGGCTGCAGTTTCGCCTCGACCATCACACCGCCGGTTTCCGTGAACTTGACCGCGTTCGCCAGCAGGTTGACCACGATCTGCCGGATCCTTGTGCTGTCGCCCCAGAAGTCGAGGGCCGCGGTCGCATCGATGAAGCCCGCGATATCGAGGCCCTTCTCCGAAGCGCGGCTCGCGAGCAGGTCCAGGCATTGTTCCACCAGGGCCTCGGGAGAGCAGCTGTGGCGATCCAGCTCGAACTTCCCCGCCTCGATCTTCGAGAAGTCGAGGATGTCGGAGATGAGGGAGATGAGCGCCTCGCCGCTCTTGCGGATGATTTCCGCGTAGTCCCGCTGCTCGGTGTTGAGGTCGGTGTCGAGCAGCAGGGACGTCATGCCGATGACCGCGTTCATCGGTGTGCGGATTTCGTGGCTCATGTTGGCGAGAAAGTCGGACTTGGCCGCGGTCGCGGCCTCCGCCGATTCCCGCGCACGAGTGCTTTCGCTTTCCGCGTTCTTTCTGGCCGTGACGTCCTGACCGACTGCGATGAGCGTGCCGCCCGGTCCCTTCGCGAACTGGAATGTAAGGATCCGGTGGGTCTGGTCCCGGGCCACGAGCCTGGCTTCGAAGGGGGCGCGGCCTGCATCTTCACGGTG
>CAYNHK010000347.1:0-3494 GCA_964396875.1 uncultured Acidobacteriota bacterium | reverse complement strand
TTTCGATTCACCCGCGTCACCCAAACGAGGCTTCGACCCTGCCATGACCGAAACCGCCGAAACCCCGCACCTGCGACGCGGCATGGGCCTTCTGCCCGCCACCGCCACCAACATCATCGGGATGGTGGGCGTCGGGCCCTTCCTCGTGATCCCGTTCATGATCACCTCGATGGGCGGGCCGCACATCCTCTACGCCTGGATCGCGGGAGCCATCCTCGCCTTCGCGGACGGCCTGGTCTACGCGCACTTCGCAGCCGCCCTGCCCGGCAGCGGCGGGTCGTACCTGTACTTGCGCGAAGCGTACAAGCCCTTCAAGGTCGCGGGCCTGCCCGTGGGCGACATGCTGGCCTTCGTCTTCATCTGCCAGGTGATCCTGGTGGCGCCGCTGTCGATCGCAAGCGGCGGCGTGGGCTTCGCGGACTACCTGCGCTTCTACTGGACGGACATGACAACGACGCAACACCATATGGTGGCCGGCGGACTGTGCGTGTTCGTCACCGCCCTGCTGTGGCGCAAGATCGAGGACATCGGAAAACTCGCGGTGATCCTGCTCGGTTTCGTCTTCCTCACCGTGGGCTGGGTCATCGTCGCGGGTCTCTTCAAGTTCTCCTTCGCGCAGGCCTTCGCCTGGCCGGACGCCGCGTACGAGTACAACGCGGACTTCTTCGCCAAGCTCGGGGCGACCGCGATCCTCGCGATGTACAGCTACGGCGGCTACAACCAGGTCTGCAACATCGCCGAGGAAGTGAAAGACCCCGTCCGCACCATGCCGCGCTCGATCATCCTGTCGATCGTGGTCGTGGCTCTCATCTACATGGTGATGTCGACGGTCATCCTCGGGATGGTGCCGTGGGAGGAAGCGAAGGAGTCGCGCACCATCGCGTCGCTCTTCATTTCGAAGACCTTCGCGGATCCCGCCCAGGGCCAGATCGCCGCGCTCATCATGACCGTGATGATCCAGTTCGTGGCCGCGGCCTCGCTCTACGCGGTGATCCTCGGCTACTCGCGGATTCCCTTCGCGGCGGCGCGCGAGGGTCAGTTCTTCAAGGTGTTCGCGAAGCTCCATCCCACCAAGGCGTTCCCGCACGTCGCCCTCCTGACCGTGGGTCTGCTCGCGGTTCCGTTCTGCTTCTTCTCCCTCGGCCAGCTCGCGACGTGGCTGATCCAGGTCCAGGTCCTGCTGTGTTTCCTGTGGCAGTGCGCGGGCGTCATCCTGCTCTACCGCTACCGCAAGGATCTACCTCAGCCCTTCGTGATGTGGCTCTACCCGATCCCCGCGATCCTCTCGGGCGCGTTGTGGTTCTACATCTTCATCTCGGGCTCGACCAACGGCATCATCTTCTCGTTCGTCTACCTCGCCGCCTCGATCGCGGCGTATGTCGCCTTCAGGTCGCATCAGATGAAGGCGCAACGGGCATAGTCACGGGTCGACGGTGGGCCGACGGCGGGTCGTCGACCCCCAACCGCCGTCGTTGCGAGGAACTCGTCTGAGGAAGGTGACGAAGCAATCCCGTGAAACCACGAGGTTGCTTCGTCGGCGGCTTCTCGATGGCCTCCTCGCAATGACGGCGGGGGGCGGTCGACGAACCGCCAGCGGTGCGGGGTCTCGCGAAACCGCGGTTTACGAGGTCACGGAAGCGACATCCACCGGCATCCCCGTAACAAGGGCGCGGTTCGCGGCGATCGCGATGCGGACCGCTTCGATGCCGTCGTCAATGGTGACCGGGGCTTTGCGGCCGAGCAGGACGTTCTGCGCGAAGTTCTGGAGCTGAACCGTGTACGCGATGGCGAAACGCTCCATGAAGTGCGGGACGGTGTCGTGCGCGATGGAGTTCTTCGTCATCACGTAGAGCGGTGTCTCACGGATGTAGCCGATGCGCAGTGTGCCGGCGTCGCCGAGCAATTCGGTCGAGATGTCGTAACCGTAGATGCCGTTCCGCGACAGGTCGACCACGCCGAGCGAACCATCCTTGAACGTGAGGCTCACCACCGCATTGTCGATGTCCCCCACGGTCTTCAGTTCGGGATACGCCAGCGTCCCGCCGATCGACTGCACCTTCGCCACATCGCCCATGAAAAAGCGAGCCAGGTCGAAATCGTGAATCCCCATGTCGAGGATCATTCCCCCGCTGCTCTTCACGTCGGCGTACTCGAGCGACGTCCGGTAGGGATCCCGCGACGTCGACTTGAAGAGAACCACCTTCCCGATCTGGCCCTCGCTCAGCCGCTTGCGCGCCGCCGCGTAGCCTGGATCGAAGCGCCGCATGAACCCCATCTGGAAGAAGACGCCCGCGGCGTCGATCGCCGCCTTCATCTCGACCGTCGCGCCGAGCGACAACGCCGGCGGTTTTTCGCAGAACGTCGGCTTCCCCGCCTTCATCGCCAGGATCGACTGCTCCTTGTGGGCGTGGGTCGGGCTCACGATCACCACCGCCTCGACGTCCTTGGAGTTGATGAGTTCCGCGGGATCCGCGTAACGCCCCGGGACGTCGAACTCGTCCGCCACCTCGCTCACCGCCGCGGGCACGACATCGGACACCGCGACCAACCGCGTCTCGGGAATCCGCGACGCGATGTCCCGTGCGTAGATCCGCCCTAACCGGCCGAGGCCGATGACTCCCACCTTCAGCCGCTTCTTCGCGGCCCCGCTCATTTGCTGGCCTCGGCCTTCTTGATCAGCTCGATGCGCACCCGCTGATCCGCCTCGACGGTCTCGCCCTTGATCAGTTTCGCGGCGCTCTCCACCGCCATGCGCCCCATCTCGCCGGGAAACTGCGCCACCGAAGCCAGCATCGTTCCCATCTCAATCGCCTTTCGGGCGTCGTCCACCGCGTCGAAGCCGATCACGCGGATCTTCCCGGTCTTGCCCGCCGCGGCGATCGCCTCGATCGCGCCGAGCGCCATCATGTCGTTGCACGCGAACACCGCGTCGATCGAAGGATGGGCCTGGAGCATGTTCTGGAAGACCGTGAAGCCCTGATCGCGCTCCCAGTTCGCGGTCTGTGACGCGAGGACTTTGACGCCCGGCGAATCCTTGATCGCGTCCTTGAAGCCGCGGAGGCGCGAGTCGCCCGTCTCGTGGCCCGGAATGCCCTCGAGCACGGCGGCTTTCGCCTTGCCCTCCGTGGCGAGGACGAGTTCGGCGCCGGCGGCACGCCCGCCCTCATAGTTGTCCGAACCGATGAAGGTGGCCATCTTCACCGAGGCCGCCGTGGCGGTGGCCGGGTCGATCCGGGTGTCCACGACAATGATGGGAATCCCCGCCGCCTGCGCCTTGGCGAGGACGGGAACGATCTCGCGCGAGCCGCTCGGCGTGATCAGGAGCGCTTTGATCCCGGTCTGGATCAGGTTCTCCACGATCTGCATCTGCTTCTCGACATCCACCTCCCGCTCCGCGGCCTGGACCACGAGGTCGAGGCCGAGCCGGTCGGCGGCGGCCTTCGCCCCGGTCTGCATCTCGATGAAGAACGGACTGTTCAGTGTCTTGAGGACGA
>CAYNHK010000346.1:0-3497 GCA_964396875.1 uncultured Acidobacteriota bacterium | reverse complement strand
TCCCGTCGCTCTTGAGTGTGAACTTCTGGAGCAGTTCGCGTTTGAAGAGCTTGAACGAGAAGTTCACGTCCTTGATCGCAAGGCCGAACAGGGCGCGCACCAGGGAGTTGTAGAAGAAGGAGTAGACGGTGCGCAGCAGGCCTTCGGAGGTCCGGTCGAAGCGATACGCGGAAACCACGTCCGCCTTCTGCACCTCGAGAAGGCGCACCGCGCGTCGCACTTCATGAAGGTCGAAAGGCAGGTCCGCGTCGGTGTAGAGCACCAGTTCCTTGCCCGCCACGGCGTAACCCGCCCGCAGTGTGCCGCCAAGCTTGAGGTTCTTCGGATTGTGAACGGCCTTGACCCGAGGATCCCGCGCGCACAACGACTCGATGATCTGAGGCGTCTGGTCGGTCGATGCGTCGTTTACGAGGATGATCTCGAAGTCATCCGTGATCGGAGTGAGGGCATCGACCGCGGCCTCGTAGGCGCGAATCACGTACTCCTCTTCGTTGAAGAGAGGGAAAACGACGCTGATCGACGTCATGGGCTGGCCCGAGGTTAGCGGGGAGCGAGCGGGTTGAGAAGCCGCTCGTAGGTTTCACGCGTCCGGGTGAAGGAATGGGCGGTTTCGACGAAGCGCCGGGCCCGTCCGCCCATCGCCCTTGCTTCCTCGGGATTGCGCAGCAGGGAGTCGAGGGCGCGGGCAAGGTCGCCCTCCTCGTCTGTGGCATCGATCCGCCGGACCACATCGTTCGGGATCTCCGACTGGTTGGCGATATCGGAGACGATCACCGGGCGGCCTTCCGCCATGACCCTCAGCAGGGCCGCCGAGGTTTCGCGCGCGGTCGGGTAGCGCAGGTGGACCACGGCATCGGTCGCGGCCATGGCCGCGGTGAACTCCCTGTCGTCGAGCCGGCCAGTCACGATCGTACGACCGGCAACGCCGGTGCGCGCGAGAAGCTCACGCAGCCACTTGTCATCGCTCACGTGCCCGGTGAGGACAAGACGAACCTCCGGGTGAAGTTCGGCGATCCTCGCCACGGCGCGCGCCACCGTCTCAATTCTCTTTTCACGGGTTACCAGGCCAAAGCAGCCCACAACGTAGTGCGCATCGCCAAGACCGTGTTCCGCGCGAAAGGCCGCTGCCACACCCTCCGCCAGGGGCGCAGTTTGAACGGGCATGGCGAGTTGAACGCAGGCGAGATCCGGGCGAGCGGCCGCAATCGCCTCGACCATGAACGTGTTGTGGGCGCCTACGGCCCGCGCAGACGTGAGCGCCGGCTCGAACAGAGGAAACACGTAGGGAAGAAGGTCGCCGGTGGTGTTGAAGTGCGCGTCCTTCAAACGTTCTCCCTGGCCCGGATAGACCGCCTCGATGGCGGCGAGAAACGACGCGTGCGCCCGGTCCGCTTCGACTTTCTTGCCCGGGTCCGACGGGTCGGCCGCGTAGGCCAGCGCTTCGGGAGACTCGAGAAAGCGGCGCGCGAAGGAGTGATGAAGCACGAGATCGTGAAGAACCACGGCGCCGGGAGCGCGCTCCATCCAGCCGTACATGAAGTCGTGGGCGGGCGCATTGCCCATCTGGTAGACGACCGCATCGAAAGCGCTCGCCGCAGCCCGGGCCGGCAGTTCGGCGATGGGAAAGGCGGGTGCGGGCAGACCCTCCGCCACTTTCGGCTGATCGTGGAACAACTCGATCGAATGTGTCCCGACAAGGGCCTCGACGACGTCGACGGTGTAGTCGGCGATTCCGGTCGGGGAGGGAGGAAGCGGCGAAACGAAGGCGAGTCTCATCGCAGGTCCGTTCCTGGAGCGCGTCTATCGGCGCGCGTGAAGCGCGTACTCGAGCGAGCCGTAGAGCAGCGCGTTCAGGCGATCGACGTTCTCGTTGAAAGCCTCGACCACGGCGGGGGGGACCGATGACGAACCCTCGATCCGTCGAAGCTGGGACAGAGGTTCGACCGGCGAGAGCATCTCGATGCGGACATCGACGAACCCCGCGGCGGCGGCGAGGAACGACAGTGTGTCGGGATGAAGCGGCTTCTGGTGGGTCAGGTCGCGATTGAAGACCTCGAGGAATCCCGTGACGCTGCGGGGATTCACGGTTTCGAGAATCAGCAGACCGCCGCTCTTCAAGACGCGATGCGCTTCCACGAGAAGGGCCTGGAGGACCGGCGGGGGCAGATGCTCGGCCACCTGCGCCGCGAAGACGCCGCCTACCGAACTCGCGGGCGTCGCCTTCAGGAACTGAACGAGATCGCCCGCGATCACATCGAGGCCGGAGGCACGGCACGCCGCCACCGCGGAGGCATTGCTCTCGACCCCACGACCGGCGATGCCCGCCTTCTTGAGCGCCTGAAGAAACTCACCGCGGCCGCAGCCGAGGTCGAGGACGGGGCTCCCCGAGGGCGCGCTCGAGAAGTCACCCGCGTACTTCTCGAACCGCGTCGCCAGGGCGTTGTCCGAGCGCCTGAAGCTGTTCTCGAACGCGACGTAGGCGCTGCTCTCGGCGGCTTCGACGGCGGCACGAGCCTGAGTTTGCGAAGGAGCCGCGCTCTGGAGCGTCTCCCGGACCGCGCGCACCTCGGCGCCCATGACCTCAACCCGATCCACGAGGCCCTTCAAACCATCGATGCGCCGATGCAGCGACTCCAGGCGGCGATCGAAGGCCTCGAGAATCAGCTCCGACCGGAGCGTGGCATAACCCGAAGCCACGCGGTCCCGCGCATCTGTCGTGGGCAGCAGCCGCTGCGCGTACTGGATCAGCGCCGCTGAGATTTCGCGGAGGTGGGCGAGTGCCTTCGACTCTTCGGCGATGAAACCGTTGAGGATGCGCACCACGTTCGAGTTCCATTCCTGCTGCCTCGCGATGACCGGCTGCAGCGCCTCGGTGGCGCGTCGGTCGAGGAAGCCGCGTGACGTCGCGGCTTCGGACTCGGGCGCGGACCAGAGTTTGTTGATGGCTTCGAGCTGGGCCGGCAACTCCTTGAGCTGTTCGACGGGAAGCGGAAAAGACACCAGGCGGTCGAGAGCGGCGAGGGCCTTCTCATAGGCCGCGTCCTCCTCGGCCTGACGCGCTTTCAGTTTGGAGAGCGGTCCATCCTCGGGCGGGTTTCGATCGAGGAGGCTCATTCGCGAAGCGCCTACTTCCCCACCACTCCCTGAAGCGGCGAACTGGCTGAAGCGTATTTGCGCTTCGGCATGCGTCCGGCGAGGAACGCCTCGCGCCCCCCGAGCACCGCGTGACGCATCGCGCTCGCCATCAACGCGGGATCCTTCGCCTCGGCGATGGCGGTGTTCATGAGCACGCCATCCGCGCCGAGTTCCATGGCAATCGCGGCATCGGAGGCCGTTCCGACACCGGCGTCGACGATGAGCGGGCACGTGATGGCTTCGCGGATCAGTTCGATGTTGATGGGGTTCTGGATGCCGAGGCCGCTTCCGATAGGAGCACCAAGGGGCATCACCGCGGCAGCACCCGCGTCTTCGAGCTTCTTCGCCATCACCACGTCGTC
>CAYNHK010000345.1:0-3511 GCA_964396875.1 uncultured Acidobacteriota bacterium | reverse complement strand
CTGAGCGGGATCGGTGAAGAGATCCATCGCGGTGAGGGCCATGGTCTTCGCGGCGACCATCATTCCCTTACGGCCGATGGACGAACCCGCGCAGGCCGCCGACTGCCAGCTGTGGCCTGGCGTTCCGGGCACGAACGTGGCGGTGGAGAGCTGCGACATCGGAACCTGCCAGCTCACGTCGCCAGCGTCGGTGGAGCCCGACGAGGAACCGCCGCGGCTCGGCTGGACCTGCGCCTCGCTGCCGAGGGGCAGCGGGTCCTCGGTCACCGCGAACGACTTCGCGAGGGCCTCCGCGAAAGCCTTCTCCTCGGCGCTGTAGACGACGCCGCCCACACGGCGAAGGTTCTTCTCGGTCAGCGCGGCTAGGGGTTCGTTCGGAAGGGTGTTGTAGACCGCGTTCACCAGCTCGACTTCGAGCTTCGTGTCGGTGGCGAGCGCGCCCGCCTGCGCGATCTTGAGCACGCGCTCCCAGACGTTGTCGAGGGTCGGCATGTGCGAATGACGGGCGTAGGCGTACATCTCCGCGAAGGCCGGCACCACGTTTGGAGCCTCGCCCCCGCGGGTGATGACGTAGTGAAGGCGCGTCTCCTGCGGGACGTGCTCGCGAAGGAACTCGATGCCCATGCCGGCGAGCATCACCGCGTCGAGGGAGGATCGTCCCTTATCCGGCGCGCCGGCGGCGTGAGCGGCGAGACCCCGATAGCGGAACTTCGCCGTGATGTTGGCGAGGGTCGTTGCGATACTCGCGGTGTTGCGGTCGGCGGGATGCCACGACAGCATGACGTCGAGGTCCTTCATCAGGCCCGCGCGAGCGATATAGATCTTGCCGCCGCCGCCCTCTTCCGCGGGTGTGCCGTAAAGACGGATCGTGCCGGGAAGCTTCTTCGCGATGAGTTCGTCTTTCGCGGCGATGGCCGCGGCGACGGAGGCCGTGCCCAGGAGATTGTGTCCGCAGCCGTGGCCGGGATCACCCTCGACCCGCGGCTTCTTTTCCGGCATGTCGTGCTGGGACAGTCCGGGCAGCGCGTCGTATTCGGCCATGATGCCGATGATCGGTTTGCCGGCGCCCCAGGACGCGACGAACGCCGTGGGGGCTCCCGCGACGCTTTCCTGGATCTCGAACCCGGCCGACTTCAGTTCGGCGACGAGGGCGGCTGCGCTCTTCGTTTCTTTGTAGCCGACTTCCGCGAACTCCCACACCTTCCGCGACAGGTCGCCGTAGTGGGCGGATTTCGCGTCCATCGCCGCGATGAGTCTTGCCTTGTCGGCGTCTTTGTATGCGGGCGCCGGTGTGGTCTGAGCCGCGAGAGCCGCGGCCAACACGATGTCGATGATCATGATCTAGGTCCTCGTCCAGGAGAATTTCGCGCGCTCCGGCTTTCCGTACAGCGTCAACGCACCGTGTTCGCCCACGGCGTTCGGGCGCTGGAAGATCCAGTTCTGCCAGGCTGAGAGCCGCCCGAAGATCTTCGTCTCCATGGTCTCCGGCCCCGCGAAGCGCAGGTTCGCCTCCATCCCGGTCAGCGCGTCGGGCGACAGACTCGAACGCTCTTCGATGGCGAGGCGCACCTCGTCTTCCCAGTCGATGTCGTCCGGAGTGAAGGTCACGAGGCCCGCGCCAAGCGCATTAGCCGCGTCGAACGAGTGTCGGATCTCGACGCTCGCCTTGTCGGGGTCGCCCAGAAAACGCGTCTGCAGCCGGGTGAGACCGTTCGACATGGGCAGCGGGCCCTGATTCATGAGGGTGAAGCGCAACGTTGGCGCGTCGCCTTCATCGGCGTCGAGCATGTAAGAGCGATCGGCCGCGAAGGCAAGTTCGGCGAGCGTCCCGGTGAAGCAGGACCCCTTGTCGATGATCGCGAGCAGCGAACGAGCGGTGAGATCGAGACGCTTGAGAACGCGGCGAAGTTTGTAGACGATCTCGTCCGCGAACCAGTCCGTCTTCGCGAACTGCATCAGCTTTTCGTCGTGGGCCTCCACGAGCGCCGAGTCGCCGAGGGTCTTGAGGACGATTACGCCGATCTCGGGCTGATTGAAGCGAAGGTCGAGCAGAGCGGCGTCGAGTTCCCGTGCCATCTGAAGGTGCCAGTTCGAGGCTCCTTCCTCCCGCAGGGCCGCCGCGGTCGCGACCGGCGCTCCCTTGGGCCCGCTCACCGTGATCGTGGCGACGCGGAGTTTCGCGTCGAGGTCCACTTTCACGAATTCGCCGGGGCTTTGAACCGGAGGAAGGGGGACGCCAGCCCCCTCGCGCTTTGGAGCCATCGCGGCCACCGCTTTCGCCCGCTCGCCGAGCGCGGCTTCGAACTTCGAGAGCGGTATCGCCTGGTCGACAAGCTTCCACTGCAGCGCGCGTTTGCCCTTCACACCCTCGCCAAGGGACGAGAACACATCGGCGAGGTCGCGCCTCACCTTCCGCTTGTCGACGACCCGGGTGAGACCGCCCGTGCCGGGGAGCACCGCGAGGAGCGGCACCTCGGGCAGGGACACCGCCGAAGAAGAGTCATCCACGAGCAGGATCTCGTCGCAGGCCAGGGCGAGTTCGTAGCCACCGCCCGCACACGCCCCGCTCACCGCCGCGATCGAGCGCAGCCCGGAGTTCGCCGAGGCGTCTTCAAGATACAGCCGCGTTTCGTTGGTGAACTTGCAGAAGTTGACCTTGAACGCGTGGGTCGAACTGCCGAGCATGTAGATGTTGGCGCCCGAGCAGAAGATTCGATCCTTCGCGCTGCCGATGATCAGGCAGCGCACCTCGGGGTGCTCGAAGCGGAGACGCTCGACCGCGTCCCAGAGTTCGATATCGACGCCGAGGTCGTAGCTGTTCGTCTTGAGGACGTATCCCTCGCGCATGGGCCGGTCTTCCTGGACGTCCATCAGGAGCCTCGCCACCGGCGCTTCGATCCGGAGTTTCCAGTGAATGTAGCGGGAAGGATGGGTCTCGAACGAAACCAGAGGTTCTTTTCCGCCCGAAAGTTCTGCCATAGAGCCGATGACCTTAGGCGACCCGATTCGTCTGAGTCAAGCACTATAGTGCCGGTTTGGTAGCGGGAGACGTGCAATATAATGCCCTCGTTCATGACGGGGATTCTGAAGACAGTGGGGCGTGCGGTGCGTGGGCGGCGGGAGAGCCTCGGGCTCACACGGACGCGACTGGCGCAGGTTTCAGGCGTGTCCCTGCGTTTCCTGAACGACGTGGAACTGGGGCGCGCGAACCCTTCGGTGCTGAAGCTCGTGGCTCTCGCCGAGGCCCTCGACACCTCCATCGAGAGCCTTTTTGCTCAGCCCGCGGCCCCGGAGGGTCCGGTGCGAATTTCCCTCCTCGGGATACGCGGCGCGGGAAAAACAACCGTCGGACGCCGCCTCGCAGGTAGAATAGGCCTACCGTTCGTCGAGCTCGATCGGAAGATTGAGGAAAAAGCCACTTTGAGTCTGTCGGAAATATTCGCCCTCCATGGCGAGGACTACTACCGGCGGCTCGAAAGATCGGTCCTCGAAGACGTTCTCGTCGAAGGGA
>CAYNHK010000344.1:0-3519 GCA_964396875.1 uncultured Acidobacteriota bacterium | reverse complement strand
ACACCGAGCCTTCGGTGGAAGTCGACATGGGCTGCAGCACCTGCAAGGGTCGGAAGACGGGCTGCCGCGTCTGCAAGCAGACGGGCTGGGTGGAGATCCTCGGCTCCGGCATGGTGCATCCGGCGGTCTTCGAGGCGGTGAACGCGCGTCTCGGCAAAATTGTTTACGACCCCGCGAAAGTGAGCGGCTTCGCCTTCGGCACCGGCATCGAACGCGTCGCGATGATCAAGTACGGCATCTCCGACATCCGCCTCTTCTACGAAAGCGACGTCCGCTTTCTCCAGCAATTCGCGTGAATTCCGTTATGAACCGGTCCCTGAGCGCAGCTCATCGTCATGAATGCGGAGTCGAAGGGTGAGGATCCCGGTTTCCTGGGTCAAGGACTTCGTCGACATCGCGGTCGAGCCGCAGCAGCTCGCCGACGATCTGACGAGCGTGGGCCTTGCCTGCGACGGCATCGAGTTCTTCGGCAAAGAAGCGGTCCTCGACCTCGACATCACCACGAACCGCGTGGATGCGATGAACATGTACGGTGTCGCCCGCGAGGCGGCCACGTTCTACGGCCTGCCTCTGAAGCCACTTCCCCTCAACTTTCCTGAATCGGGGACGCCTTCCGATCAGGCGTTGAAGGTCATCATCGACGCGCCGGAACTCTGCCCCGTCTTCTCGGCCCGGGTCTTCGACGTGAAGGTCGCGCCATCCCCTTCGTGGCTCAAGGACCGACTCGAACTCGCCGGCCAGAGGTCGATCAGCAACATCGTGGACCTCTCGAACTACGTCATGCTCGAGATGGGCCAGCCCACTCACGCGTTCGACCTGACGAAGCTCCGGGGCGGCCTGCTCAAGGCGCGGATGGCGACGGCGGGCGAAGTCGTGAAGACACTCGACGACGTCGAGCGAACCCTGAGCGCGAAGATGGGTGTGGTGGCCGATGCCGAGGGCGCCCTCGCGATCGCCGGGATCATGGGCGGCGCCTCTTCCGAGATATCGGATGAAACCCGCGTCGTGGCGCTTGAAGCCGCGTACTGGAATCCCCTGATCACACGCCGCACCGCGAAGGCTCTCGGCATGCACACCGATGCGTCGCACCGCTTCGAACGGGGCGCCGATCCCGCCGCGGGCCCCATCTCCATCGCGCGTTTCGCGGCCCTCGCCGCCAAAGACGGCATGGCGAGCGCGCGGCCGGTGCTCCTCCAGGCTCGCGGCGTCGAAGTAGCGCCTCGCCGGCTGACCTTGAATCTCGGCAACGTCGACGCTCGAATCGGAGCCCCGGTCCCCGAGGAGCACTCGAAAACGACCCTTGCCCGTCTCGGCTTCGAGGTCACCGGGCCCGACGCCGAGGCCGCGGCCCATCTCGGCACGAGCCGCAGCTGGGATGTCCTGGTCCCGACCTGGCGCGGCGACTGCGCGCGCGAAGTGGACCTCATCGAGGAAGTGGCGCGTCACTACGGCCTGATGAAGATCGCCCGCACGGTGCCGGCTTCGCGTCGCGCCGCAGGACTCACGGCCGCCCAGACCACCGAACGGCAGTTGAAGGCCCTTCTCTCCGGCCTCGGGTACCGCGAAGTGCTGCAGCTCAACTTCGTCTCCTCCGCGAAGTGCGACCCGTCTTCGGGACCGGTCGTGAAGATCGCGAACCCGCTTTCCGTCGAGCAGGACGCGCTCCGGACCTCGCTGGTGATGCCCGGTCTGCTCGAAGCGCTCGAACGCAACCAGCGCCACGGCGTCCGCAACATCCAGTTCTTCGAACTGGGCCGGACGTTCGCGCCTTCTCCCGACGGTCCAACCGAAACGCCGCGTCTCGCCCTGCTCCTCTCGGGAACGACGCCGCGCGGGTGGGCGGGGAAACCAAGGGCCCTCGATTTCTTCGACCTCAAGGAGACGGTCGAAGACGTCCTCCGCCGACATTCGAGCCGCGCCGTGACCTTGTCCCGGGATGACGCGCCGCCCTTTCTTCATCCCGGACGCAGCGCGGTGATCCGGCTCGACGGTCTCAGGTGCGGCTACCTGGGCGAAGTCCATCCCGACACGATCGCCGCCTTCTCCTTGAAGGACCGTCCCGTGGTGGCCGAGATATCGCTCGATGCGCTGGGCTCGCGCGCCGCCCTCGCCTTCGCTTCGTTCTCGCGCTATCCCGAGGTCGTCCGCGACTTGTCGATCCTCGCTCCCGCCAGCGCCCGCGCCACCGAGATCACCGCTCTCGCCCGCACGAAGGCCGGCGCCATCGCCCGCAGCGTCGATCTCATCGATCGGTTCGAGGGCCAGGGTGTCCCCGCGGGGCAGGTGAGCCTCACCCTTTCGTTCGTGTTCCAGGACGATGCCCGGACGCTCTCGAGCGAAGAAGTGGAAAGCGCCATGGACGCGGTACGGACGAGTTTTTCGAAGTTGGGCTATACCACCCGCGGACTGGCCTAAGATTTGACCTCACAACGCAGTCTGATCGGCGATACAGGAGAAGGAATGCAGGACAGCTTCGACATTCTTGAAGAGAAGGTCAAAAAGGCGGCGGAGCTCGTGAAGAAGCTGCGCAAGGACAACAAGAGCCTCGACGACCAGCTCAAGGAAAACAAGGCGAAGCTCGCCGAGGCCGAGAGAAAGCTTTCCGCCCTCGAAGCGCAGATCGGCGATGTGGCGGGCGATGCCGCGAAAGTCGAAAATCTCACCGCCGAACTCGAGGCCCTAAAGAACGAGCAGGATCAGGTCCGCACCCGGGTGGCGAAGATCGTCACCCTCCTGGAGAGTCTGGACTAACCTCTGAGCGGCATTTCCATGGCCCCCAAACCCAAGCGCGTCGAGATCGACATCTTCGGCCAGACCTTCTCGCTCATCGCCGAGGACGAAGCGCGCCTGCAGGAAGTGGCGAAGCACGTGGATGCGCAGATGAAGGAACTGTCCCAGTCGACCGCCACCATCGACTCGTTCCGGCTGGCGGTTCTCGCCGCCCTCAACATCGCGAACGATCGTTTCGATCTCGCGGACCGGCTGGCCAGCAAAGAGAACGCGGTGCAGGCGCAGTTCGAGGCGATGAACGCCAAGGCCGCGCGTATCTCGACCGAACTCGACGAGGCGCTGCGCTAAAAAGAAAAAGGACGCGGCTTAAAGCCGCGTCCCTCTCGCGTCGGTGTTCTTAAAACCCGCGCTTTTGAGCGCGCACGTTGCGGCGGGAGCCCTTGCGTTCCCCGCCACCACCGCCACCGCCGTAGGGACGGCCACCGCCGCCACCCGCGCCGTAGCCGCCACCGCCACCGCCGCCATAACCACCACCGCCGCCGCCGCCACCGAAGGGACGGCCGCCGCCACCACCCGCGGGACGGGGCTTCTGCTCTTCAGCCTCGTTCACGCGAAGGGCGCGGCCGCCGAGGTCCATGCCGTTGAACTTCTCCGTGGCCTTCACCGCGTCTTCCGCATTCTCGAAGTCGACAAACGCGAAGCCGCGAGGGCGACCCGTCATCCGATCCGTCGGGAGGAAGACTTCGCGAATCGCGCCGGCCTGTGAGAACAGGTCGCGAATCTCGTCCG
>CAYNHK010000343.1:0-3541 GCA_964396875.1 uncultured Acidobacteriota bacterium | reverse complement strand
ACCGTGCTGCACTCGAGCCGCGTCAGTCCCACAAAGATGCGGAAGCTCCCCGAGTTCCTCAAAGGCGGGACGTTTCCTCATAACGACGGCGTGTGGGATGTGAGCTCCCATGTGCTCGAGAACATCGAGCGTCTGCGGCTCGACAATCTGATCGTCATCGGTGGGGATGGCACCTTGAGCTTCGCCCACCGGCTGGAGAAGCTCGGGATGAAGGTGATCGCGATTCCCAAGACGATGGACAACGACGTGCAGGGCACGGAGTATTCGGTTGGTTTCTCCACCGCGATCACGCGGGCGACCGCGGCCATTCAGAGACAGCGGACGACCGTGGCCTCCCATGAGCGCGTGGGGATCTTCCGCGTCTTCGGCCGGGATTCCGGTTTCACCGCTCTCTACACCGCCTACGTCACCTCGCTGCGCTGCGCCATCCCGGAGTTCACGGTCAATCTGGACAGACTCATCGAGTTGTTGATCAAGGAGAAGCGGGACAATCCGAGCAACTACGTCATGCTCGTCCTCTCGGAAGGGGCTCGCTGGGAGGGGTATCACCCCGAGGTGCTGCCGGCCGACGCCTACGGCCATAGGCGCAAGCCCAGCGTGGCCGAGGCCCTCGAAGCCGAGGTGGCGAGGCGCTCCGGTGAAGAGTGCACGGTGAGCGACCTGACCTACGATCTGCGGAGCGGCGAGGCTGACTTCGTGGACAAGATGATCGCCGGGACGTTCGGCAACCTGGCCATGGACGCGATCCTGGAAGGCCGCTCCGGCGTGATGACCGCGCTGGTCCACGGCTGCTACACCCTCGTACCGATTCCGGATCCCTCGCTGGGGCCACGAATGGTCGACGTGGCCTCGCTCTACAACCGGGAGCGTTACCGGCCGAACTACACGAGCAAGCTGGGGCTCCCGATCTTCCTGACTCGCGCTTGACGCCTGCGCGTCCGGCCGCAGGGATGAGCCGTTGGGCCTATTTCACATCTCCGCGCGGACCGATACCATCCCGTTCGCTCTCATCTATTACTGGAGGTTTTTCAACATGGCGATTCGTGTGATGTTCATGGGTCTTGGACCCATCGGGTGCGCGGTGGTCAAGCAGGTGGCCGGGCGCAAGGGGTTCAAGATCGTGGGAGCGGTCGACCTCGATCCAGCGAAAACCGGGAAGGATCTGGGCGACGTGGCCGCGGTCGGCCGCAAGCTGCGGGTGAAGGTGACCGCGGACGTAGCCGCGACACTCAAGGCCACAAAGCCCGACGTGGTGGCCCACTGCACGGTGTCGTCCATCAAGGCCGCGGTACCCCAGTTCGAGGCGATCCTGAAGGCGCGCGTCCCTGTCGTCTCCTCGACCGAAGAGCTGTCCTATCCCTGGAGGGCGAATCGCGCGTCGGCCAGGAAGATCGACGCCATGGCGAAGAAGGCGAAGGTTGCCGTCCTCGGCACCGGCATCAACCCTGGCTTTGCCATGGACGCCTTGCCCATCGTCCTCACCGGCATCTGTGCCGCCGTTACAAAAGTGCAGGTCGACCGCATTCAGGATGCGAGCATCCGCCGCCTGCCCTTCCAGAAGAAGATCGGCGCGACCCTCACGCCCGAGCAGTTCGGCGAACTCGTGAAGACGAAGGCGGTGCGCCACGTCGGCCTCACGGAGTCGGTCTCGATGCTCGCCGATGCGCTTGGCTTCAAGGTGGACCGCATTACCGACGAAATTCAGCCCAAGATCGCGACGGAGACGGTCAAGAGCCAGTTCCTCACTGTCGAGCCCGGCCAGGTGTGTGGCCTCGTCCAGGATGGCATCGGTTACCGCAAGGGCGAGCCGGTGATCTCGCTGCACATGGAGGCGTACCTCGGCGCGCCCGAGACCTACGACGAGGTCCGCATCGAGGGCTCCCCGAACCTGCGGGTCCGCGCTATCGGCGGCTATCACGGCGACATCGCCACCGCGGCGATCGTGGTGAACTCGCTGCCGAAAGTGATCGACGCCTCGCCCGGACTGCACACCATGAGGACCTTGCCGATTCCGTCCTTCTTTCGAGGTGCGGTCGAGTAGCCCGGGCATTTAGAGTCCACCCGTATGGGTGGAGAGCACGAACGCCGGTGACACGCCCGTGATGTCGCCGGCGCTGTTGCTGCTCGCTTTGACCCAGGAACCTGCTCGTCCGGGGCTGGTGTTCCCGGCCGGCGTCGAGCTGGTTCAGGTCGTGGTGAGTGTGACCGCGAAAGACGGCGTCCCGATACGCGACCTCGAGGTACGGGACTTCGTGGTTCGCGAGAACGGAAAGCCCCGGAAGATCGAGACCTTTCTCCGCACGTCCGACGTCGCCGATTCCGATAGGGCTCCGGTTGAGCTTGTGCTGCTCCTCGACACGAGCACCAGCATGAGCGCGGAGTTGAGGCGTGCGCGCGACGTCATCGTGGACTTCGTCAGGGCGGTTCCCTCGTTCGCCCGGGGCCGCATCCTGGCTTTCGATCGCGATGCCTACGACCGCGGGTTCGACGCGCAAAGTGTCGCCTCGGTCACGGACGAGATGATCCGGATGAAGGGCGGCGCGGGCACACGGATATTCGACGCGGTGGCCGACGGAGCCGGCCTGGCCTCGCAACAGCGCGGCCGGAGGGTGATGGTCCTCTTCACCGACGGTGACGACTCGACCAGCCGCCGCAGCCTCGCCGACGCGGTTCGGGCTGTTCAGGAGACCGAGGTTACGTGCTACGTGGTTTCGTACGCGCCCCGTCTCGCGACCTTCGGCTCGGGAAGCGGCAGATACAAGGACCTGGCCCGCGACGCTCAGCGCGGGCTCGAGACCCTGGCCCGGGACTCCGGCGGTTTCGTGGTCGACGGCACGTCTCCCGATGTCGTGGGGCAGCTCAAGCGGATCGTCGATGACATCGCCGCGATGTACGTGATCGGTTTCGTCGCCGAGCCTTCGACCAGGGCCGAACGTCGCAGTCTCAAGGTGGAAATCGCGAGGCGTGATGTCGCGGTGCGTCATCGTCAGGGTTACGACACGAAGCCCCGCTGACCTTTCGTGCCCGCAGGGCTTGCGCCAGAGCTGGCACGTAGACCGCACACGGTGCGCGCGGAGCTGGGTACCCACGGAGAATCCCGTAGTTACGCGGGGGCACGTGACTTGCATATTCGCACCCGCAACTCAGTCCTCATCGCTAAGATCGCAGGACGGTGTGAACGATGAAACAAGGGAGAAGAAGATGACAGCCCGTGCGATCAATTTCTATGCGGGCCCTGCGGGACTTCCGCTTCCCGCCCTGCAGCGCGCCCAGGAGGATCTCCTCGACTTCGCCGGCACCGGCATGTCCGTGATGGAAATCAGCCATCGCTCCAAGGAATACGAGGCAGTTCACGACGAGGCCCTGTCCCTCGTCCGCGAGCTGATGAACATTCCAGCGAACTACAAGATCCTGCTGCTTCAGGGCGGCGCCCACCTTTCATTCGGCATGATTCCCTTGAACCTGCTCCGCGGTGGACGCAAGGCTGACTACATCGTCACGGGCAACTGGGCGGAGAAGGCCTACAAGGAAGCGAGGCTCG
>CAYNHK010000342.1:0-3544 GCA_964396875.1 uncultured Acidobacteriota bacterium | reverse complement strand
GGAGAAGTGATCCCAGAAGAAGGTCACGCAGAAGGCGCCGTACGCTCCCTTGAAGGCGTTTGCGATGCTTTCCGCATCGTCCACATTGGCCGCCACGACTTCGGCGCCCAGGGCCGCGAGTTCCTTCGCCTTCGCCGTGTTCGGATCGCGCGTAAGGGCGCGCACGGAGAAGCCGCCCGAGGGGTCGGCGAGGATGGCTCGCACCAGGCCTCCGCCCTGAGCCCCCGTCGCTCCGAGAACCGCAATGATTTTCTTGTCCATGTCGTTTGTCCTCGCTAGAAGAGAGAAATCAGGCGGGAGGATACGAGAGTCGGCTTCGAGCCTCATAGCGGGGCGGCGGTTCGTTATCATCGACCCGGCCCATGAATCTGCTCCTTGTTCTTCTTGCCCTGGGAGCCCCTCAGGTTCCGGCCACCTCGGAGGCCGCGTACGCCCGCCTCAAGCCGAGTCTCTTCACCATCGAGATCCACTCGGGAAATCGTGAGGCGAAGAGCAGCCTTGGCAGCGGATATCTCGTTTCCGCGGACGGTCTCATCGCCACGAACTACCACGTCGTCGCTTCCTTCGTTGCCGATCCGGTGCGCAACCAGCTTCGCGCCAAAAGTGCGGCCGGCGAGTTCCCGGTCACCCTGGTCCAGTTCGACCTGGTGAATGACCTCGCCCTCGTGCGCGCCCCGGCGGCGCAGGGCAAGCCGCTGGTCCTCGCCGATGCGCCTCCCGAGGTGGGAGAGAGGGTCATCTCCTTCGGCAACCCCGAGGGCCTCGGGATGAGTCTCATCGAGGGCAATGCGAACGGGTTCGCCACCAAGGGCGTGGTGCCGCGTCTGCTCCTCTCGATGCCTCTCAATTCCGGGATGAGCGGAGGCCCCATCCTCAATTCCCGCGATCAGGTGGTCGGCACCAACGTTTCGGTCCAATGGCTGTCGAACTCCCTGTCGTTCGGCGTGCCCACCCAGGCCCTCAGGGAGCTGCTCGCGCGGCCGCCGCTCGAGGTCACAAAGGCGGCGCTTCGGGTCGAGACGAATCGCCAAATGGACGCCTTCGAGAAGAAGACGTTCGACGCCTTGATGGGGGCGCTCGACGCCGGCTCGAAGGAAGCCGCGCTCGTCATCGGGGGCGCCCGCAGCCAGGCCCTGCCTCCCGCCTTCGCGTGCTGGGACGATCGGCAGGAGTTCGAGCGCGAGGGCGTCGTGAAGAGTCAGTATGGTTGCGATCTCCAGTTCACACCGGCCATCGAGGAGGTGGGCCCGATCGCTTCGGTGCAGATCCAGATCGAGCACTTCACGTCGTCGCGGAGCACTTACGGCTTTTACGGCTACCTCCCGTTTCACGCGGGTTCCCACCAGCAGATCTCGCCCCGCGCCGCGGGCGACCCGGACCTCGGCCCGCCCGAATGCGTGTCCAACCGGGTCCGCGCCGCTTCGGAAGTCTGGAAGATGACCACCTGCGTGGTGGCGTTCAAGGAGTCTCCGGGCTTTTTCGACATCGACCTCGTGGCCACGACACTCTCGAGGCCCCGCGAATCGATCTTCGTTTCCCTGAATTTCAAGGGATTCCGCATGACGTCGGCCATGGACCTCACCCGCCGTCTCATCGAGAACGTCTCGTGGGAGGGGGCGCCATGATCGCGATTCGCGTGCTTCGCGAGGGTGTCGTGATTCGCGAGGTTCTCTTCCGATCGACGCCGATCCGGATCGGGCGATCCCCGGACAGCGACATGGTCCTCATCGAACCGAGCGTGTCGCGCGAGCACGCGCGGATCGAGCGGGACGGGTCGGGCGGACTGGTGATCTCCGGAGGCACGGGCACAAACGGCCTGTATTCCGGGCCACGACGTGTGGACTCGGAAAAGGTCGTGGGCCGCCTGCGCGCGCGCCTCGGCCTCGCCGAGATCGAGATCGAGGAGGTGCGTGAGGACCCGACGCAGCCGATCTCCCTCGAAGACCTGCACGGGCTGGATCAGCGGCGCACTCCCCTCACCTGGGCGAAGTACATTGCGGTCGCCCTGTTGGCCTTGAACCTCGATGCGGTGATGGCGGCCGAGTTCTGGTCGCCCTGGAACTCGCAGCGTGTGGTCGGGGTCATATGGCAAAGCGGCTCCCTGCTGGTTGCGATCCTGGTTGTGGGCTCTCTTCTTCTGGGACTCCTCAAGGCGGCGGGACGCAAGGTGCGAATGGCCGACGTGCTGCGTCACGTTGCGGTCTATTCCTGGCTCCAGCCGCTGGCCGCCGCGATTTCGCTGCTTGCCTACTACGTCCTCTCCGATGGGGCGGGCGCGGCACTTCGGGCCTGGCTGCCTCCCCTCGCGACCATGGTCTTTCTGGCCCAGGCCGCGGCCATCCGCCGCCCTCCGCCGAACCGCAACTTCCGGCTCTTCTGGGCCGCCGCGGTCCTTCTGGTCCTGTTGGGCGTCGAATTCACCGGCGCATACGGCGCCCGACGGATGGGACAACCTCAGGCCGACCACACGATGCAGGCGCCCCTGCCTGGCTTCGGCCCCGGCCCCGCAGTCGACCTGGACGCTTACGCCGCAGCCGTCGAGGCGGCGGGGAACCGATCGGCCGAGCAGGTACGCTAGGCGTCATGGTTTGGCCCCGATTCTGCTCGATGGCGAAGGCCCGCCAAGGCACGAACAGGCTAAATGGCCTATTGCCGCTCTTCTCCCCGGGCGGTAGTTTGCTTACCGTGGGACACCAGATGTCGTATCCAGACCTGCTTGCCTCGATGCGCTCGCGGCTTCGGATCGCTGTGCTGTGCCTGCCCCTGTTCCTGCTTGCGGGTTCGTCCGCCCTCGCCCAGGAGAACGCGGATTGCATCACCTGCCACGGGGAGAAGGAGATAACAGCCGAGCGGAAGGGCCGCACCGTTTCCGTTTACGTCTCCCCCAAGGTCTTCGGCGCTTCGATTCACGCGGGGCTCCAGTGCATCAACTGCCACGCCGACCTCGAGGGCAAGGAACTGCCCCACGAATCTCCCCTCCAGAAGGTCGACTGTGGCGCCTGCCACGATGCGGAAGTGAAACAGCACGCCGCTTCGCTCCACGGCAAGGCCATGAAACGCGGCGACGCTCTCGCTCCCACCTGCGCCTCCTGCCATGGCATGCACGACATCAAGGCGGTGAAAGATCCCACCTCGCCGGTGTCGCCACTCAAGGTTCCCTTCACCTGCGGCAAGTGTCATCAGGAAGGCACCCGGGTGATGCGGCAACGCAACATCCACCAGGACCACATCCTCGAGAACTACTCCGAGTCCATCCACGGCGAGGGCCTGCTCAAAAAGGGCCTGATCGTGTCCGCCAACTGCGCCTCCTGCCATACCGCCCACAACATCAGGCCCCACACCGACCCCACTTCTTCCATCGCCCGCGGCAACATCGCGAAGACCTGCACCACGTGTCACGCCAGCATCGAGGAGGTGCACCGCAAGGTGATCAAGGGGGAGCTGTGGGAGAAGGAAGCCCATGTGCTCCCCGCCTGCGTCGACTGCCACCAGCCCCACAAGGTTCGGAAGGTCTTCTACCCCCAGGGCATGGCCGACCAGGACT
>CAYNHK010000341.1:0-3565 GCA_964396875.1 uncultured Acidobacteriota bacterium | reverse complement strand
TGACCCTCACCGCCTCGCGCGACTACGTGAACGACGGCATCCACATGAACGCGGTCGACACGGGCTGGGTGACCGACGAGGACCCCGCGATCCACGCCGATCGAAAGAAGGCCGAATTCGACTTCGCCCCTCCCCTCGATATCGTCGATGGCGCGGCGCGCGTCTGCGACCCCTTCTTCGCGGGGCTGATCACCGGCGAGCACATCTGCGGGAAGTTTCTGAAGGACTACAAGCCGTCGAACTGGTAGGGGCCCCGGGACGTTCTAAGATCCCGATACCCCCCAAAGCCGGATCCTGGAACCCTTCCAAACGATGGATGAAATAGCGCCCGCCAAGAGCACGAACCCGCATGCGCCGGAGTGTGCCCCGGAGGGCGTCGTCGTGTTCCGGGCCCGGCCCCGCCGCGAGACCGAGTCCGCGTTCTCTCTGGTGGAGCTGCTGATCGTCATTTCCGTGCTCGGCATCCTCGCTGCGATCGCGGTGCCTCAGTTCCTGGCCGCGCGAAGGCTCGCGGCGGAGCGGAGTGTCGCGGCGACCCTGCGGACGATGGTCGCGGAGCAGCAGCTCTTCTTCCTCAATCCCGCGCCGCTTCCTCCTTCCGCGATGGGGGACCCGACCCGCCGCTATGCCCGCCTGCACGAACTGAACGCGTACATGCACCACGCCCTTGGGACAGACTCGGGGAGCCTCTTCGTGGACGGGCCCGGAGTCCGGTACTCGATGGTGCCCTTGTGGCCGAGCACCGAGTCCCTGCGCGGGGGTTTCACCATCCAGGCCTCCGAGCAGAACGTCGCCCTGGGCTTCCTGTACGAGATCGACGAATCAGGCCGGGTGGTGAAGATCCGGTGAGCCCGACGCAGACCCCCGTGGACCTCGCGGTCATGGAGACGCTCGAAAGGCGGTTCAAGGCGCGAGTGTCGCTTGCGATCTCGCTCGCTCGCGCCTACCGCTTCGCCCTCGAGCTCGAGCCCTTCGTGAGCTCCGGCCGCGATCCCTTCGTCGAAGCCGCGACCGCTCTTCGGGCCTGGCGTGCAGCCCTTCGAAAGCAGGATGCCGAGGGGGCCCTCGATGCGATCGAACGCACCTGGCCGGCCCTTGAAGCGTGCCGCGCGCGGGTGATGGCGCGCGACGCGGCCATCGAGGCGTTTCGCGTCCGATGGGCGTGCGAAAACGCGCCTCTGCGTCATCAGACGGTTGACGCTCTCGCTCGCTTCTACCGGCTCCTGCCGCTGTCCAGCGGTTCCCAGAGCAAGTACGAATATGTCCTGACGCGAAGGCTCGCCGGCCCGATCGGTCCGGAGCGGCGGCTCGCCCCAACCGAGGAACTGCGGGACGCGGTGAGGGCGCTCGAGGCCTCGTGGGGAGCGACGCCGGTCGTGGTCGACGAAGGCGAAGTGGCCATGGTGATCGGCGCGCTTCGCTCATTCGCCAACGAAGCTGCGAGTCAACCGGATGCCGCGCGTTTCACCAGCAGCGCGGTCTTGCGTCGGTTCGGCGCCTTCAAGGCCTCGATCGGCGACCAGCTCTTCGATCCCCGCGTGAGCGTCGCCGTGGTGGAGACCAACGTCGCGGTCCTGAACGTTCTGAATCAGCTCCTCGCGGATGCGGGCGGTCAACCCATCCGCGGAAAGGGCGTGGAGCGCCGCGCCTTTGCTGCGCCGCGATCGACGCCTGCGGCCGCGCCGCCTCAAGCGACCGAGCCGGGACCCGCGCCGGGTCCGTCGGCGGTCCCGACCGAAGCGTCGCCTGCCGAGGGGTCCTCGCGAACGGAACCGGTCGTCTCTCCCACTCCGGTGAGAGACCGGGCCGACCTGCGCACCGGCGAGATCGACTTGTCCGGCCTGGAGTTGATCCGCTCGATGCGAAAGGCCGCGACCCCATCGGCCGGACCGACCGAGGGCGAAGAGAGCGCGGCCGCTCCTCCTGCGTCGGACATGAAGCCCGGGGCGGACGTCGACACAGCCACAGCACTCCCGGATTCATCGGCCCAGGAGGAACCGCCGCCGCCACGCCGCAAACGGCCCGATCTGCGGACCGGCGAAGTGGACCTTTCCGGCCTCGAACTCGATCGCCTCAGGAAGCAGTTCGACGCCGCCACGCAGGGAGGAAACGAGCTGGCGCCTCCGGCCACACCAGCGAGCGCCGAGCAGCAGCCTTCGGGACGAGCGTTCGCACTCGCCCAACAGGCGGAGAACGCCGCCATCATCGAGCGGTACCTCGCGGCCCCTCGTTCACCCGAAGTCTGGCAACTCGACCTCGACTTCTTCCTGGCTCCCCCCGTCGCGGAGAGCGATGACGGCAACCACGCGACGGACCGGCGACGCGCCCTGGAGCTGATCCTCGATTCCGACGACCTGATCTGCGCCCTGGAGTATCGGCTCGGCGAGCCGCCTGCCGAACATCGCGCCCAGGTCCGCACCATCGCGAATGCCATGCTCGTGCTTCGCACGTCGCTGCGCCGCGCGGCCGATGCGGTCCAGGAGAAGGCCGGCGCGGCCGAACCTCTTCTCTACGTCGCCGACCATCTCCTTTGGGAGAGGTTGCGCCTCGAAGCCAGCCTCAAGCGCAAGCCATCGCGGCAGCGCGCGCCGGTCCTGCCCAAACGGGCGGCGGCGCAAGAGCCCCCGCCCGCTCCAGCGAGGCCCTCGGCGCGGTCGTTGGGGTTTCTGGTTCGGGCGTTCGTGGGCGCGGTGGCGATCGCCACCCTGGTCGCCTTGAGCACGATCTCCAGCACCGCCCCGCCCGTCGATCCCGATGTCACCCTCGTCCAGGTAGCCGGGCTGCCCGGGGCCGCCGTTTTCGACGAGGCGCGGGCCTTCAAGACGACCCTCTACGTCACGGCCACCCGCACATGGCTGCTGCTCGGGCGCGAGGAGCGGCGCGCGATTGTCCGGGGTCTCGGCGCCTTCGCGGTGCAGCGCGGTCTCGACGCCGTCAGCGTTGTGGGCCCGAAGGGCGAGCCGTGGGCGACTTTCAAAGCGGATGAAGTGCTGCTCGACGGCGACCTCTCCGTGGCCGATCTCGCCGCCCGCTGAAGTCTCAGGAGCCCACGCGTTCGCTCGACCACACCACCACGTCGATGCGGCGCGCGAAGTGCAACTGCGCCGGCGGGCCCTGGAGGTCGAGGCCGAAAGACTCCGCCATCGTGTTGATGCGGATCCGCGCCTCCGCCTTTTGCAGGGGCCAGGGTGCGTGGTGAACGTCGTTTCTCCATAACGCCCCGCTTCGGTCCCGCGCGTAGAGGCAATACCGCTCGGTCAGCCAATGCTCGAGGGAACCAGGGGAGGCGCGGTAGACGTCCGAGACCGGCTGGTAGCCGGCCTCGAAACTCGCGTGGGCGCGTTCCGATCGGTAGAAGATCATCTCCGCCTCCCGGCGCAGCGACATCGTCGCGCGGAAATAGGGAAGGTGGAAGAAGCGTCGCGCCGCCCAGACCGCGAGCGCGTTGGTGGCGTCGAGGCTCAGGAACCACACCCCCGGTTTGCCGTCACGCTCCACGTAGGTGCGAACGTTGAGTTCGGGGAAGGCCGAGACCCAGGGGAGATCCGGAACGTAGCGCCGCATC
>CAYNHK010000340.1:0-3578 GCA_964396875.1 uncultured Acidobacteriota bacterium | reverse complement strand
CTCTTCTTGCGCATCCCGGGGACGAAACTCTGGAGAAAGAAGCGGTCGCCGATCTTCCAGCCGAACTTCGCGCCGAGTTCGCGGCCGATGACGCAACCCTGCAGATCGTTCACGAAGTCGCGGAACTGATCGGGCGGAACCATGTACTCGGGGTTCATCGCGAAAAAGGGCTCCGCGTCCACCGCGAGGTTCTGGAACACGGTGGTCCAATCGGTCTCCGCGGTCCCCGGGTCCACCCGGCCTTCCTTGCGGGCCATCAAGACGCCTCCGAATGCGGTCAGCGCGGATACCCGCGTCACGCCGGGCACGGTCTCGATCCTCGCCTTGTGGGTGATCGGCACGACGCCAATGATGCTCATGGCGTTGCGCGTGACGATCCGCCGCGGACTCCGGCCCTCGATGAAGCCGTTCAGATGGGTCAGCACGCTCTGCAACGAGCAGAAGAGGAAGACGCACAGCGCCATCGAGACGATGGTGCTGGCCGTCCGCACCCACGTGGCGGACAGGTGCCTGAGAATGAAGGGAAGGAATTTCATCGGCCAGCCAGGCCGCAAGGATCAGTCATCGAGCAACGCCCTGCCGAAGAGTGGCTTACCGCCGAGTGACGTGTAGGACGAGGCGACCAGCAGCACGGCAAGCAGGGCCATGACAGCGAAAGAGCGTCCCGCGTACCACATCGACCAATCGAGTGTGAATGGCGTGCGGGAGGCGAGCATGTAGGCGGTGAACAGTTGAACCACGGAGGCGAGCAGGCCAACCTGCACCAGGACGGTGACAATGATGGCAAGCATGAGCAGAATTCCGAGACCCACGATGAACGGCTCCATCGTCGCATCGCGCTGGCGTACGGTTCCCCCGGCCAGCACTGCGAAGAAGGCGAGCAAGAGCAGCAGGCGGGCCATCCATGTTCGCCTGAGCGCAGCGTGGAGAAGGTACAGGAAGAACAGCGTGGTCAGCGACTGAATGAGCGCAATCACGGGACTCTGGAAGAGGGAGGACGCGGTGTGCCAGGGCGTGCCCAGCGAGGTCCAGACCGGCAACGGGCTCAAGGGCGGCCGACCGAAAGGGAGAGGCGCCAGCACAATCGCGGCGGGTATGAAGGCCACGGCCGTTCCGGCGAGGGCTCCGACCAGCGCGTCCCGGCCCACCATTGGATCGGTGAAGCGGCCGGCGACCATGCGACTCCAGGAGATGAGGGTGTGCGGCCACCGTCGCCGCACCGCGGGTTCGAGCGCCATGTACGCGAGCCAGATCTCCGCCCCCATCAACAGGCTCTGGCTCAGGATCTGAGCGAGCAGATGGAATTCTGGGCGAGGGTCGCTGGTGTGATCCGCACGGAACAGCTGGGCCAGGGCAAGACAGATGATGCCGAACAGAGCCAGCCGGCGCGCCCCACGTCGGTCTCCCCGCCCAAGACGCAGGTTTCGTCTCACGAGGACCGCAGCGCCCGCGCAGACCGAGATAGAGAAGGTGATCAGCGCCACCCGGGCCACCAGCAGCGGCTGGGGGGCGGCGGATCCTGTGGCGGCTTGCGCCCAGGGTCCCTGCAGCTGGAAGAACACGATTCGACCGTGGTAGGAAGCGGCCTCGACGTGAAATGAAAAGCCGCCCTGAGCCTGGTCGACTCCGTCCCAGGCCGCCTTCCGATCGGAGTCCACCGGGGCGGCCAGGCGCGGGAAAGCGGGGCGAAGGGTCTTCGGGTCGAGACTCGCTTCGATGAGGGCTACCGTCCAGTCCGGCTCCACGCTCGCGACCAGCGCCATCTCGAAGCTCGGCGGGACGGCCACGAAACTGACCAGTCGTCCCTGAGCATCGAGGACAACTTCGGTCATGCCGGGAAGGGTCAGCGGCGGATCCGTGCGCGTGATCCGACCGAGCTCAGCCGGACTTGCCCAGGGCGGGGTGAGGATCCAGCTGCGCGACCAGAGCCTGGACGGGCTCTGTCGGTAGTAGAAGCGGTACGGCCCGGGGCGGAGCGTCGCGAGACCTTGCCACCAGTCGGTTGACGCATCCTGACGCCGGGCGTAGTCGATCGCATCGCGGTCCACCTCGAAGCCGAGAGCGTGGTCCGCCGGAGCCCCGCCGTAACCAAGCCGGCTCAAGACCTCCCTCGCTCGCTCCCTGAGGGCCTCGGGTGGTTTGGCGAGGGGTTCCGCGTGGTAGAGCGATACGCGCGCAAAAAGGCCCACGACCATGACAAGCCCGATCAGGCCGGCGAGCAGGCCCGCCCAGGCCGCGGCCGGGCGCAGGTCGCCGACCGTCGCGGCCGCCGCCACCATCTCGGGCGACGGCGTTTCACCGGCAAGCAGCGCCGCTTCCAGGGGATCCCCCCCGGGCAAGGACGAGAGCACCACGCGCGCCGACGCGGGCCGGTCCTGGGGGTCCCGGGCAAGACATCGCAGGACCACGCGCTCGAGGCCGGGGTCCACGTCCGTAGCGCTACCCGAAAGGTTGAGGGGCTTGGATTCCGCGTGGAAGGCCCGGAGTTCATTCAGGGACTTTGCCTCGAACACCCGCTTCCCGGTCAACATCTCGTGGAGCACGAGACCCAAAGCGAAGACGTCGCTGCGCAGCGATGCGCCGCCGCCGGTGAGTTGCTCGGGAGCCATGTAGTGCGGCGTGCCCGACATGTCGGCGACTGCGCCGCCATCGGCGAGAGCGGCGAGGCCGAAATCCGCGATCCGTGCGTGACCCCGCCCATCGATCATCACGTTCGCCGGTTTCAGATCCCGGTGGATGATGCCCTTGTCGTGCGCGGCGGCAAGGCCCGCGCAGATGCCCCGCGCGATTTCCAGAGCCTTGTCGCCTGGAAGCCGCCCGATCCGGCGCAGCAGTGACGCCAGGTCTTCGCCATCCACGTACTCCATGACCATGAAGTGATGTCCGTCGGCTTCCGCGATGTCATAGAGACGGCAAACATTCGGATGTGCGATCTGACGCCCGATCCGGACTTCGTAAACCAGTCGATCGAGCCGGGTCGGGTCGGCGGCGAAGGCTGCGGGAAGGAATTTCAGGGCGACCGGCTGGCCCAGGCGAATGTCATCAGCCCGGTAGACCTCGCCCATGCCTCCCTTGCCGAGCGGCGCGATGAGGCGGTACCGACCGGCGAGGAGTTCCCCGGGTGTGAACCGCGTGCTCGACGAGGCGTGCGAATCCCCGATCTGAGCCGCAGTCGAATCCGACGGACGCGCTTGCGTTTCCGAATCAGCGGCTGGGGACATCCGACCTCCCGATGCTGGTTGAACGGATGATAGACGCCCTCAAGGCGGCTCGCGATCGGGGTACACTCCCACCAATCAAGGAGCCTCGGGGGATGGACGTGACCGGACGCCGATGCTCTCAGCCATGACCTGCGCATCCTGCAACGCCCCGCTCGCGGCCGACGCTCGTTTCTGTCAGAGGTGTGGCCTCGCGGCTCCTGAGGCCATCGCCCCTGTCGCAGACCCGATCCGCGAGACGCTCAAGGTGGCCCTTGGGCGTCAATATGAAGTCCAGGGTCTGCTCGGCAAAGGCGGCATGGGCGCGGTCTACGTCGCGCGCCAGCACTCGATGGACCGCGACGTCGCGATCAAGATCAT
>CAYNHK010000339.1:0-3690 GCA_964396875.1 uncultured Acidobacteriota bacterium | reverse complement strand
GGCGACTGGATGCCGCGAAGATCGAGGTCTTGATCGCGGACGATCTGCCCAATGGCCGCGGCGACCGGGTGCGCCTGCTCGAAGTCATGCTGAACCTGATCGACAACGCGGCCAAGTTCGTGAAGGACGGTGAGACCCCGCGGATCGAAGTGGGCGTGGCCAAGGATCGTCCGGCGCCGTCGTTCTTCGTGCGTGACAACGGCATCGGCCTCGACCCCCAGCATCAGTCGAAGGTCTTCGGCCTCTTCGACAAGCTGGATCCGGGCAGCGGCGGAACCGGCATCGGCCTGGCGCTGGTCCGCCGGATCGTCGAGGCTCACGGGGGCCAGGTCACGGTCGAATCCGAGGGTCTCGGCCGCGGGACGACGTTCCACGTGTCCCTGGCACCCACGTCTGAGCCCTCGAGAGAGCCGCTAGACTGACGAAATCCATGTCTCTCACGCCGGGCACACGCCTCGGTTCCTATGAAGTCATCGTCGCGGTCGGGGCCGGCGGCATGGGCGAAGTCTTCCGCGCGCGCGATACGAAGCTCAACCGCGACGTCGCGATCAAGGTCCTTCCCGCGGCCATGGCGGGCGATGCAGACCGACTCGCCCGCTTCAGGCGCGAAGCCCAGGTCCTCGCCTCACTCAATCACCCCAACATCGCCCACATCTACGGGTTTGAGACCGCGGCGCTGGCGGACGGCGCGAGCGTTCACTTCCTGGCCATGGAGATGGTGGATGGCGAGGACCTCGCCGCGCGGCTGCGGCGCGGCGCGATCCCCGCGGACGAAGCCATCGCGATCGCGAAGCAGATCGCCGAGGGACTCGAAGAGGCCCACGAGCACGGCATCGTCCATCGCGATCTCAAACCCGCGAACGTAAAGGTAACTCCGGACGGCAAGGTCAAGGTTCTCGACTTTGGCCTCGCCAAGGCTCTCGAAGCCACGAACGCCGCGGATGCGAGTACGCAGGTCTCGCATTCGCCCACCATGTCGCGCCACTCGACCGAGGCGGGAATGATCATGGGCACCGCGGCTTACATGTCGCCGGAGCAGGCGCGCGGGAAAGGCGTCGACAAGCGGGCCGACATCTGGTCGTTCGGCGTCGTGCTCTTCGAGATGCTCACGGGCCAGAGACTCTTCACCGGTGAGACCGTGAGTGATGTGCTCGCCGCGGTGCTCACCCGCGAGCCTGACTGGAGCGCCCTGCCCGCGGGCACGCCGGAGTCCGCGAGGCGCCTCGTTCAGCGCTGCCTCGTGCGCGACCCGCGACGCCGCCTCCGGGACCTCGGAGAAGTGCGGCTCATCTTTGATGAGGGCACGAACCCTGAAACGGGATCGCCCGCTTCTGCGACTCGTGTCTCATCGTGGTTCGCGGGCGCGAGCCCGACCGGCGCGGTGAACGGGCCGCGGGCCGCGGCGCTACGCTGGTTCCTTGCCGGCATGGCGATAGCGGCCGTGGCGGGCGGCGGTTTCCTCGCGACTCGGCGGGCGCCGAACTCGCCATCCGATGCGCCCATCCACGTGGCCGTGAACCTTCCCCCCGCGACGCGCCTCGCGCTTGGACGAGGCTCGTCCGTGGCCCTGTCGCCCGATGGAGCCCAACTCGCGTACACCGGCGTGCTTGCGGGGAAGACCCGCCTCTACCTCCAGGCCCTCGATCGAGCGTCGCCCGAAGTTCTCACTGGAACCGATGGCGCCTCAAATCCCTTCTTCTCGCCCGACGGCCAGTGGATCGGGTTCTTCGCCGACGACAAACTGAAGAAGGTCTCTCTCAAAGGCGGCGCCCCGGTGGAGGTCGCGAGTGCTCGCAATCCTCGCGGCGAGGCGTGGGGCCCTGATGATTCGATCTACGTGGTGCTCGACAACGCAAGCGGCATCGCCCGACTCTCGGCGCGCGACGGGTCGAGGAAGGAGCCCGCGACAACGCTGGCGCCGGGCGAAGCGAGCCATCGCTGGCCTTCCCTGTTCAACAAAGGAGGCGGTCTTCTCTACTCGATGTGGAACAACACGGGTTGGGATGGCTCGAAGGTCATGGCGCGCGGAGCGGGCGAGAGCGCGGCTAAAGAACTCGTGGCCGCGGGCGGCGGTTTCGCGCGTGTCCTCCGCGACCCCGCGCTCGCGCGCTCCTACCTCATCTACGCCAGGTCCGAAGGCCTCCTGGTCGCCCCGTTCGACGAAGCTCGCGCGGAGATCACCGGGGCCGCGGTTCCGCTCGTCGAGGGCATGGTGACGAATCTTTCCGGCGGCGCGCACTTCGCGATCTCCCCCTCGGGAACTCTCGCGTACGCGCCTGGCTCGAATCTCGAACGTGATCGCACTCTCGTCTGGGTGACGCGCGAGGGGACCACAAGCCCGGTGCCTTCGACCTACGGAGCCAGCCGTTTCTGGTCGCTCTCCCCGGACGGCAGGAAGCTCGTGCGACACACCGTGCACGGCGAGCGCGGCATCTGGATCGACGACCTCGAGTCGGGCTCGCATCAGCGCGCCGTGGTCGGTGAGGATGCGGGGGGCTCTTTCTCATATCCAATCTGGCTCAAAGATCAAAGCGGTTTTGTGTACTCGCAGGGCGCGCCCGCGCCCAACCTCGTCTATCAGCGCTTGGGCTCCCGCACCGGGCCCATCCAACTGACGAAGAGCAACCGGCCGCAGTACGCGATGAGCGTGGCGCCGGACAGTCACACTCTGCTCTACGAGGAAAACGGGGCCGACACCGCTTCCGACTTGTGGACGCTCGCGCTGCCTTCGACGGGTAGCGACGTGCCCGCGGCGGTTCAGGGGACGCCCTTCGTCCAAACCTCCGCATCTGAAGTCAGCGGCCGCTTTTCTCCGGACGGCCGCCACATCGCCTACATCGCGAACGACACGGGCCGATTCGAGGCCTACGTCACCTCCTTCCCTTCCGCGAAGGAGCGCATTCAGATTTCGACCGACGGCGCCTTCCGTCCGGAGTGGATACCAGGGGGAGGGGAAATCGTCTTTCGAAGCCCGGGCGGATGGTTGATGTCCGTCACGTTCAGCGGGGCGGACGGACCGCGGGCCGGGAAGCCGCGACCGCTGTTCGACGCATCGAAATACGAAACGTCGTACAGCGTCTCGCCCGACGGCAAACGCTTCCTGATGATGCCTCTGCTCCCAACCGAAGGCGACGCCACCGAAGTCCGGCTCATCCTCAACGTCCTTGCGGAAATCCGGCGGAGGATCCCGGAATGACGCTCGGCGCGGGGACGCGGCTCGGGCCGTACGAGATCGCGTCCCCGATCGGAGCCGGAGGCATGGGCGAGGTGTTTCGCGCGCGCGACACGAAGCTCGACCGCGACGTCGCGATCAAGGTGCTGCCCTCCGAACTGGCGCAGGATCGCGAACGCCTCGCCCGTTTCGAACGAGAGGCGAAGCTGCTCGCTTCGCTCAATCACCCGAACATCGCTCACGTCTACGGCTTCGAGAGCGCGTCGCTCCCCGACGGCTCCACCGAGCATTTTCTCGCCATGGAGCTGGTCGAAGGTGAGGATCTTTCGGAGCGCCTGAAGAACGGTGCTATTCCTGTCGATGAAGCGATCGCCATCGCGAGGCAACTCGCGGACGGGCTCGAGGAAGCCCACGGTAACGGCATCATCCACCGCGACCTCAAGCCCGCGAATATCAAGGTCACCACACAGGGCAAGGTGAAGATCCTCGACTTCGGCCTGGCCAAAGCACTCGAGGGA